>JAUWWQ010000058.1 GCA_030616775.1 Planctomycetota bacterium
CCCCAGACCAGTTGATTAATATTTCGGATGCCACCTGCTGCCTGGATGCGTTCCGCGGTGTCCCTTATCCGCCGCCTTCGTTCGCACCACCAAGTTCACCTCCGTGTGGGGGGTAGTCTGGGTTCGCATGACGCATACGGTGCGCGGCTGGGCGGCGCATTGTTCCGGGAACCGCGTGCAGCATCGACGGCCGGCTCGGCACGGGACCTGTTTCCCGAACATCCGATGAATGGGGCATGGTGGTAGTATGCGATGACGAGATTGTCCCGGAGGCCTCCTACCGCGTGCGGTGTGACTATGGGGAAGAGGGTTCGCCAAGGCTATCGGCCGAGGTGACCGCCATCACCACGGTGTGGGGCGATACTGTGGGGCCCTACAGAGTGGGCATCGGCTGGTTGCCACCGGATGGCAGTGTCGACATCATCGACGTCGTGGCCATCCTGGACAAGTTCAGGAATCTCCCGGATGCTCCACCCATCCACAGGGTGGACCTGATCGCACTTGGATTAGGCTGCAGACCGGATCGTAGCATTGATATTATCGACGCATCTATGGCTCTAGACGCATTCCGGGGATTCAGTTATGCGGAAACCACGGGCTGCACAGGGCCGTGCCCATAAGTGGTAATCATCACCTATCGGCAGGGAAGTACCTCAACACCTGCCTGGAAGCTACCTCCGCAGGTTGCCCGGGTCCGCCCTGAGCATGGCAACTCGCGGGAGGAGGAAATTTTCACCCCGAAAGACAGTTACCTCCCCGGACACGAGAAAGACCAGCCCGCCTGCTTGGCGTTTTGAGGCCTCAAGCATCATCTCCACACTCTTGTTGGGGAGCAGTTTCATAGGAGGTTCGGGGTGGTCGGGATGGTCTGATTCGAAGGCCAACGTCCACCACTGACCTTCATTGACCACCCGGCCCGGCCGCTGAACAAGCGCTGAGCCATCCGGAATTAGTCTCCGCGCGGCCATTGCGTACGAGTCCAGCCGATCCTCCCCACGTAATTGGAGAGGCTCCATCATGTCCTCACCGGGTTCTTGCTGCTGAAGGGCAGCCAGCACATCCTCGACGGGCGCATCGACTGAGAGAGCGTCGCCGGCCCTGGTTGCGCTTGAGCGTTCTTGCTCAGGTCCTACGGTCTGTTCCTTGGTGGAGCCCGTTCCGCTTTCGATCCCTTCCGGCCGGACGGTTTGCCGACCTGTTCCAGCCGATCGTCTCACCACCCTAACCAGCAGGTAGTTCTCATCCTCGAAGACAGTCATTTCGCCGGAGACCACATACTTCACCGGCAAATGAGAGCCGGTTGCAGTTCTAATCATCACCTCCAAACCGGCGTTGGGCAGTAATCTGGTTTGCGGTTCGCCGTCGGGCGGATCAAACACGAACCTCCACCATAGTCCGTCCTCAACAAGCCAACCGGGGCGACTCACGACGGCTGATCCTTCAGGCCAGAGCATTTGCTGCGCAGGTTGCCCGCCGTTCTCCGCTGAACTGGCCGGTGGGATGACCTCGTTGACCGGTCGCTGTCGCTGGAGAGCCTTGAGAAGTTCCTCCGCAGTCGGCAGAGCTTTGGTGTCTCGGTCAGCCGAGTCCGCCCTTGACACCTGGGACCCAGATGGGTTGGCAGGAGCTTGCCTCCCTCGCTGATCTGCGGGCCCACCAAGGCACAAGCTCGCTGCAACCGCGATACTACATCCGGTCGTGATCAGATAATGCACAAGAATTCCTCCGTTCGTGCCTGGTGGTCCTCAGGGCCGCGACGTTGTTTGCACGGGTATGCCCATCGGGGGTCGCCCGGCCACTCAATGCAATATCAAGAACGCAAGCTCGCGCAGGTTAAAGCCTGCCCCGCGTCCGCACCATACGATTATCGGCAGTATCGGCCCTTACATACGTGTCTGTCCAGAGGCGGAGTGGCGGCACCGCAGTGCAAGCCGCAGGTGCCTTGTGCCTCACATATAGCCCACCGGGGCCCGCCCACTACATATGCCGATCCCCCGCGGTACTCTGCCTGCACAGGGTGGGTGGACACTCTGGCCTTGCCCAAGCTTGCGTCGCCGAGACATTGCCCGCTCGCCCAAGCCCTGAATTGAGCCGGGCATGGTCAACATGACCCTCGGCCGGGCATGCTCCAGCCTTTGACTTGCTACCGGTCCTCTGTAGTATCATCGGGTTCCCCAGGCGTTTTTGGCTTGCTCAGTGTTAGTGTTAGAAACCTATGGACCTAAAACGCATCGAAAACGCGGTTCGCGAGATATTGGCGGCTGTCGGTGAGGATCCCAACCGTGAGGGCTTGCAGGAGACGCCCAGGCGCGTCGCGAGTATGTATCAGGAATTGTTCGATGGGCTCAACTCAGATCCAGCCGAGCATCTTAGAGCAGTATTCAGCGAGACTTATGACGAGCTGGTAGTGTTACGGGACATTCCGTTCAACTCAATGTGCGAGCATCATCTGATGCCGTTTGAGGGGAAGGCCCACGTGGCCTACCTGCCGGACGGCCAGGTCATTGGCATCTCCAAGCTGGCCCGTGTGGTGGACGATTTTGCCCACAGGCCGCAGGTGCAGGAACGGCTAACCTGCCAAATCGCCGACCTGCTCATGGAGAAGCTCCAAGCCAAGGGCGTCGCCATCGTGGTCGAGGCCACACACACTTGCATGACCTGCCGGGGCATAAAAAAGGCGGGCAGTGTCATGGTGACGTCCGCTGTTCGGGGCCGGTGCAGGAGTGATGCCAGGACCCGCGGCGAGGTGATGTCCCTGTTGCACGACTGATGAAGGTGTCACCGTGAGGTCACTAGGCCGCAACATCCTGCGTTGGCTGATCAGCCTCGTAGTCGTGATAGCCGTCGGCCTCACCTTCTATGCCAAGCTGCGCGAAGATGCCAGCCGCCGCATCAAGACGGAGATGGTTGGAGTCATAGAGGACATGAGTCTTCCTCCGGACTGGCATGAAGAGGCTACGTGGCTGGTCGAGGCCGCTCACAAGGAAGCCTTCGACAAGGCACTCGACGTTACCAAGAAACTCGGTCGTAAGTTTGACGAGCGCGTCTACTACAACGAGATCTTTGACCTGATTGTCAACCGCGCCCGCGAGGATGGTAAGACTCAGCTCGCCGACAGGCTCGCTGGCGAGCGATCGCGCTTCTTGCTGCACGTCACGGAACGCTAAGGCCAGCACCTATAAGAGCACCACTTGTTCGCATTCACGGCGTCGCAAGAAGACCGCTACCGCATGGCTGGGATTCCGTGTAAAGCGTCACATTCATCACGTGGTTTCGACTTGCGAGGGGATTCGATCAGGGCGGTTCGAAGGCACGTTGAAACGCCTGATAGCCAGCCAGGTAGGTCGGGCTCCGCCCGACATCGGCGGAGTGGATGACGTTCCGTCGGGCAGAGCCCGACCAACATTTGTTGGCCCATCCATGTCGCGTCGATAACATCTGGGCATGCCAAATTACATCCGCTGGCGCGAGGAGGGTGCGTCCTACTTTTTCACATTGATGACGCATCGTCGTCGGAAACTCTTTGAGAATACTGGCGCTCGCCGGGCGTTGCGGCGGGCATTCGTGTCGGTGCGCCGTCGTTGGCCCTTCGATATGTTTGCTTGCGTCCTCTTGCCGGACCACCTCCACTGCATTTGGACGTTGCCTGACGGCGACGACGACTTTCCCATTCGATGGGCGAACATCAAACGCCTGTTTACGAAGGAGTTTCTGGCAGGAGGTGGCCGTGCCTTACCAGTGTCCGCGGATCGGGCGAGACATCGTGAGCGGGGTGTTTGGCAAGCCCGGTACTGGGAACACCGCATACGCGACGAAGCGGACTGGTTTCGCCACCGCGATTACATCCACCTCAATCCTGTCAAACACGGATTGGCGAGGGAACCGCGTCACTGGCCATGGTCGAGCTTTCACCGGCATGTTCAACTCGGCTGGCTCGACCCGAATTGGCCTGGGGCGTCACCCGTAGACCTGCCGGGCGTTACCGGTGAGTAACGGGTGGGCGTCGGGCGGAGCCCGACCTACGTCTTGTTCAGGGCGGTCCGAAGGCACGTTGAAACGCCTGATAGTCTGTGAGATCCACATGGTAGTCGCGGTCAAAGTCCAGTGGGGAACATGAGCCACCCGGAGACTGGCGGGCGGGGCCGGTCCAACAATCAATCATTCGCCCGTAATCAAACCGATCAACAATCCCGTCATGATTGGCGTCGCCCGGAGTGATCGAGCAGCGGAGGGCACGCACACGGAACTCGTCGATGGCGGCCTCGGTCAAGGAGTCGTTGCCCGCATCCTCTGTGAAGAAGCGAACACGCAGTTGATCACCCACAGCTTCCGGAAACTCGCTCAGGCGAAAGCTGTGGTGTACCCACGCGTGCGTCGATGCAGTGGTCTCGACCGTAGTCCAAGTCACACCACCGTCGCGCGACAGCTCCACCGTCAAGAAATCTTCCTGGCCTACGCCGGAGCAGTGGAACCACCGCGTGTAGCTGACCTCAACGTCTGCGGCGTCCAATTCGATGACGGGCGACAGCAGTCGCACCGGGCCACCATCGACGTCGTTGTTCCCATCGTTATCGCCAAAGTGCTGACCGGTAACGAAGCAGAATAGTCCAGCGTCGGGCGTGTAGTCGTAGCCAGGTTGGGCGGATGTTCCGATCGGAGCTACGCGGGTCCATGTACCCGTTGTTTCTTCGCCGCCCTCGGCCACCACCTCCCACCCTCGATCTTGTTCGAAATCGTCGTCGAATAGTATTTCGGTGTGGATAGCACGGGCAGAGTGCAGCCGGGCCAGTGCGTCCAGCGGATCGGTAACCGGCGTCCTGCGATTGCCGTTCGCCGTAAGATAGTACTCGAGCGTCGACTCGCACGCGACAGCAGGCAGCTCGACAACAAACAGGTCGCGGTCCAAGGGAAACAGCGAGCGCAACGAGAACTCCACCGAATCGCTTCGGTAGAACAAGTAGGCGGAGTTGGCCACCACCGTCTCGCCCCCACCGGCGATTCGAACAACAAATGAGCTTGTCACACCGGGGGGAATCGCTGCCGGCAGCGGTTCGACGTGCTCGAAGCGCAAGACCGGAGGCGGTGCAATCTCCAGGGCACGTCCGGTGTTGACCCGCCCGGCCCCGAAGTACATGTCCCAACCTGGGTCACCCACGTCATCGGCGGAATCGATCAGGAACTGGCTTACCGAGGACGCACTGAGCTGCGGCGCGTATGAACGCAGAAGCGCCGCCACGCCGGCCACAAACGCTGACGCCGAAGCCGTGTCCCTCGCCGGCTGTTGATATGCATACCCACCGTCCGTCCAGGTCGACCAGATGTCCTGACCCGGTGCAGCCAGATCGACCTTTAACCCGTAGTTAGAGGCGTCCGACAACGTGTCCTGATTCGTCGTGGCTGATACCGCCAGGCATCCGTCGAACGCGGCTGGGAAGGCCACCTCGTTGTTACCAGCACTGCCAACGGGGGCGATGACCACCACGTCGCCACTCGCTGCATATGCGACGGCATCTGCAAGCTCGTCGGTGCCCTGATAAAACTGTACGGCTGCGAGGATGACGTCGGCGCCGTGATCCACAGCCCACCGGATTCCCTCCGCCGTGGACGATTCCGTACCGTTAACACAACCATCCAAAACACGCACCGGCAGCAGCCAAGCGCGGCCGTTCAACCCGGCAATACCGGCACCATTGCCGGTTGCGGCGGCGATAATCCCAGCCAGGTGGGTGTCGTGCGGACAGGAATCCAACGTGTCAAACGGGTCACCGACGGTTGCATGTCCTTCGAGTAGCCGGTCGGCGAACTCCGGGTGGGGATCAATTCCGCGACCGACGATGGCCACGACAACCGACGAGGTACCGGCATGTATGCCCCATGCCTCCAGGGCCCGCACGTCGGCTCCTGCGGTGCCGGGCTGTCCGTCCACCGCTTGACCGGTATTGTGGAGGCCCCACTGGAGAGGGAAGTTCGGATCGCCGGGGGTTGCGCCGGCTACCACTGGGGCGCACAACGCTGACACAAGGGATATACACAATTGGACCGACATGCCACACATCTCCTTCCACTCGCGCCTAGATGACCTTGCGATCAGAACCGCTGCAGGATAGCGGTATGCAGGATAATCATACATCGTCACAGCTTGTGACGACAGCCCCGAGATAGACTCATGTCATGCTGTTTGGCCTGTATGGCGCGTGGTGGAGGGCATCATGTCTCGGGGCGCAACGGGTCGGCGGGGCTTTGGACAGACCTGCGGATGCCGCAAAACAACGCCAGATCGTCTGGCCTTGCGGCAATTGACAATCTCGCAACCACGAATAATGGTGGTGCGCACGTTGGCACTTGCACGATGTGGTACCGATCCGGCCAGGTAGCACTCAGCGGACGACGTGATCCAACGGCGCGAGGTCCAGGAGCATGCCCGCCTCATCGCCGTATGTTCTTGCCCATTCTTCGTGCAGATAGACCGGGAGCGGAGTTCCTTGAGGAACGATCACCTCCTGGAGGGCCGCAGTCAGCGCCCGGACGCAACGCCATTGAGCCCGCGTCATGAGTTGATGCTCCTGCCAACGGGCCACCTGTATCGTGACTGTGTGTCGCCGGTCCGCCGAAAGCTGCCGCTGTGTCCAACGGGTCGTGCGGCTTGGTCGACCCTCAAAGTCGACAAGAAAATCATACTTAGCGGGGCCGGCAACAGCGGTGAGGAACGGTGGGGAATCGCCCGATACGGGACCGGCAAGAATCTCAATGTTGCGCCACTTGCCGCTACGGATCACACCATCATCAGCGACAACCGAGTGGGCTAAACGAAGCACCTCATCAAACGGGAGCGTTTCCATGGGGATAGGCGGTGAGGGATCCATCCACGCCAGCAGGGCCGAAGTGCCGGTCATGGCCCCCGCCAGACACCCCAGCGTTCTGAACATCCTTGTTCGCTGATTCATGAGTCCCGCGCCAGGGCCAACACACTCTCACCTGCCAGAGCCGCCAGCCCACAAGAACAGTCCACCTACCGCCCCAGGGGTCGACGCCAGGAACAGCCTCTCACTCCTCATCACTAACCGATGATGGTTGTTCGCTAACGACTGACAGTTGACCGTTTTCTATACGAATGATCGGCTCAAAGCAAAAGAATACTTTTGGAATTCTGTAACTGCGCTGCGCACAACTGCTTGAGGTGTATCGTGGAACGGCGGCCGGTAAGAGTCGATTGCTATTTGCCGCAATAGTCGATGATCCGAGCGATTTCCTGACGAAGCTCACCCCTTGGAACGATGCGGTCAACGAACCCATGCTCCTGCATAAACTCGGATCTTTGGAAACCCTCGGGCAGCTCGGCGTTGATCGTGTTTGCGATGACTCGCGGCCCGGCAAATCCAATCATCGCCTTGGGTTCCGCAAGGATAACGTCGCCGACAGTCGCGCACGTGAAGAGTAGGTCGAAACGGCGGTCGGGTGTGAATTCTCGGGTCTTTCCGCGGCATTGATCCGCTCGAATCGACTCCCAACCCCTTTCTTATCCCGACCCTATGTCCCGACGGCGGACACATAAGGCAATCGGACGGATTCTGGACCGAAGTGAGTGGCTAGGGCCGGTATGAGACCAACACGATCTCGCACGCTCTCTTGTTGAGCATACGGGACAGAAGAACATCCTCGAAGACTTCTCCGGTCACGACCACATCGTCCCCAGTGAACCAGTCGAGGATCTGACTCACGTCATTCGAGATGGGATTCACTTCCCATGCCAATCCGTTGTCGAGAATGATTTCGATTGACAGAAGACTTTCACGGAATGCGACTATTCGTCCCCCCTCTCCGCTGGGGATACCCCGCCACCTCGTGAAGCCAGTCTCTAGGGTCCGGAGATTCACTCGAATGGCGCCGATCGGGGCACCTGCGACAGGTTCTGAGGAAAATGCAACGCGGTCGCCTGATAAGAAGCCAGGCGGAAAACCCCCGAAGAAGAATGGCGTTATTTCAAACACCCCTACAATGGCACCGCTCTGAGCCAGCACGAAATCTGAACAGTAAACCTCGACTATAGACCCAGTCGGATTCGGTTCAAGCAAGTCAAGGCCTAGCGGCCACTCTTCGCCGTCAAGAAAACCGTCCCCGTCCGTATCGGGATTCAGGGGGTCCGAACCATTGTATTCCTTCAGCTCAAGGCCGTCAAAAAGACCGTCCAAGTCCGTATCCCAGAGCAGAGGATCTGTTCCGTGAACGTTGACCTCCTCGCCGTCGTCGAGAAGGTCGGCATCTGTGTCAGAAACATTGGGGTTTGTACCGTAGCTCCATTCGTCGAAATCATCGAGCCCGTCTTGGTCCCAGTCGTCAGCCAGCGGGTCGAACCCGATAACGACCTCTACTCCGTCGGACAGTCGGTCATCATCGGTGTCTGCGTCACTCGGATCGGTTCCTATCAAGGTTTCCTCAAAGTCGAGAAGCCCATCGCCATCCGTGTCACGACTGTTAGGATTGTTATCGCAGAACCCGACGAAGTTCGATTCATCGAAGTCCGAACAGCCATCACCGTCTGAATCTCGCACGTTAGCTGGGTTGTCGGTTGGGTCAGACGGATCAGTGCCAGTGATGCCGTTGATCTCCGCGTCATCCGAGAAGCCATCGCCATCAGTGTCGAGTTGGCTGAGGGCACAGCCGTTGGCATTGACCGCAGCTCCGTTCAGCGTACCGGGACAATCATCGTCGAGGTCAGGGACCCCATCAGTGTCAGTATCGAGGCGTTGATCCCTGCCCTCGGAAGGAACCTCCGCCTCCGGAGGCGTCTGCCGTGTCTCAGCAACTGGAGACCCCAGACCAGAACCACATCCTGTGATCAGAAGCAGGACGATTACAAGTGGATGCTTCGTCATCATCTTCGTTATCGCCTCCCGAAAGAAGCGGTGGCTGGATCAATACCCACCCAGGGGAACCGACTGTGTTGGCAACCGCTCAACCACCCGATCGTTCCGTCATGGTTCATTGTCCCCATGCCTCGCCACCGTAACAGAGAGGAACACGAGAGAGTCCGCATGAGTGTCTATAAGCCCCATCAGGGTCTTGATCGTGAGCATCGCATCCCCGTCGTCGCCCCGAGCACATATGTACGTACCGGGGGCAACCCGCTTTAATGGGATCGGGAGGCCGTAGAGATCATCGCCCGGTCTGGGATCAAGAACCTGTTGAACACTCTTGTTAGCCTCGGACTCGCTCTTGAATTGTGCTCTAATGATCGCGTCGATTGCCACATCGTCCCTCCCGAATGACTCCCTGATCCACGGTCGAGGCTACTTCGATAGCTGGCAACTGTAGATTATACCACGCTTCCTTGGGGAAATACAGGATGGCTCCGCGCCCGGCCCCCTTCTTATTGCTGATGTGATCCTTATTTGCCGCAATAGTCGATGATCCGAGCGATTTCCTGACGAAGCTCACCCCTTGGAACGATGCGGTCAACGAAGCCGTGCTCCTGCATGAACTCGGATCTTTGGAAACCCTCGGGCAGCTCGGCGTTGATCGTGTTTGCGATGACTCGCGGCCCGGCAAATCCAATCATCGCCTTGGGTTCCGCCAGGATAACATCGCCAAGGCTGGCGAAGCTGGCTGCGACACCGGCCGTCGTCGGATCAGTAGCCACGACGATGTACAGCCCACCCGCTTCATCCAAACGCGCCAGGGCCGCGGCAGTCTTGGCCATCTGCATGAGCGAGACCATCCCCTCCTGCATGCGGGCCCCGCCCGAGGCCGTCACCATCACCAGCGGCAGGTTCTCCTCGGTGGCCCGCTCGATCGCCCGGGTCACCTTCTCCCCAACCACGGCGCCCATCGACGCCATGATGAAGGAAGGGTTCATAACGCCGAGGATGACGGCCCGCCCGCGGATAAACGCCCGCCCCACGACGACGGCATCAAGCTCGCCGGTCTTGCCCTGCTCGCGTTTGAGGCGCTCCTTGTAGGGCATCCGATCCTTGAATTTCAGCGGATCCGTCGATCTAAGGTCCGCCCCGAACTCCTCTAAGGAGCCCGGATCGACAAGCTGCTCGATCCGCGTTCGAGCATCGATGCGCCGGTGATGGCCGCACTCCGGGCATACGAAGAGGGCCTCGGCCACCTCCTTCTCGTAGAGCATGTGCCCGCAGCTCTCGCAACGGCTCCATAGACCCGCAGGAACGTCCACCTTGTCCTGAGCCATCGGTGATCACTCCAGTACGCAAAATAGAGGCCCGCCTCATCCTTCCTGCAAGCGGCGGACGTGATGATCTTACCTGTTTCGGGCCTCGCTGTCTGCGCTGTCAGCCGCCGTACGCGCTGACCGACCTACAAACCCACTCGTCGCAGCTTATTGTGCTCATCGTCCCGGGCTGGGCGCCCTGTTTACACAGACAACCGTTGTGCACGGGATGTCTTCGGGGCGAGGAACCGATATGGGTGAACCGTTGACCAAGTGGCGTCCTAATCTCCCACGAACGTCGTTTGCCCGTCGACACATCGCGAACGCTCGTAGAGGGTGATGAGCAGGGCAGCCCCGAGCACCATGAAGAAAGGGACGACGAAGCTGCGGATGGGCGACTCGAGGGCGGCGACGCCGATGTTGTACCAGATCAGCCACGGGGCACCTTCGACGACCTCCGGCGCCCGGTACAGGATCGATTGGAACAGGCTGTTCTGGCCGAGATAACCGGCGATGCCGACCATGACCGGCCCAAAGAGCAGTGTGCCCGCCAGGAACAAGGCGGCGACTGCCATCCATCGGAGGCAGCTCCTGGCGAAGTGATGTTCCGGGCGAGGCAGCCGGTGTTTGACCTTACATTCAGCCAGGCTCGCAAAATACGTGGCAATAGACCCGGTAGTCAACAATACGGCAAAGAGACACGCGCCGGCAAGGCATCGGGTAAGCGGAGGCCCCGGCGCTAAGATCGCGGCAGCCGTAGCAAAGAGGCCGCACACAGCCAGGAACCACCGGGTGTGCCGACGCAGCTCCGAAAGAGCGTGACGCCGATCCAGCGCCCGCTGCTGCCGGCGGAGCTGGCCGCGGATCACCTGGGGCGAACCGAAGTCGGCCAATGCGCCTTCGATCGCCTGCTCCTCCAACAGGCCGGCGTCGCGGTACGCTGTGATACGTTGCTGAATGTGCCCGCGCAGCTCGTCCGCGACTTCCGCCCGGCGCTCCACCGGCAGACCGCTTCCGGTCAACATGGCGGCAATCCAACTCTCGATGTCTGAGTCTTCATGCATGAGCCGCTCCTTTCAGGATCAGGGTCATTCCGCGCACCAACTCCTCCCATTGCCGCGCTCGCTGGGCAAGTTGTCGACGCCCGCGAGGCGTGATGCGATAGACGCGCCGGCGCCGTCGCCCAGTATCGGCGTCCCACTGGCCCTTGATCCAGCCCCGGGCTTCAAGTTTGTAGAGTAGGGGATAGATCGTACCTTCGCCGAGCTCGAAGATCCCGTCGCTCCGGCGTTTAAGCTGCTCGACAAGCTGGTAGCCGTGGCAGGGCATTCCCGCCAGGGCGGCCAGTAGGAACGTCTCTGTGGTGCCCTTGAGCAATTCCCGGTCGAATCTCATGGTTTGATACCTCGTATAACATAGTATACACCCGATCTGGAGCTCTGTCAAATCCAAGATTCGGATGAACACACAGGCACGGGAGCTCCGAGGGAGCCTTACATTCCCGCGTTCCGTCCAGCGCGGGTGTAATGGGGCATGGTGCAGGTGGTATGCTCAGCGGCGCCGGTCTTCTGTAGCCGCTTCGAGTGCCAGGTGGTGCAGTCGCTTCATGGCTGCCGGCGGATCGGGTGTGCCGAAAATCGCCGAGCCCGCCACCAAGGTGTCCGCCCCTGCTGCGGCCGCTTCGCCGATTGTGTGGGGATCGATCCCACCGTCGATTTGAAGACGCTGATGGCCAGCAAGTCGTTGGCGGAGTTCGGTCACCTTAGGGAGTACCTCTTTCATGAAGGTCTGACCGCCAAACCCGGGCCAGACGCTCATTACCAGTACCATATCGACTAGACCGAGGATCGGTTCGATGGCGCTGACCGGCGTACTGGGATTCAGACACACCCCCACCGAGACACCGAGACCACGGATATGTTCGACGACACTTTGCGGACTGTCCGTGTCCGCGCGGGCTCCCGATAGATCGGGATTCCATTCCGCCCGCGGCTCGGTGGCCTCGATATGAAACGTGATGTGGTCACAGCCGGCTTTGACAAACGCCTCGGCATATCGCTTGGGCTCCGTGATCATCAGGTGCCCGTCCAGGAAAAGCTTCGTGCACTTGCGCAGCGATGCGATCACCGGGACCCCGAAGCTGATGTTGGGCACGAAATGGCCGTCCATCACGTCCAGGTGCAGCATCGTCGCCCCGGCCGATTCGACGGCTGCAACCTGCTCCTCAAGCCGCGCAAAGTCCGCCGCCAACAACGACGGTGCCATGCGCACCTTCGGACTCGCAAGCCGGAAAGACGACGGTGGCGAGGAATTCGGTTCGATGGTCGTACGGCCTTCCATTATGCGTCGTCCAGGACCTCTATTGCGGCGAACGACTTACCTTCCAGAAACTCCAACGACGCGCCGCCGCCGGTTGAGATGTGGGTGACCCGATCAGCCACACCTGCCTTGTCAACTGCGGCTGCGCTATCGCCCCCGCCGATGATGGTGACCGCACCGCGCTGCGTCGCGTCCGCAATGGCCACCGCGATTGCCGTGGTCCCGGCATCAAACGGAGCGGTCTCGAATACACCCATCGGCCCGTTCCAGACGATGGTTTTCGCGGATGCGATCACGTCCTTGTAGGCCGCGATCGCCTTGGGGCCGATGTCTAATCCCATGCAATCGTCTGGGATCGCCCCTTCGCACAGCTCCGTGGCGACACCCTCTTTGATTTCGGTCGCAACGACGGAATCAACAGGCAGCCTGAGGCGCTCGCCTGCCTCTCTCCGCAGGTCTCTTGCCGTTTCGAGCAGGTCAGGTTCCACAAGGCTCTTGCCGACGCCCGTTCCGTCAGCCGCAAGGAACGTATACGCCATGGCCCCGCCGATCAAGATCGTGTCGCACTTTGTGAGCAGCGAGCGGATCACGCCGAGCTTGTCCGACACCTTGGCACCACCGAGCACACACACAAAGGGCCGGGCCGGGTCCGAGACTGCCTCACCGAGGAACTTCAGCTCACGCTGCACCAGATACCCTACAACGCGGGGCTTTCCCTCCATAAGCCGCGGCACGGTCAGCATGCTGGCGTTGTCACGGTGGCAGGTCCCAAACGCGTCATTCACGTAAACATCTGCGAGGTCGGCAAGCTGACCCGCGAAGGCTTCCTTCTGCTCTCGCAGTGAAGCATCTTCGGCAGCTTTCTTATCCTTGATCGTTTCCGCCGCGTGGAAGCGCAAATTCTCCAGAACGCAGACCTCACCGTTTCCCAGCTCAGCTATGGCTGCTTTCGGCGCGCCGCCGACGCAGTCGCTTACCAACCTGACCGGCTTGCCGAGCAGTTCACTGAGCCGGCTCGCGACGGCTGCAAGCGAGAACTTGACGCGATCGTCCGGGACGCCCTTGGGCCTTCCTAGATGGCTCATCAGAATTAACCGCCCGCCACGCTCCATTAGGCGTTTCACGGTCGGCAGGGCGGCGCGCAAGCGGCGATCGTCCATAATCCGCCGCTGGTCATCAAGCGGTACGTTCAGGTCAAGGCGAACAAGCACGCGTTTCCCGCGAACATCAACATCTTCAATGGTCTTCTTCATGGTTCGACCCAAGAAGCATAACGTGAACGAGCCATGACTTATAACCCGTCCGATACGCCCACGACGGCAAATACCGGCGGCGATCCGGACTCATCGTATCAACCGGCCCATTTGCGAGACGCTACATCGCGGCGACCTTGGCGATCAGGTCCACGGTCCGCGCCGCATAGCCCCACTCGTTGTCGTACCACGCAATGACCTTCACCATGTTCCCGCCGCTAACCGGCATGGTCATGGTACTTCCCGCGTCGACGATCGAGCTATGTGGATTACCGATGATGTCGGAGCTGACCAGCGGGTCCTCGCTGTATTCAAGGATGCCCTTGAGCCTCCCCTCGGCCGCGTTCTTCAGCACGGTGTTGACTTCCTCGGCGGTCACGGATTTTCTCAGCGTCGTCACCAGGTCGACAACCGACCCGTTAGCCACCGGGACGCGAAGGGCAAATCCGTTCAGTTTGCCGTTCAGATCGGGAATCACCTTACCGACCGCACGAGCCGCGCCCGTAGTGGTCGGGATGATGTTGATCGCCGCTGCCCGGGCTCGACGCGGATCCTTGTGAACCAGATCGGAGACCCGTTGATCGTTGGTATAAGCGTGCACGGTCGTCATCAGGCCCTCAACCATTCCGAAGGACTCGTGCAACACCTTGGCCACCGGGGCCAGGCAATTCGTCGTGCAGCTCGCGTTGGAGATACACTTGTGCGCCGTGGTCAGTTGATCGTCGTTGACCCCGAGCACCACCATCAGGTCGGGATCGTCCTTGGCCGGGGCGCTGAGGATCACCTTCTTCGCACCGGCCTTTAAGTGATCGCCATAGCCGCCCTTTTCACCGTCTCGCGTGCTGAACATGCCGGTCGATTCGAGGGCGACCATTACGCCGAGCTGACCCCACGGCAGTTTCGCCGGGGCCCGCTCGCTGAGCACCTTGATCTGACGCCCGTTGACGATCAGGGCGTTGTCCCTGGCCTCCACCTGCCCGTCGAAGCGCCCATGCACCGAGTCATACCTGAGCAATTGTCTGAGCGTCACGGGATCGCTGAGGTCGTTGATGGCCACCACCTCAAATTCCTGTTGCCGCTGAGCCATCACCCGAAATACCAGCCGTCCGATCCTTCCAAAGCCGTTGATCCCAACTCGTACTGCCATTGCCAACCACTCCAAATTGATCTGTATTGCGCTGTGAGTTCCAGCGTTTGGTAAAGGGTCCTACCGCCCCGCGCCCGTAGGCCAAACTCCCGTCCCGTCATCCACAACGGACGTTCTAAGACGGCCTGGTAACCTACATGGTTACCGGTGTGTGGTCAAGACGTTTGCAGCGCGGTCCACATCTGTGTCGCGGCGTCTCGAGCGCAGGCGAGCTTGCCGGCGACTTTCACCCGGCCCGCCGACGTCGAGATTGACTCTTCGGCTGCTGCGAGATCGATGGCCTCGCCAAGCGCGGCAATAACCGAGTGACATGATGATATCATTGCTTCGATAAGTGAGCGTTCCTGATCCGTACCTCGGGCAAGCCGCGATTTGAGGAAACGGATTGCCGAATTGTGCGCTGCCATTACCGAGGCCGCGAGCAGCATATGCCCCTGCCTGAGCCCGGGGCCGTCCGTAACATACGCCTCTTCGTCCTCCAAGCGTGCGATCCACGCATCGAAGGCCGCCGGGCCTGTGACGACACCAAAGCGGCCTTCCAGCGCGTTGCCCAGCACGCGGCGGGCGTGATCTAGTGCGAACTCCAGCAGCTCATTGGGGTCGGGCTCTGCCGGCGTGATCGTCTCCACCACGTAAAGCTGAACGGGTGGACCCTCAAGGGGCACCGGATCGCCCGGTGCGGACACGGCCTCTGGCCGGCCGACTACCCCTGCAAAACCGACGCCGCCGTCGCATGAACGCTTGATGATGCCCCATAACATGCTTCGATCGCCGGGCCAACCTTGCCAAGCAAGCACAGGCTGATTGTGCTCCAAAGCTTCGAGGATCAGCGGGCGATAGCTGGCGTCGAAATGCTGCTGGAACTCGGCCAGTCCGCTTAGTCCGCGGGCCGCTTCGGGTGGGTGGATGTCCCGGATGACCATTCCGAACAGCCGACCTGTCTCAGCAAGAAACGCATCACGGGCGTACATCGGCCAGCGGGCTAAATCACCCTCACCCTCTACAGCCGTAGTCATCCAGGACAGGCCCAACGCGGCGTTCAGATCGTCGTGGTCAATCTTGTAGCCCGCATCGTGGGCGAGGGCTTGCAGGGCGAAGGTGAGCGACATGGCCGGATCACCTGAGGGTGAACCGATTGACGCGTCTTGACTCTGCGGCGCGCTGGGCGTCATGGCTTACCGACCTCCGTCGAGGAGGGTGGCCAAGGCGTGGAGCCTTGACCGGGCAGATTCTCGCGAATCGAAAAGCACATCGCTGGCGTTCGAGAGACCGCGCAGGCTAAAGCCTGCGGCTCGGTTAGAACGTACTATTGCCGGATCACAGTGTAACGGCGTGCAAGTTCGTGTGGCAAGTAGTCGTCGTCAACAATCGGCTAAGCAAATATGCCTTCCACGGGAGAACGTGCTTCAAGCGATGAGCGCCGTCAGGCGAAAACGGCGAGATCTCGATAGCAAGGCAAGAACCGAGAGCAGAAACAGCCCGGTGTTTTTGCACAGCTTAATCCAGATGATCTCCACGCCCGTACCACACCCGCAATCGAAGGTGATCTTGAAGAAAGGCGTTCCCTCAGCGCTGTGGATCTGCAACGCCCGCATGAGCACCACCGGCGTGAACGCCAAAAGCATAATCACTATCAGGGCCGTCGCACCACGCACCCACAACCCCAAGACCAGGGCGATACCGCAGACAACCTCCAGCCAGGGCAGGACGATGGCGATGCCGTTGAGCAAATACGGCGGTGTCTCGGGGGCTATTCCGTAGGCCCGTATCATCCGCAAGAAGTCTACCGGGTCGGCAATCTTCATCGCCCCCATGTAGATGAACAAGCCGCCCAGAACCAGCCTGACCAGCAGCAAGGGAACGCCGCTCTCGTCGGCACGCCTTATGATGGACTTGCTCACAGCCATCAGTTTTATTCCCGCCCTTTGGCCACCGGCATCCCTTTATCCGCCCACTCCTGCCACCCGCCGGGGTAGAGGTACAACCTGTCGCAGGGAATCTCGAAGTCCAACATATCCGAGCACAAGAAGATGCTGTCTTCGCAATCCCCGCCGTTGCAGTACACGATGATCTTCTCGGCCGACTCGGCATGATCAAGGAGCATGTCGACGTAGTCCTCGAGCCGATAATGGTCGGCCTGAATGGCGCCGGGGATGTGGCCCGCCTCGTACTCCTGATCGTTGCGGGCGTCCACGAAAACATTACCACCCACGGCCGTGTTAGGATCGTTGAAGATCGCCACTACCTGATCGAACGTCACTTTCTGATAAGTGTGTTGCTGCTCGCGGTCGGGGGCTTGAGCCGACGTATCACTTGAATCGTGTAAGCAATCCGACGAAATCCCGCGCGCTGCCTCCGGCGAAAGAAGGTCCGAGCGAGCGGGCTTCTCCAAGCTGGCAGCCATTACACGTCCAGTGCCCTTGTCGAAGTAGTTCTTTGAGAACTTGATGGACCCCGACGCTCGGACGGCATTCGCAGTAATTGCCACGACCACACCGACAACGCCGAGGATCAAGGCTTCAAGCACGGTCCTACGCGCGGCATTCATCGGTCAACCCCCAGAAGCATGGTTATGGGCAAGAGACGCGCACCGACTCTCACCAAAATAAATCATTGCAATCCGGCCCAGCCGGGTCAATGGGGATGCAGGTCCTCGTTGCGCCCTGGTGACACTCGCGACTACGGTGGCTCGCTCACCAGGATAATTCGGACTGACTTGGGGTTGATCCAAAAGCGGATGTGTCCGCCGGTATCGACGTATTGCCGGCTACCACCGGTGCGGAGCGGCTGAATATAGGTCCCGCCCGGTTGGCCGGGTTGCCGGACGGACCGCTTCCCCGGTGCAAACCGGCCAAACTGCGGGCTGAGCACGCCGACCATTTGGCCGGGCTTGCCGGCCTGCAGCGTTACCTTGTGTTTGCCGCTCCCGTAGTTCACCACCAGGATCACCTCGTCATCCGGCATGGTGCGGGCAAAGGCGAATAATCGGCGATCCTCGTCCAAAAGGACCGGACGAAACCCCCCGCGCCGAAGCGGTTTCTGTATGCCGCGCCGCACGTGCAGCCAGCGAACAAGCGAGGCGAACTCGCCGCGATAGTCCGTAGCCCTCGACGTGGAGTCGGGTAGGTCCCTCCACCACATCGGCGCCCGGCTCAGCGGCCCCTTGCCGCCATGCATACCCACTTCCTCTCCGTAATACGTTATCGGAGTGCCGGTGACGAAGTGTTGGACTACCGTGGCGAGGTGCCACAGGGCGCGTGCCTCGCTGACGGGTCTATTCGCCGGGGCTGATAGTGCGGGGAGAAGGCGACCGGTGTAGGGACCGCCCAGCGGCGTAAGCACGGCAAGGGCTCGTTCAGACCCACCGGGTACCTGCATCGCGGTCAAGTCATCGACGAAGTCCTTCAATCTATAAGTCGGCGTTGTGCTCGCGAAGAAGCGCTGGATAGCGTCACCGGCCTCGTACGCCACAAGCACATCAAACTCGAAGCGATTAACCAACTGTTTGTGGTCGCCTACATCACCGATCAGGACCGCATTGGGATTGATCTTCTTGACGTGCTCCCGCCACGCTCTCGATAGCACCGAGTGACTTCCGCCAGGCTCGCGGAGGGCCCATCCGTCCAGGCCGTCGGAAGTCTCGCCGTCGCCGTTGGGATCCATCCATCGTCTAACGATCTCGGGCAGGCGCTTTTTTGCCGTATCCTTGTTGATAACCACCTCGACGACGACACGAAAACCGTGTTCATGGGCGCTCTTTAGGAGGTCAAGAAAAACGTGGTCACTCACGGAGAACCTCCACGTCGCCGGGTCATCCGTCTCGCCAGTAACCTGTGCCAGGCTGCCCTTGACGCCCAGAGTGTCATCGATGTGCCGCAGATCGACCTTGTCGTACTGCCCTTGCGTGCTGCCTTGGAAGATGTGGGTAAGATACAGGGCGTTGACGCCGAGCTCCTCGAGGTACGCCAAGCGCTTTTGAATGCCCTGCAGATCGCCGCCGTATGGCAACATGTCTAGCTCGCTGGTCTTGCCGGTTGTGCCGGTTCGCAGCGGCCACTCGGTGGTCCACGGTAACGTCCTTTCCAGATCGTTTGACCGATCACCGTTGTAAAATCGGGGAACAGCGATCTGATACCACCGTGCATCGTAAGCCCACGCGGGAATGGCTCGGTCAGCCTTGCCGCTTGGGGAGGCGGAACCGGTATGCGGACTTGTGGTCTCCTCACGCTCGCAGCCGCCGGCACCGCACAGGCCCGTGCACAGCATGAGCGCAAGTATAATTGCCAAGTTGCCCGACCGGCGAACGTGCATGAGAGGTCTCCGTCAGTACCAGACGAATATCATGCGGCGCTGCAATGTAATCTCGTTGACTGGTCTGAAGCTGTAAGCCGGAAGCGCTACAGCCGCCGCGCACAACACCGGATTGTACGCAAGCGTCGGTGTATCGCAACATCAAACCCGCGATTCCCTTAACGCCGATGCCCTGCGCGAACCATCCCAATTCCGCAATCGGTCGGCAGACGGTCACTGGCTACGATGAGTTGAATTCCCGGCAGACGAAGCGTTTACATCATCGAGGGTGGACATCCGTTGTCCCATGACTAGACTGACTGACCGCAAGGTTCAACGGGAGAAGGCCGGATGGCCAAAGCGCAGAAGACAGACCGCACCATTCCGCGGCGGCTAAAGGGCTTCCGCGACATCACCGCGGCTGATGTGTTCGCCCGGGACCGCATGATCGCCAAGATTCGCGAGGTCTACGAGCGGTACGGGTTCGTCCCGCTGGAGACCCCGGCCCTGGAGTACGTGGACGTTCTGGGCAAGTACTTACCGGAGGCGGATCGGCCCGACGGTGGCATCTATGCGTTTCAAGACGAGGACAACGAGTGGATTGCCCTGCGCTACGACCTGACCGCACCGCTATCGCGCTTTGTGGCTATGAACCTACAGGATTTGCCGCTGCCGTTTCGGCGCTACCAGGTGGGTCCGGTATATCGCGTGGAGAAGCCCGGCCCGGATCGCTTCCGCGAGTTCTACCAGTTTGATTTCGACTCGGTCGGCACTGCGTCCATGCTCGCCGACGCCGAGTGTTGCATGGTGATGTGCGACACGCTGGAGGCTTTAGGGATCAATCGGGGCGATTACATCGTTCGGGTCAACGATCGCAAGGTACTAAGCGGGGTCCTGGAAAATGTCGCCAGGCGCGGCGAAGTCCCGCCGCAGGCCTCTCTGAATATTCTGCGGTCGATCGATAAGCTCGACCGAGTCGGACTCGACGGCGTCAAAGGTCTCCTAGGCCTGGGCCGGCGCGATGAGTCGGGTGACTTCACACCCGGTGTCGGCCTCGCGCCCCCCCAGATCGACATAGTGTTGCACTATCTAGGTATAAAGGCTGAATCACGAACCGTGGTGTGTGACGATTTGGAAAGGGTCGTCGGCGATAGCCAAGTTGGTCTAGAGGGTGTCGAGGAATTACGCCGGATCGACGAGGCTCTTGGCGGTGCCGGCTTCGACGAAGATCGCGTGGTAATTGATCCTACTGTCGTACGCGGCCTGACCTATTACACCGGCCCGGTTTTCGAGGCGGTACTTACCTTCGACATCATGGATGACAAGGGAGTCAGGCGGCAGTTCGGCAGCGTCTTCGGCGGCGGCCGATATGATGATCTGGTCGAACGCTTCACTGGTCAGAAGATCCCGGCCACCGGTTCGTCGATCGGCGTGGATCGGCTGCTTGCAGCCCTTCGAGTGTTGGGCAAGATCAACATTGATGCTACAACTGCGGCAGTTCTCGTTACCCGTCTTGACAGGAATTTGACAGCCGAATACCAGAAGATCGCAGCCGAGTTGCGATCCGCCGGGATGAACACCGAGCTGTACGTCGGCAAGCAGGGCATCGGCAAGCAGTTCAAGTATGCCAGCGCGACCGGCAAGACTGTAGCAATAGTGATGGGCTCCGACGAAATAAACAAAGGCGAAGTCTCCATCAAAGACCTTCGCCTCGGCGAGGAACTCTCCAAGGAGGTCGGTCCTGACCGCAAGAAATGGCTCGAAGAACAACCCGCCCAGTTCTCCATCTCGCGTTCAAAGCTAGTCGAGGCCGTCAACAAAGTCCTGGGACGATATGCGACCCGCTAAAGGAGCTCGCTTCTGTCAGGAGCTGTCAGTCACGTTGACGTAGAAAAACGGCGGGATTGTCAAGGCCACCACGTTGTCGCCACCGGTAATCTCCCGGGCACGGTCCAGGGCATGTTCCAGGCTGGGTGACCAGGACACGCCCAGGCGCCGGGCTACAGTGTCGCTTGGGGGGCCAACAAGGATCACCTCGGACAGGTATTTCAGAGCATACGTCGTCCAGTACCAGACGGTGAAGGGATGGAAGCCGTGATGTGCGTATCGTCGGCGGTAGCAATCGATAAGATACGGATCGCGGGCGTACTCCTCCTGGAACCTCTCCCGCATCTCGGCGGGATCCGCTGTTGCAGGTAGTACCTCTTCGTAGAACTTCCTGTAGGCCACATGGTATTCGTCGTGGAAAACCTCAAAGACCGGGTTGAGAATGATGGCTACGCCGCCCGGCTTCACGAACGGTTTGTTGTAGAACCAGTTGAACACATACCCCAGCACATCGCTCACGACCAGAACCGGGTTGATGCGTGCTCCCACTGCATAGGGGCTCAGATCCGGCAGGCCAAAGACCATAGTGTCATATTGTCTCGGCACGGAGACCGCCAGTTGAGTCTTCATGGCCTCCAGTGTGCGGGCGTGAACGGCGTCGATGGCCCCGGCATTGATCTCGATGGGAGTGTAGGCCCCTTTCATGCCTTGCAGGAGCACTCTTCTGACCGGCTCGGGTGTCAGGGCCATGGCCGTGGGTGTGATCCCCTTCATAAACCTCTCGACGATGTTACAACGCCTGTTCGGCTTGGCGAGGTAGCGAAGGTGGAACGGGTATATGGCATTGTTCATCGCCGCTTCCATCACCATGATCCGACTGTGCTTTTGTATGACCCGGCTGATTCGCTCGACGGACTCATGCATCCTGGAGTCATCCGGCTGCATGACATGCGGAACGTCAGCCGTCATTTTCGGGTCATGGTGATTCGAGATCGACTCGTAGGTGCCGAGTCCCACGGCTACGGACTTATGGCCACCATTGAGGGGGATTTGCACCGAATCCACGTAAATTACCAGATCGCTCTCGACCACGTCTCTGTAGACTTGGACTCGCTCCCCCTCTTCCGTTTCACCGAGATCAACAATGTTCTCTCGATCCTCTGCATCAAAGTTGTCGAGTTGCTGTGGGTGGAACTCCCTCATGATTCTGGGACCGACCATGCGGGCCAGTTCGTGCTTCTTCATTTTCCGGTGCAAGGCTATGGCGCAGACAAGCCGGATATTTTTCTGCTGAACACCATATGAATAGAGAAGTGGCAGCAGGGTTTCGAGTGCCTGTTGGCGGATATCCGGCTTTGAGGTTTCCGGAAACGGCTGACAGTTGTCGTCGAACGCTATCAAAACTCTGGAAGGGCTGCCCACCAGCTTGTCCAAGGGGGGCATGCCCAGCGGGTTTTGAAACGCGCTGGCAACGGCATGCGGAACCTGCCGCCTTCCTATGCCGGCAATCTCTCTCGGGGCATACAGGATCTCGGCTCCTTGGGGCAGACGGGCGTTTATGATGTTATTACCACAGTATGTTAAGTATTCCATGTCCGCCGTCTGACCCGCTGGCCGTCGATGAGGACTGCCATGTCTTCTATGCGGAGGCCCACACAAGCCGTGCCTTGGAGGTGGGCCAATCGCTTGCCCTATAAGCTGGATTCCGTTTAGAGTCAAGCTAACAAGAGTGTCAGGTGATCGGTCAGGTCGGGCACGCTAGGCTTGCTTGGCCTGTAGGAACCTATGCGGTAGACTCTCAGAGGTTACGGCCGGATGAGGCACACATGAAATACGCGATTGTCTTGCCTGACGGTGCCGCCGACGAGCCGGTGGATCAGCTCGACGGGCGGACGCCGTTGGAAGTAGCCAAGATACCGAACATCGACTGGATTGCCACGAATGGGCGACAGGGTCGTGTCGTCACCGTGCCGGAAGGCTTCGGCCCCGGCAGCGACGTAGCCACGTTGACCCTTTTCGGATACGATCCACGGGTCGACTACACCGGGCGGGCACCACTCGAAGCCGTGGCTCGGGGAATCGACACCCGACCCGATCAGACGATCTTCCGATGCAACCTGGTCACCATCACCGACGGAGCCATGAAGGATTTCACCGCCGGGCATATCTCTCAGGCGGAGGCTGATCAGCTCATCGCCGATCTGAATCAACACATTGGTGACAAGCGGTGCCAGTTCCACAGCGGCATGTCATATCGCCATTTGATGATCGCCTCGAACGTAGCCAACCTGGACCCCCAGTGCACACCGCCGCACGATTTCCCCGACGAGCCAGTGTCCGAGTACCTTCCGCACGGGCCGGGGGCGGAGTGGGTAAAAAGCGTCATGGAACGCGCCCGGGCGATCCTGGCCCGGCACGACGTGAACCAGGTCCGGGGCGATCTCGGGGAGAACCCGGCCACTGACATCTGGTTATGGGGACATGGCAGGCCGCGAACGTTCGAGTCGTTCGCAGATCGCTTTGGCGTGTCCGGTGCCGTCATTGGGGCGG
This sequence comes from Planctomycetota bacterium, assembly GCA_030616775.1. GTDB lineage: Bacteria > Planctomycetota > Phycisphaerae > UBA1845 > UBA1845. Next base: position 23,558 of record JAUWWQ010000058.1, read on the forward strand.
TCGATTTGATTCGTGGGATCGCGCGCAGCGTCGGTATGGAGCTGCTCGATGTGCCCGGTGCAACCGGTTATCTCGATACAGACTATGCCGCGAAAGGCACCGCCGCGGTGAACGCTCTGGAATCGTTCGACTTGATTGTTGTACATATCGAAGCCCCGGATGAAGCGGGCCACCTGGGTGACGCAGGTGAAAAGGTGGTGGCAATTGAGCGTATCGACGAACACATCGTCGGCCCCCTGCTGGAGAAGCTCCGGGGCTATGACAAGTGGAAGATCATGATCGCGCCGGACCATCCGACGCCGGTGTGCCGTCGGATCCACACCAGCACGCCTCCACCGTTCTGCATTGCCGGACACGCCGTCCCAACCGTCTTGAACCGGCCCTTTTCCGAGTCGGCGGCGGCCACCAGTGATTTGCAGGTCGACCCCGGTCACGAGTTGATGGAATACTTCCTGCGACCGTGAGTGTTGATTGGGGAGATGGGGACGATACCGGCGGTGCAGAGCTAACATCACTAATTAAGAGCAAAGGACAAACGAGACCACAATGAACGAAGATCCGCGCATTTCGCGATTCAGGCAGATGGTCGAAGCGGACCCGGAGAACGAGTTAGGCCACTTTAGCCTGGGCAAGGCCTATCTCGAGGTGGGCCGATTCGAGGATGCCGTCACGCCATTATCCCGGGCCGTTGAGCTTAACCCCAGAATGTCCAAGGCCTATCAGCTTTTGGGCGACGCTCTCCACAAGACAGGTAGGCGCGAGGATGCAATTGACGTGCTGACACGCGGTGTCACTGTTGCCGACGACCAAGGCGACCGCATGCCCCGCGACGCAATGGCCGGGATGCTTGACGAATGGGGTGCTCCGGTCCCCGCGTTCAAAGAGACGGTGCCCTTGGGACCGGCGGAAGCTATGGCGGGCGCCGCAACGCCGGGATTCCAGTGTTCGCGCTGCGGCCGGCCCGGCGGTCAGTTGGGCAAGCAGCCTTTTAAGGGACCGCTTGGGGAGAAGATCCTCGAGAATGTCTGCACAACCTGCTGGCGGGAGTGGATTGCCATGGGCACAAAGGTGATCAACGAACTAGGCCTGGTGTTGAGCACGTCGGAAGGCCAGCAAACCTACGATCAGTATATGATCGAGTACCTCCAACTCGAGGACCGATGAGCACATCTGAAGGTAAAGCCGCATAACAAAGGCAAATAGGGGAACCTCGGAGGCTTTGCCCTCCCCGTGTCCGGGTTACACCTTCAGCGACAAGATGCGTCATTTCATTGTTGAGCCGGATGCTTTACGCGCCGATGCCGACAATACGGTGTACGGGTCGACGACGGCGCACCGTCCGACCTGGAAACGACTGGGCTAAGGTACTATACTGGTAACGGAAGGTGAGGATCCGGCTGTGCCAGTCGATGCCCAATTGCGTAGCGGTGCTTAGCTTGCTGGTTTCCGCGTCGATCCATACGAGGAGCGATTTCTTGACCGCAGGCGACAAGGCAACTCGAGCGAACCTCATAGTGGCCGAAGCAGCTCCGCGTCTTTCCCTCGTTCTTCGCCCCGGCACGGAAGACGAGACGTCAATCACGTGCCGCCGCGTAGTTACGCTGCTCGGTTCGCGCCCCGGGTGTAAGGTGAACCTGCGGCATCACAGGGTCGCTCCAGTGCACGCCGCCATTGTCAACGACGGCTCGCGGATCCTGGCCATCGATCTGGTCACCAAGAAGGGCACCTTGTTAAACGGCTTGAACATGGAGCACGAGCCACTTGATGACGGTGATCTTCTGACCATCCACAACTGGGAGTTCCGCGTCGAGATTAAAGAACCGACACACAGCGGCCACGCCGACGCTCATCCCTTCGGGCTCGACCCGTCGCCGCGCGTTGTGGCCCTTGAACAAATGCCCAACGGTCGCATCCTGAGTTCCAGCCGCGATCTTTGCATCATCGGGCGACGCAACGGCTGTGACGTGGCCATCTCCGACACGCGCGTGTCACGCGTCCACGCCTTGCTGCTCAGCTACTTCGGCCATCCGGTCATCTTCGACCTGCTCAGCAGCAACAATACATTCGTCAACGATACACCCGTCGGGTTTTGTCGTCTTAAGAACGAAGATATCATTACGGTCGGCGAGTGCCGCTTCCGTGTCCGACTGGTGGGCTCCGCAATCTCCGAACAGGCTGCAAGAGCTTCCGAAAAGCAACCCGCCGCTGATCTTGTCGACATCCAATCGACCGAATCGAAACAGCGCTGGCGGATCGCCGACAACCTGGAGAAAGCCACCCGCAAACGGTAATCCCACGGTTTTGTTCAGCGGACATCGGCGCTGACCCTCCCGCCTTTTCTACAACCTTGCTGATCCCATGGGCCTAAGTCTATAATCCCGCAACGGGGAATGGAGCGGGGACCTTGGCATCAGCAGGTGTTTGTCTAGGAATTCATTATGGCCATTGCATCGCCAACCGTTGATACTACCCGGACCGTTCGTGCGCCGCGCGGCACCAGCATCACCTGTAAGGGCTGGCAGCAAGAAGCCGCCATGCGCATGCTTATGAACAACCTTGATCCCGACGTGGCCGAGAAGCCGGCCGAGCTGATCATCTACGGCGGCACCGGTAAGGCTGCCAGGAGCTGGCCCGACTTCGACCGCATCGTCGCCGCCCTCAAAGAACTCGAAAACGACGAGACCCTGCTCGTTCAATCTGGCCGGGCCGTCGGCATTGTGAAGACCCACACCGATGCGCCGCGCGTTCTGATCGCCAACTCACTCCTGGTACCGCACTGGGCTACGTGGGATGAGTTCCGCCGGCTGGAGGCGATGGGACTTACCATGTTCGGGCAAATGACGGCCGGTAGCTGGATTTACATAGGCACCCAAGGCATACTCCAGGGTACTTATGAGACCTTCGGCGAGGCCGCACGGCAGCACTTCGGCGGTACGCTCAAGGGTAAGTTCGTCCTCACCGGCGGACTTGGCGGCATGGGCGGTGCCCAGCCTTTGGCAGCCACGATGAACGACGGCGTCTGCTTGTGCATCGAGGTGGACAAATCGCGCGTCGATCGGCGCATCCAAACTGAGTATCTCGATCGCTGGACGGACAACCTCGACGAAGCGCTTGAATGGGTCGACGAGGCCAAGAAGGCAGGCAAACCGCTCTCGGTGGGATTGCTGGGCAATTGTGCCGACGTGCTACCCGAACTGGTCAAGCGCGGGGTCACGCCCGATGTTCTTACCGATCAAACATCCGCCCACGATGCACTTAACGGCTACGTGCCCAACGGGATGAGCTTCGCCGAAGCCGTCAAGCTGCGCCAAACCGATCCCGACCGCTACATAACCGAGTCCATGCGGGCCATGGGCGAACATGTACGGGCCATGCTGGAAATGCAGAGACGCGGGTCTGTCACCTTCGACTACGGCAACAACATCCGCGGCCAGGCCAAGCTCGTCGGCGTCGAAAATGCCTTTGACATCGAGGGCTTCGTGCCCCTGTTTATCAGGCCGCTGTTCTGCGAGGGGCAGGGACCGTTCCGTTGGGCTGCTCTATCCGGCGATCCGAAAGACCTGGCCCGGACCGATCGGGCCGTGTTGGACACCTTCCCGGAGAACGAGCATCTGTGCCGGTGGATTCGTCTGGCCGGTCAGCGGGTCAAGTTCCAGGGTCTGCCGGCTCGGATCTGCTGGCTGGGCTATGGCGATCGGGCCAGGATGGGCCTGATCTTCAACGACCTAGTAGCCAAGGGTGAGATTTCAGCCCCCATCGTCATCGGGCGGGATCACCTGGACTGCGGCAGTGTGGCCTCACCCAACCGCGAGACGGAGAGCATGAAAGATGGGTCGGACGCCATCGCCGATTGGCCGATCCTCAACGCCCTGGTCAATACCTCCTGCGGTGCCAGTTGGGTGTCAGTCCATCACGGCGGCGGAGTCGGCATAGGTTATTCGATCCATGCCGGCCAGGTCATCGTGGCCGACGGCACAAAGGAAGCCGCCGCCAGGCTTCAGCGCGTTCTGACCGCCGACCCGGCCACGGGCATCATCCGCCACGCCGACGCCGGCTACGAAAAGGCCCAACGCATCGCCAAAAAGCGCGGCGTCAAGATACCGCGATAGGCTGTTGGAATTGTCTGACGCCCTTCGAACGGTGAGAAACGAACCGGAAGGAAGACGCAAAAGAGATGCTGGATTTCACGAACGCCAAAGTTGAGTACCTCTTTGCATTTGGCGAGAAATTCGACGAGTACACGAAGGGACAGGAGCAGCGCACCCAACAACCAGATTGACACGTACTTGTCAAACATAGCGCGATGTGAAACAGTGGTAATCTGAGGCGTTAGGCATTGCCCACGTAAGGAATTACATATGGATCCAGTTGGTATTCTAGGATTAGTAGTTGGCGTGACGGGCTTGGTTTTTGGCATATATCAAAACCGGTCGAAACGACAAATAAGAAGACTGAGTCTCCTCAATGCGTGGACCCAGTACAAAACTGCCAGCGCAGCTCTGGGATTCTTAGATAAATACTACAAACATAGTGATCCACTTCCTCCACAAACCTCTGATGGAGGAAGCGCAATAGCGAAAATGAGTGAGCTGCACAAGCTGACCATCAGGAATCTTCTTCATCAATATGACGATGTCTCTGGCCGCTTAATTGAACAGTGGATGAAAGAAGGAAGGATTACAGAAGGCCAGGCATACTTTTTGAAAGAGAATATGTTCGACTGAAAATGCCTAGCAACAGATTTAACTCGGACGTCAAAACGCTAGGTCACTCCGCTGCTTCGCGTTTCGCCGATGGTCAAGCTGGGCGTTTGTGCGCCGAGGCTTCCTCCTCCGCCGATGACGGATTGGTTACGGCGCCGCGGAGCGGCGAATGTGGAATCAGGAAATGGGGAATGACCAAAACGCCACCTTGAACAGGTGTTTGCAAACGACACTGTAGGGCAATGTGGTTCAGTATCTTAACCATTGCGAAGCGTGATGGGTACGGCAGGTCGATGACGTGCCCTTCCTGGCTTGAAGAAACATGGCCACGCTAGCGTGGGCCATGCCAGCCGCATTGGCCTGCCCTACCTGGCTATTTCACCTCCAGGACGATGTTGGCGTAGTAGGTGTTGTCCAGTCGGTCGAAGCCGGGTTGGGGATCGGAGTTGTACTCGTTGGCGATGCCCAGCTTGAGCTTCCAGACATCGCTGTTGGCCAGCGGCAGGGCCAGGGCCGTGTCTAGTGTCAAGCGGTAGTCATTAAGCTGCTCGATGTTCGGAGCCCAGACGGTGCTGTGCGTGAACTGCGCCCAGGGAGTGATATCCAAACGATAGTCCAGACCGAGTTCATCGAGGCACCACTCCGCCTTGGCAAACAGCCGATGGAAAGCCGAGTGATGCTTGGTACCAACGGCATCGGCGGCCAGAATCGCGCCGGTGATGGTGTGTCTTCGGTCAAACACCCACCCGGTCAGGACGGTATGGAATGTGTTGAACGTCGGCGTCGTCATCACGCAAGCAAGCTGTTGGACGAGTTCGAGAAACGACGATACAAAAGTCATTACGAGCCTCCATGGACTTTCGGTCGTCCACCCGCCTCCATGCGGGTGGTTCTTTCCGCTCATAGACCG
>JAUWWQ010000092.1 GCA_030616775.1 Planctomycetota bacterium
TCCTGTTACTGCTACGAGGATTCCCCCGTTCGGAACGAGTTACATTGTTCTCTGACCCCTCTTCGTTGAGCGGTCCAATCAACTGATAAACGCTCCTTCAAAGCGCCCTCGCCAACGCGCGGGCCGAGCCTGGCAAGCGCCAACTCCAGTTGAGATGAAACGCGCCTCTATTTAATATGACAGCGCTAGGTTCGTCCTTGATCGCGGTTGGTGACGTCGAAAACAACGTTGCCGGATTCAACAAACCGGCGATTCTGGGCCGCAGCCGCGATTCATAGCGCTGTCATACTAAGCCTGGGCAGACGAGGCGGCCCGTGCGTGCGATTTCTCCAGTTCGATCGCTCGCGGGAACAGGATGTTGTTCTCTCTGTGGATGTGTAAGTGCAGATCGGCCTCGAGCGCCTGCAGCCCATCGAGCAACGCGCGCCACGTGCTGCAGGCATCTGCCGGTGGGGTGAAGTCGTTGGTCAACGCACGCAGCTTAAGCAGTGCCAGCCCAACCGATTCGTGCTCCTGTTCCATCGCACGGATGGGATCTTGTACCGAGCCGACGAACGTCGCCCTTCCGGGTGTAGTCGACTCCATGTTGCGAATGGCGGGAAAGAGGACCTGCTCCTCCTTGAGCATGTGCGATTCGAGCTCGGCGCGCACCGCGCCGAACACAGTCCGGCACTCGGCCAGTTCACCGTGCCGCTCGCCATGGGCCTGTTCCGTCTTCAGGGCCAGCTCAGCGAGGCGCGGCAGTTCTGTGCGCAAATAGACGTGATGCGTACTGACGATGTGCTCGATCAACTCATCCGTCGATGCCTGCGACCAATCCCGCCCTCGGGCAGGTGAAGCGTCGGCGTCAGCGACGCGTAAAGCCGCGATTACGACCTGCGGGTCCAGCCCGCGCTCCCGGCAAACCTCGCCGAGCGGTCGCTTGCCGCCACAGCAGTAGTCGATTCCGAACCCCTCGAGGACACGAGCACGGCTAGGCCGATTGACCACAATTTGCCCAACCATAGCGGTCTCAGATAGTGCGGTCATGGCTTATCTCCCTTCAACCGCAAGCGCGGCCGACTGCCACCAGGGCTCGGGCGCGTAGCCGAGTTTCCCGGAGTCCGGCCTGACCTGCGGTTTCGCAGAGCTTAATGGTTGTTCACACGTTCCATAAACCTAAACCTATTCGTCCAGGTTGACATTTGAATTCTAGCGCGCATAATCTGGATGTCAAGGTCCAGGTTTCGGAATCCGCGGGCCGGATCGTTCGGCTCGAGGTTCTGCCGGATAGGAGTAACACGGTGAGGATGTGCCAAAGTGCGGAGTACGCGTTAAGGGCAGTCGTGTGGCTCGCGGCGCATCCCGATACGACGCTGAGCACACCCGAGATCGCCAAGAGGACCCAGGTGCCTCCCGGCTACATGTCCAAGGTCCTACAGGTTCTGGCGCACGCAGGGCTAGTTGAATCGAACCCTGGGCGCGCCGGCGGCTTCCGGCTCACGCAAGGCCCGGAAGAAGTCTCGGTCCTGGACATCGTAAACGCGGTTGACACGTTGAAGCGGATCCGGCGTTGTCCGTTGGGACTCAAGTCCCATCGTCACGAGTTGTGTCCGCTCCACCGGCGGCTGGACCAGGTCGCCGCAATAGTGGAGCGTGCGTATGCCGAGACGACCATCGCGATGATTGCCTCCGAAACCTCTCCTTTGAGAGCGCTTGCCGAGACCACTTGAGGGGTGCAGATCGACCGGATAGTCACCGGCACCCGTGCCAGCGGGATCGTACGGCGAGTCTTCCATGGTTCGGTAAGCAAATCCGTCCTGGAGCACGCGCCCTGTGCGGTGGTCATCGTGCCGCCGATCGCCAGCTTGCCCGGGGACGACAGGCGCATTTGTCTATCTTACGTTGATGCCCAGCAGCGAAGACCGCACCGTCGGGGACTCTATCTACGACAGACTTTCGCTGCCGACGATGTGGACACCGGCGCCTCTCATCGATTCAATTGCCTTGGCGCCGTCTCCACGGCGCAACTCGACAGATCGGCACGCTTCCTCGATCACGTATGTATCAAAGCCAAGCCCGGCAGAGTCGAGGGCCGTTGCCTGGACGCACACATCCGTGGCTAAACCGGCAACGTATACCTCGGTCACGTCACGGCTCTTCAGATATTCACGCAGGCCTGTCTCGTGCCGGCGGACGTTGTCGAAGAAGCCGCTATAGCTATCCACGCTGGGATCGGTGCCTTTGTCGAAGACATGCGCGATTCGACTGGCGTCCAGCGAAGCGGCAAACTCTGCCCCCGCTGTGTTCTGTACACAATGGACCGGCCAAAGGGTTTGCTCCAGGCCGTTGAGTTCCACAACATCGCCTGGTTTCCTGCCCGGATGGTTTTCAGCGAAGCTGCCGTGATTCGGTGGATGCCAGTCGCGGGTCGCTACGATAAGTTCGAAGCTCGGCATGACACCATTGATGACTGGTATTACTTCATCGCCGCCCGCAACGGCCAGGGCACCACCCAGAAGGAAATCCTTCTGCAGATCAACGACGATCAAAGTACGCATCACAACCTCCCTGATCACTCGACGGATGTGATCGACGATTCATGGCTGGTTACCTCGCGACTCCATGATCAGCTGCGTCCATCGCTCTTGCAAAGCACAATGCAGCCCCGCCGGGTACTCATGGGGGTTAACAAGCCGCTTGATGGCTGGGTGCAAGCAGCCGAGCTGCTCTCGGCAGTGCGCCCGGGCCTTCTCGAGCGACGGCACTTCGTAGATTAGCTTTCCACTCCTCAAGACAGGCACCAGCAAGTCGGCATGTGACGTGCCGGATGGGATTCGTTTACGACGCGTTGGATCCGCCGGATGAACGATCGGTCGGTCCGCCGCCGCTCCGAGCCGCTCGTCATAAATCATGTCGGCGACAAACTCGCCGTCGCGACGGAAGCGGCGAACCTGGTGAATGCCGGGGATTGAGGTCTTCACAATCTGCTCGGACAGCTTGATCCTGTCCTCCCACTCCCCACCAGGCTTTCGGACGGCCGTGAGTTTGTAGACACCGCCGAGGGCAGGATCATCGTGGGCTGTTACCAGTCGCGTCCCCACACCCCACATATCGACCTTAGCGCCTTGCTGGCGAAGACTCTCGATCAGGTACTCGTCGAGGTCTCCACTGGCCACGATCTTGACGCCTTCCAGTCCTGCTTGGTCGAGGATCTTTCGTGACTCGATGCTCAGATAGGCGAGGTCACCGGAGTCCAGCCGGATGCCGATCAACGGGTGTCCTCGCTTGCGCATACGTTGAGCCACCCTGGCGGCGTTTCGAACTCCCTGCAACGTGTCATAGGTATCCACCAACAGAATGCAGTTGCCCGGCTGGGCGTTGGCGTATGCCTGGAAAGAGTCCTCCTCGTCGTCAAACGCCATAACCCAGCTGTGGGCGTGAGTCCCTTTCACAGGGATGTTGAAGAGTCGACCGGCAAGGGCGTTCGACGTCGCAGCACATCCGCCCACGTAGGCGGCACGGGCGACTGCGAGGGCGCCGTCGATGCCTTGTGCACGGCGCAAGCCGAACTCCAAAACCGGCGCGTCACCGGCCGCCTGGCAGATGCGTGCCGCCTTGGTGGCGATCAGCGACTGAAAGTTGACCAGATTCAGCAGGGCAGATTCAAGCAACTGGCTTTCGATGATCGGTCCACGAACCCTGACGAGCGGCTCTTGCGGGAAGACCGCGGTTCCTTCCGGGATGGCGTCCACATCGCACGACAAGCTGAGGTTGCGGAGATAGGAGATAAAGTCGGGCTCAAAGAGCGAACGATCGTCGTTGCCGCGCAGCGTCTCCAAGTATGACAAGTCTGAATCGCTGAATCTGAAATGCGTCACGTAGTCTGCAACATAAGCAAGGCCGCAGGCGATCGTATATCCGCCATTGAACGGTGGTTTGCGGAACGACAGGACAAACGTCGCCTCGTGCTTGCGCATCCCGGCCTTCCAGTAGGCGTAGGCCATGGTCAGCTCATACAAGTCCGTCATCAGGGCGAGTGATGGGCCATAGATTTTCGAGGGTACGCTCATCACGGTCTCTCCGTTTTGCCGGTCACTGAGACGGCCATACTCGCACAAATACGATTCCGGATTATACCGGGCCTTCACGCATCCGTTCACGGCTGGGCCGCGGCTGCACCACGTGCACGCGCCGCCTGTCTCAGCGCGGGTATCAACCTTGGACTGACGCTGACAGATTGTATGCCGGCATCCATGAACGCGCCGAGGAGTCCCGGATCACCGGCGGCTTCCCCGCAGACGAACAAGAAGCGACCGGTTTCACTCGCTGCGCGAACAACGTGACCGATCAGGGACCAGAGCACGGGCCTGTTGGGGTCATAGCCGCTGGCCACCAGCTCGTTGTTGCGGTCGACCGCAAACAGGTACTGGACGAGATCGTTGGTACCGATGCTGCCGAAGTCCGCAACTTCCAGGATCCGCCGGGCCTCCAGGCAAGCGGACGGAACTTCGAATAATACGCCGTGTTCCAGGTTCTCGACGTGCGGGTCGGCTATACTCTCAAGGAACATCTCCTTGACCGCGAGGAATTGCTCGATATCAACAATCATGGGATACAACACGCGGACCGGAGCACGAGCCGAAGCCCTAGCCAGTGCCCGCGCCTGTGTCCTGAGCAGTTCCGCCCGGGCCAGCAGGAGGCGACTACCCCGCAGGCTCAGATACGGATTCGCATGCTCAGGCAGAACAAGAAAAGGCGCGACTTTGTCACCGCCGAAGTCGAGCAGCCGGAACGTGACCGGGAGGTCCTTCATCGCCTCGATGACTGCAAGGTAGCGTTCGAACTGTTCATCTTCATTGAGCTCCCGTCCGGCAGTGATGAATTCGAACTCCGTGCGATAGAGGCCGATGCCCTCGGCCTTCATCTCCAGTGCTTCGGACACATCGGACGCAAGCCGGATATTAGCCATCACCTGGAGACCGGGCACCGGCTCGACTGCGGCGAGGAACCGCTTCGCATGGTGATTCCTAACGCTGCAGCGCCCCAGCGTTCGCTTCTCAGGCCACAGGACCAGCTCTCCGGTGTCGCCGCTGATGAGGACTTCGGTTCCGCAGGAGATACGACGATAAATGCCGTCGATGCCACTGACGGCAGGAATTCCAAGGGCACGGGCGAGAATCGCCGCATGTGAAGTGGGACCGCCGCGTTCCGTGACAAAGCCGACCGTATGGTTAGCCTCCAACTCGACCGTCAAGCTCGGCGTCAACTCTTCGGCGACGACGATGCGGTTGCGACCATGCTGACAATGTTCCTGACCCGCGCATTCAAACGAGGGGTGCAAAGCGCCAAGCACTCCCAGCAACCGCCGGCGGATTTCCCCGAGATCCGTTGCTCGCTCTCTGATGTACTGCGTGTCCACCTGTCCAATGCGAGTCTCGTACAAGTCCAGCGTCCGAGAGGCGGCCGTCTCGGCGTTAACCCCACCGGTCTTGATCGCTTCCACAATCTCCTTCTGCATGCGTGCATCCCGCAGGATCGTTTGCTGGACCTTGAAGATCTCGGCCTCCACCGGGCCAACGCGCTCTACGACATCTTGGACAAGAGCTCCAAGCTGCGTGGTGACGGCCGCAACGGCCTCTTCGAGGCGTCTGGTTTCACCGGCCTTGTCTTCGCCGCGGACCTTATGCAAAGGTAGGTTCACATGGCGTCGTTCGTTGAAGAGGCACACCCGCCCCACGGCCACACCCGGGCAGATTGCCAGACCCGAGAACCGTGTCTCTGTATTGGCGGTCTGAACGGTCATGAACGTGACCCCTCTTATTGCGATCGCAAACCCCGCACCCAAGATCCGGGCGAGAGCACGCTCCTCCGGATCCCGTCACCGGGGATCACAGCGCGGGGCCGTCGAAGCGCGCGGGGTGACACGTTGAGTCAGACATCGTATGGCTTGCTCCGGGCCGATGCGTCGGATCCACAATGTCCCGCACCGTCTCGAACGGCCCCAATCCCCTTTAAATATCGCTTCGCCGAACGCTCCACAACGGCCTTCGCGTCCTCTGTCACGATCCGTCCGAACCATGCGCCGTACAGGCGCTCAAACTGATACGGTTGAAGCGCGTCCACGATCCGCTGAACCGCCTTTGCTGGAAGCGGAATGTAGTTCGGATAGCTGTACATGAAGCTCACCCACCTGCGGTCCGCACACACGGCCGGCAGATCGCCGGCCAGCAGAACTCCTTGCCGGTCGGCTCCGCCTGCCCAGTGCAACACCTGGTAGCCGTCGAAGTGCCCTCCTATGCGGACGAGCGTCATCCCATCAGCCACTTCTTTGCTGCTTCCCTCCCAGAACACGATGCGGGAATCAGGCCATTGCACCCAGCCTCGCTCATCCGCATGCAAATAGATCGGGACGTCACCGAATGCCCGGCTCCATGCCACGATCGAGCCGTAATAGTGTGGATGGGATATGGCAATCGCGGTAATGCCTCCAAGCGCGTTGACATTTGCGATTGTCTGGTCGTCGATGAGGCTTATACAATCCCACAGGATGTTCCCCCGGTCCGTCTGCACTAGTAGGGCTCGCTGCGCGATGGCAAAATCAGGCTCAGTACCTATGCCCCAGAGATTCAGCTCTTCCGCCCGAAACTGATTCGTGTGCGATCGTGCAAGTTCCTCGAGCGTGGTCCACTGCTGTCCGCCTCGAGCCACATATTGCCGCTCATCCAGACAGATAGGACACTCCAGAGGCGCCTTGTCCGCGGGGGGATATGCCGTTCCGCAGGTCACGCAGATGTGGGTCACCTTGGCACGAGCTGCCGACTGCAAGGTGGATGCACTCTCCGGGGCCCATCTACTTGATTCCGGCGAGGCATACGCACTGGGTGAACGCTGGTGGGATACGACCGCGCCTTTCATATCTCGACTCCAATTGTTGAGGCATTCCTTCGCATGCCGGACTACATGGCTCGAGGCTTTCAGCGTTCAGACGAGGTCAGCAGCTTGTCGATCCTGTGTCACTTCGCCTCCACGAAAAACTGACTCACGGCGTCCCAGTTCACAACGTTCCACCACGCGGCTACATAGTCAGGTCTGCGATTCTGATACTTCAGGTAGTAGGCATGCTCCCAGACATCCAACACGAAGATCGGCGTCCCCCCCTCCATCAAAGGAGAATCCTGATTGGCGGTAGAGCTCACCTGAAGCCGACCATTTCGGTCGAGAGTCAGCCATGCCCAACCAGAGCCAAATCGATTCAAAGCGGCGTTGGTGAACTGCTCCTTGAAGGACGCGAAACTGCCGAACACCTTGTTGATTTCGTCGGCCAGTTCACCCTTGGGTTCGCCGCCTTTGTTGGGTCCCATGATTTGCCAGAACAACGTGTGGTTGACGTGTCCGCCGCCGTTGTTGATGATGGCCTGCCGCACCGTGTCCGGCAAACTGGCATAGTCGGCGAGCAGTTCCTCGGCAGTCTTCGCAGCTAATTCGGGATGCTCTTCCAACGCCTTGTTGAACTTGGATACATAGGCCTGATGATGCTTCGTGTGGTGGATTTCCATTGTCCGGGCATCGATGTAGGGCTCCAATGCGTCATAGGAATACGGTAACTCGATCAGTGTTGCTGTCATGCGAAATACTCCTGTATTCAGAAAACCAATCGCCCTCCGACATTGATGTACCACTATCCGGGCACGTGTCATCAATGGCGTAATACTCGCCATCCAACTTGAAGAGGGCTAAGTCTGTGTCCTTCGATTTCTGCTGGAAAGCACATCCCGGTTGGGACGTCGCCAATGTCTGCGATTTTCAATATCTCACTCATCAGCCCGACCTCGCCGGTTCCGATAGTTTGTTCCTCGCTGGCAGCCCGGCTCTGCTTTCCAGAAGCAAAGGACGGCACGACGGCGAGTCGTTTCAGGAATCAGAGCGTGCCAGATCACCGCCTTGCTCCTCGCCTGACTCGATCAGATGAAGCCGCGTTTGATCATCGATCGTCAGCACGCTGACTTCGCCGTCGGCTTTTCGGAGCCTTAGACGTTGCAACCATAGCTTCCCGTTTCGGCTGTGCGCAAACCACGCTCCCGTCGGTTCTTCGTACCAAGTCTCGATCACGCCTACAGTCTCAGCTCTGTACGACGGGTCCGATTGGTGGATCCCTTGGATGACCCGTACCGCTGTTCCTTCCGACAGCCGTTTTGAGTACATGTTTCCGCGATCCTTGTGCTTACGCGACTGCTATCGGGAACTCACCAAAAGCCGCGGACCGGCTGAGGCGCGCGGTCGGTACTTAGCCTTGCCGCTGTGCGTCGTCGATCTTGGCCGCCAGGATGAAATCGCTCTTGGTCAGCCCGTCGACTTTGTGCGTCCAGATTTCCACACGTACCCGACCCCAGGCCAGGTGAACCTCGGGATGGTGCCCCTGGTCCTCCGCGATCGCTCCGACGCGGTTCACGAACGCCAGCGCCTGGGCGAAATCGGGAAACGTGAATGTTCTGGCCAGGTGATGCCCGCGCTCGATCTCCCATTGGTCGAGATCCGCATGGAGCCGATCGATCTCGGCATCCTTGAGGGCATGGGTACTCCCGCTACACGGCGCACATGTCTTCTTTGCCAGTTCGGCCATGGCAGAGTTCCTCGCTTCAACAACGCATCCCCTGGCGGTGCACCTCCGGTGCCTGCGCTTTGCAGGGGTTCGTCCATCGCCCCTCGGGTCCCACTTCGCCGCGACACGCCGCTGGGTGGGCTGCGCCCACGCCTGGGACAAGATGCTCTCGGGCATCGAGGAGCATCACGGCGGTTTTGAGCCCGTGGGCCTACAACAGACTCTACACGCCATCCGGTGGGTTGTCAAACTATTTAGCCGGATTTTACCGATTTAATAAACATAATGGGCTGGGGCCCGGTAGAATCCACCGAGCACGAAGGAGAACCGTCATGTACCGAGCCTTAAAGCCCGGAAACCGCCAGTGGGACATCGTCGTTTTGGTCGCACGCCGGAGCCCGATCACACTCGCCGAGATATCCGACGACATGGGCCTGGCCAGAACCTCGACGCAGCAGCAGGTCGGCCGCCTTGACCGAACAACAAGACACGGCAAGCCGGGGCGGCCGGTGGATGTCTTCGCCCCGGGCACTCCGGCTCCGAAACGACCGTTCGGATTCTGATCTCGTAAGCTAGAAGTTTACCGCCACGTCCAGGTCCGCAGCAATCAAGCGAGCCCTCGACACGGCGATATAGGGGTCCTTGCTTAGCTTCGTGACAAATAGAGGTTCGGTTCCCATGATACTCAGCAGTGGCGAACGTCCAGGCTTAATCGCGTCCTCTGGGACACGAAGCAAGTGTCCGCTCCAGTTGCATACGTAGCATCCCGGTTCATTAATGCTGTCGA
>JAUWWQ010000083.1 GCA_030616775.1 Planctomycetota bacterium
ACCCCGCTGATTGTCTGTTCCTGGAGGAGGAGTTCCATTACTGGGACGACCGCTGGGAGAGTCCCGCGGAGCTCATCGCCGCGGTAGGGAAAAACGCCTGCTGGTTCGGGGCGTGCGATCCGAGCCTCGGCAAGTCGGGGAAACACGCCGACGATTCGGCGATCGTCACGCTGCTGCGCGATTCCTCGAATGGGACGTTGTACGTGATCGACGCTGACATCCTGCGTCGCAAGCCCGACCTGATCATCGAGAGCGTGCTCACCTACCAGCGGTTGCGGCAATACACGAAGTTCGCCTTCGAGAGCAACCAGTTCCAGTCGCTGCTGGCCGACGAGCTAACCCGGCGATCCAACGCCGAGGGACTCTATTTGCCGGTCGAGCCGGTTGTGCACTCCAGCGACAAGCTGGCGCGGATTCAGAGTCTCCAGCCACTGGTGCGATCCGGGACGCTGCAGTTCTCACGGAGGCACGCCGTGCTGCTGGAACAGATGAGGCTCTTTCCGAAGGCGGCGCATGATGACGGACCCGATGCTCTGGAGATGGCCGTCGCCGCGGCACGAAGCCTGGCCTGCGACAAGTTCGAGTTCATATTGGGGCCACCGCTCAGGTCTGCGCAGGCGCGCTGCTTGTAATGGGGTACGCTGGAGGTCGCGCGCGGCCGAGAACGTGCTCGATCTCTTCGGTGGCAGCGGCTCGACACTGATCGCAGCCAAGCAGACCGGGCGTCGTGCGTTCTTGATGGAACTCGATCCGCTGTATTGCGATGTCATCGTACAGCGGTGGGAACAGTTTACGGGGCAGAAGGCGGAGCGGATTTCAGACCGGAGCAACGCCCCGGCGGTTCAGGCTGTCGAAATACTCCTGTTTGAGTATTTCGACAGGCATTCTGAGCGTACTTTTGGCCTCTGTACCCCAGTCTCGGGAGCGGAAAAGTAGCTTTCGTGAAGGCGCAACAGAGGTATTTCGACAGCCTGGGTTGCCGAGGCGTCGAGGGAGGGAGCGTGATGCGGTCAGGCGTTCTGGGCCAAGGCGAAGTACTCGGTCATCGCGTCGAGATGCACGCTGTCGGTCGCGGCGTAGTTCCGCCGGTAGCGCGTCTCGACGATGCCGCGCTCCTTGAAGAACGCCAAGGTGACCGCCACCTGTGTGAACGGCAGGTCCTCGCGCTCGACCAGCGACTCGAGCGTGAAGCTCTCGTCACCCAGCTCGTCGATGGCGTGGGCCACCTGCTCGAAGGCCTTCCGCGGGCAGCGGTGCTCGTAGGGTTCGCCGCGGCGCGGCACGACCTTGCGAACCAGGTGGTCGTCGATGACCTCGAAGGTCTCATTGCGTTCGTGTGCGGCAGTCATCGATCAGGCTCCCGGCTTGTTGAACGCGAACAGCCCGCGGTCGACCTTCTTGAAGCGGGCCGCGTCGCCCTTCGCGCCGATCTCGCGCAGCATCGCGGCGTACAACGTCGCATGCGGGGTCTTGCCGGCCGGGCTGGACCACAGGCCCTGCTCGGCCATCGCGGCGATCAGTTCCTGGGCCCGCATCGGCTTCTTCGCCTGGGCCAGGACCTGGGCGGCGGCGTCGAGGGCGCTGACGCGCTTGGGTTTCTGCTTGCCACCGACTTTCTTCGGCTTGGCCTTCTTGGTCGCGGCCTTGCTCGCCGCCTCGGCCTTCTCGTCGTTGGCGACGGTTGCCTCGGCCGCCTTGGAGGTCTCGGCCTTCGTCGTCTTCTTGGCCTCGCCGCGCAGGCGCTGGGCGCTCTTGATGCGGATGCGCTTGCCCGTCCGGGTGTTGGTCGCGTTCCAACCGCCCTTGCTGTGAGTACTGTCGATCCGCACCGTCACGAGCTTGTCGCTCACCTTGGCGACGTACATGCCACCGACATTCACTTCGTCCTTCTTCATCGTATGTCTCCTACAAAAGGGTCCTGCTGCATCCACCTGCCTGCGCCGGCAGGCCATCGCGTACAGCCCCATGAGGGCAAGTCCCGCGAACGGGATCAAGCGAATTCCAGAAGATTCCGGCGGAATTGTGAGGTCCGATTCCGTGGAAGGGGGGCAGCATAGATGACCATTCAAGAGAAACCTGCAGGGTGTCGGCGACACCTGAACACGGTCACTGTTGAGCGGCCGTGGCGTCCGGCGTGCGGCGGGGTGAAGCTGCGGAAGTACCGCGCGCTGGCCGACCAGGGCGACGGCAGCGCGCTGTGGTGGGTCCGATGCCAATGCGGCCGGCGGTTCCGCAAACGATCCGCTGCCGACAGCGGGAGACCCGCTGTCGGCCCGCCTAACCACCTTGACGGCACGATGCTGGCAGCTATCGGCGCGAAGTGGGCGTTGTGACGTAGGCGTGGTATGCTGCGCGCCGTGAAGCATCCCGGCGCAAGCGTCGGCACGGGCCCCGGCGGGGACACTTGGGCAGCCCAGTTTCATTAGCTGCCCTCGTCCGACTCAGAGCATTGGGTGTGCTACCTCTGGAGGCGTGATATGCCCTTATCGTTCCGGTCTCCGCAGAACCTCGGTGCGAGCCTTATGCAGGTCTACGAGCACCTCTCCGAGACACTCAGCAGGCTCGTTGGATACCCGATATACGTGCGCAGTGATTCGAAGAGACCAACCAGATACTGCGAAAAAACCGAGGGAGGTCGCTTGCGCTACCAACTACCTGCAACGTCGAAAGCGACGCCGCGGGGGTATCTCGAACTGCACGAATCCGGCACTGAAGATCGATTCGCTTGCGTTGTCACCGACAGGTTCATGAGGGGGGCAAAGCGGCTCCTGTCTGAGTGCAAGAACAGCTGGGACGTGAAGGCAACGCTGATCCGGAATGAAACCGCATTCTGGGATGAGATCGCGGTTACTGCGGCGAGCGCTTATAGGGGAAATCAGAAATATATCGTGCTTGACGCGCTTTGGACTCTTCGCACAGCATTACATTTTCGCTATGAGCAAACGCAGCCCCCGGTTGCGGTCCTTCTCAGTTGGAGTTACCACAACCTCCGGAAGGTTCCTGGGTTTCGAACTCTTAATCTGAAGAAGAGAATCCCACTAGGTATCCTTCTGCGCGAATGGAAAGGGGCACATTTGGTGTCTGATGGTAAGTCAGCTGCCTTCCTACTGTCACCACGTGGCACTGTGGACCGTCTCATCTTGAATCCCGGAACCCGCCTCCCGGTGCGTGAGAGCGACTTCGTATCCCCACAATACACGTGGCTAACCGCATTGCTTGAGGGTCGCTCAATCGCGGTACTGAATTCAGGGCCCGGTGAACAACTCGTGATCTCCAAACACACTGCACTCAAATGGCGAACGGGTGAATGGTCACGACTGTGGCACACTCGTGTGGTCGATCTTATTCAAGCAGCGACGGACCCGGGCGTGTCGAGTCTTGTGGTGACTGTGGTGCGGTCATTGTCTGCTCGCAAGAAGGGCGCACTCATCTTACTACCATTCGATGAGAATTCGCTTGATAAGCTTCTAACACAACTTTCGGGGGGCGTGCGAGATCGCTTCAAAGGCCCGCACTTGTTCAAGTTATCCCTTGAGACAGTCTCTTTCTTTGAACGTCTATGCGAAATCGACGGAGCGACCGTAGTCGACAGAGCAGGCAACGTGATTAACGCGGGTGCCATAGTGCAGCTCTCCGATGACCAGTCGCAGCAGCACGAAGGCGCTCGTACGGCCGCAGCTCGTGCTGCGAGTTTGTTCTGCATCAGTATCAAGGTGTCGGAAGACGGGCCGATCACAGTTTGGGATCACGGGGTTGCACTTGCGAACGTGAACTAGCCCGCATATTGCATCGGTGGATGTGAATTAGGCGGCGAGGCTGGGGGATGCAGCCTCGGCCGC
Source organism: Planctomycetota bacterium (assembly GCA_030616775.1). Lineage (GTDB taxonomy): Bacteria > Planctomycetota > Phycisphaerae > UBA1845 > UBA1845. The sequence goes on from JAUWWQ010000083.1 coordinate 3,840, forward strand.
GTGGCCAGCACGGGCAAGGCAGACCGCCCCCTTTCCCCCATGCGGTAATTCGAGTTGTGCACTACAGACTCACCCAACGACTGGACCGGGTACTGCTCAGTGGGGCACAAGGCGTGCGACCAGTCGGGTGAAGAGTTGCTGGTAGGGATAGGCGCTGGAGAGGTAGAGTACCACGCGACGAACCGAGGTCGTGATCCGGGCGGCCACCTTGAATAGCTTGAGGTGAATCGTCGTGACTTGAGCGTTGGCCAGCTCAGTGCCCGCCAGGCCGACCCGTCGCAGATCCTCGATTAGCACGTAGGCTGCGGAAGCCAACAGCAGACGAAACTGATTGGCCAGAAACTTGTGGCAACTGGTCCGATCCGCGAAGAGGCCGAGCTGCTGTTCCTTGATCCGGTTTTCCATGTCGGCGCGGCCGACATAACGCCCGTCGTAGACCACATCCGGCCGATCATCGAGGTTGGTAACCACAAAGCGGCAGTTGGGGCCCTGGATGAGATGTTCGGCCTTGACAATCACACGTCTCTCGTAGTCCCAGGTATCCGCAGCGTAGCTTATTTCGTGGAAGTTGCGCTGCTTCCGGCCGCTCTCGTCGAACGCGTACTCCGCTGCCTGGATGAAGGGCTTAGCCTGTCGCTCCAATACCTTGTTCCGGGCGAGGCCTACTACATAGCCTACGTCGTGCCTTTCGCACCAACGCAGCATTTTCCAGCGGCAGAACCCCGAATCTCCCCGGAAGACAATCTTGACCTTGGGCCACTCCTGGCGTAGCCGCGTTGTGATCAACTTGAGGATTGCCCAACTGTGCTTGGCTCCGTCGATGTTGCTCGGACGCAGGTAGGCCGTCAACAGCTGGTCGCCGCAGAATACGTACAAGGGCAGAAAGCAATAGTGGTCGTAGTAACCGTGGAAGAACCTTCCCTCCTGTTGACCGTGTACCCGGTCATCGGTGGGATCGAAGTCGAGGACGACCTTCTTCGGCGGCCGCTTGTGGGACGCTATGAACTGGTCGACAAAGACCTCACTCATGCGGATCAACGACTGGCGAGTGATGCGGTTCTCGAAGCGGCACAGCGTTGAGGGCGACGCCAACGGCTCATCGGGATCGGGGCGATGCTCAGCCAGTACGGAAAACAGTGGATCGTCACGCAGGGTCTGATGGTCGTTGAGATCTTCGTAACCCACAGCAATCCCACAGATTCGCTGAATCAGCATGGTTCGCACGTCGTGGATGACCATGAGTGGGTTGCGGGGATCCGCGATGCTGTCCGCCAAGGCCTCGGTGAACCCGAGGCGGCGGTCGACCTCGCGAAGGAGGAGCGCTCCACCATCAGAGGTCAGACGCCCCCCGTCGAAATTGGCTACGATTTCTTGCCGCTTAAGACTGGAAAAGGTCAGCTTGCTTGAGGTACACTCTGTCACGTTCAGGCCTCCTTGCCTTGTATGATGGAATCGTCGAAAAACCTACCATACAAGACCGGGAGGCCATTTCTGTGCCAAAACGACCAAAAACCGATGCAATATGCGGGCTAGCGGTGATAGGGGCGGCCGTGTCATCTCCTTGCCCGCCTCGGCCGCGACCGTCCAGGGCTACACCGGCCACGTGGTCATTGACGAGGCGGCGTGGATTCCCGACGTCGACGCCCTGTGGATGGCCGTCGTGCCGACCATCTCGACCCGCACCGAGTATCGACTGAGCGTCGTGTCCACGCCCGGACCGCGGGCGGGAATGTTCCATCGCCTGTGGAACAACGGGGATGAAGCCTGGTCGCGCCACCGCGTGAGCATCTACGACGCCCGAGCCGGCGGGCCCGCACAGCGGGTTGGTTTTGGTCCCTGCGGCAAGCGAAATGGTGGGTCTCAACTGCTCTGTGCGGGCAAATAGCCGCCCCGCAGGGGCCCGCATGACATTGAGGCCCTGCGGGCGGCCGTCGCCGACGAGGCCACCTGGCGGGCAGCGTATGAGTGCCAGTTCGTGGACGAGTCGTACGCCTTGCTGCCCTACGACTTGCTGCTGGCGCGGGTCGATGACACCCTGTCCTACCATCTCAACGTGAAGACCCTGTCCGAGCCCGGTAACCTTTACGCTGGCTACGACGTGGGTCGCAAACGTGACCTGTCCGTCCTGATCGTCCTTGAGAGGATCAAAAAGGAATTCCACTGGCGCGGCGCCGTCGAGCTTCGACAGGCACCGTTCCACGAGCAGTTCGAGCTGCTCACCAGCGTGCTAAAGGAGCGCGGTCTGCTGCGGCGGCTGGCGATCGACCAGAGCGGCCTGGGAATGCAGCTCGCCGAGGAGTTGGTGCGGAAGCACGGCTCCCGGGTCGAGCCGATCACCATGACCGCGCCGGTCAAGGAGTCACTGGCCTCGCGCATCCTGGCCACCTTCCAGCGCGGCGATGTCAGCATTCCCGACCACCGGCCACTGATCGACGACCTGCACTCCATCCAGCGGACCGTGACGCTTTCCGGTAATGTGCGATACGCCGCCCCTCGCGAAGCGGGCAGTCACGCCGACCGCTGGACGGCGCTGGCCCTCGCCCTCCACGCCGCCGGCCCGGCTCCGAGAGAAATGACCACGATCTCGTTGCCCCGCGAACTCTCAAGACGCGAACAGTTGAGACTGTGGTAGTAGGGTCAGCGTCCAACCCCGGTGCCCGACAGCTTGACACCGAACGCGTCGAGATCAGTTAGCCAGACCGAATTGTCGGGTCGTTGACCCAGTCTACGGGGGGGTGTGGACCGTCCGATTCATCGTGTCGGGCCAGAATGGTCCGCAGAGCGGACCCTACCCGGCTTGGGGTCATTTCTTGTAGTAGTTGCGTGCCTGTTTATCGTCTTCGAACTCCGCTACCTCTCTTGTTACGCGCGATAACTCTGGATTCTTCGCTATCCTCTCCAGTATCCGTCTTACGTGTTTATGTGTCTTGCCTTTACCTAAAGCTCTGATTATTAGATTCGGGATCGATCTGTCGCCCAGATCTTTGGATAGTAGTGTCATAATACCTTCCTCAGGCAACAGGTCTGGTTGGCGTTCTACCATCTTGCTCATACATCTTGCAGCCGTGAAACGCACCTGTCTATTGGCCGATTGCGTCATGTCTGCAAGAATATGGAAACACTCACGGTTCTTATGCACCGCTTTCGCCAGCAGCTCCCCAACTCGATATTTCTCCTGAACAGAATCACTCTCTGCAAAGGACACAAGCCTCTTAGCGACATCATATATTTCTGCGGGCGTGTGCGCTTGTGACAGCCTCTTATTCAAGTCGTCCAGTGAGTCAATCACCTCCGCAGTTGCTTCAGTGCTCACTGGAATGGGATCATGTTTCTTGGGCCAGATAATCAGTTCTTGTGGCAATTCTAAGTGTAACGCCAGCACTATATCGCCATCCGCTCTCATTGACACCGTAAACACTGAATACTCCGGGAGAGATGTGAGATCTCCACATACACCATTGGCAAACGCGATTATCTCACCCGTCCGTCCACCAGACGTGATGCAATTATGATCTTCGGACCGAGACCCACCGCCGCGCGTAAGAATCGCACATGGTGCAGGAACACGGAATAACTCACTGACAGTGAGTCTACCCTGAGAGACAAAGATGCACCCGGGCTTGAGATCGGGCATAGCGTCAATATCGCCGGAGATGTATCGCAGTATTCCAGTAAATGAGCCGGGACAAGCAACATTACCCTTAAGTATCATGGTCAAACTCCTTGTTGTATGGTGACGGGAATGTGGCAACACTCTGACAACCTAACCCTCCCCCGGCCGAACCACGACCACTTGCCGTTCGTGTTGCAACAGTTGGTCGAAGCCCCGCCGAACGCCGTTCACGTAAGCCATGGATCCCGCGGAGGCGAAGTTCCAGTCTTCAGAGGTGCTCCCGCCTCCCGATGACACGATGAGGCATTCTTCATCGCCCCATCGGTTTAGGTCACCGACAGTGGGCCTGTGATCGCACACATAGACTGCGCAATCCGCGAGACCGGCGCGCAATGAGCGGACGTTCTCGACGTTAAAGCCCTTGGGAACGACCACGACCTCTCCGAGAAACGCGCTCTTGTGAACCCAATTACCGTCAATCCCGATCGTGGCGGAAGGGGTTCCGTAGGTGCCGTGGGTCATGTCCTCCATGATGCTCTCAGCGTCCCTCAGAATTCCCACCGGAGGCCCAGGTCCAAAGGACAAAAGCAACGACCGCTCTCGTAGGATTTGGGCACAGGCAGCCTTGATAGCACGTGGCGTTGCGTCTTTCAGTAGCTTCCAGAGGCGATACTCTAGCCCTTTACACGCTAAACAGATAGACCTTGCATGAGGATGTTGTTGCACGCGGCGCAACCACTCCAGCTCAGACGCGATGCTCGGGTCCTCGTCCATGGTCATACTCCTGCAGTATTTTCTGCAAACGTTCGCACAGTTCAGGGTTCGCATCTAGCGCGTTCTGGACTAGGTCGGCGATCCGCTTCGATAACCGCGCTGTTCCCGAACTGGATCCCTCGGCCACTTCCTTACGTTGCTCGTTCGAGGCCGCTCGGATGCGTGCAAGCTCCTGTCGCCATTCGCCGTATCGTCTTTCAAGTTCCGCGTCGTGCTGTTCGCGGTCGATTCCGTGGCGCCAGAGCTTCTGGCGCAGCTCTGCCGCGTCGGTGAGGAAGCTGAACGTCGCCACGGCCTGTTCGGCCCACAATGCAAGGGTGAGACCGGTTTCTCTGCGGATTGCCGGGGCGCGTTTCCTCAGAATGTGCCAGGCGGCGTTCGCAGCGACTCCCGAGATGGCTCCAATGAGCGTTGCCGTAGCGATGTCTTCGTAGTGCGGGTCATCCGTTGGTCGGCGCGCCTCGCCGTAGAAGTCGACCAGCTTCGCCACATCGCCTTCGAGTTGACGGAAGCATACATGAAGAAGGAGGCGCTGCGTGCCTACGCCGATAAAGCGCCCCTCTTTCAGTCGTTTCCGGAAGTCATCAAGGTCGAGTTCTGTTAGGAGAATATCGCCGATCGCACAAGCTTCATCCTCGAACGTGTCAAAGATGTGAAGGTCTAATGGCAGGGTCATCTGCGGCACCCTAAACTAGGATCGGAAGGGCGAGCCACCCATCCGAAACACGGAATACCACGCGAACTCGACACCCTTATAGCTGAGGTCCGGTGGGTGGTCCAGCTCGTGCGAACCTGGAGATCAGGGCATCCATCCTCTCACGTCACCGGTGGCGAAGCATGCGCCCCGGTACGTTCGGGCGCCTGAATCATGCGGCCCGGTGGCAGCTGCGTCCGCGGCCTTGAGAATGGCCCGAAGGTACGCCTGACGTCCTGGAAGGCACATTCGGTTGGAGATGGTGGAGCGACGTGTGAAGCCGCCCCAGCCCGACCTTCGCATGTGCCCTGCAAGTGCATCCTGGGCAAGGAGTTGCGTTCTTGCCGGGGTGGCGGCCCCGAGGTAAGTCCTGAGTTACGCTTTGTCGTAAAAAGCGTAACTCAAGTATGCGAAAGGAGGTCCTGGAAATGGCCCGGGAAACCAGTCGGTCTGGCCAGTCTCCAACACCCACGTTGCGAGTGGTGTTGCCGCCACAGATGGAATGCAGGCAGAACCCCCCGGCAACGCTTCATCCGGTAACCACCAAGCCAACGCGCCGCCTGCCGCCGGAGGTCCTCAGCGACGACGAGGTCTGTGCCCTTATGCTGGCGTGTGGCCGCTACGCCCCGACCGGCCTGCGCAACCGGGCACTGATCGCCCTGCTCTACCGCGCCGGCCTGCGAATCAACGAGGCCCTCAGCCTCTACCCCAAGGACCTCGATCTGACCGACGGCTGCATTCGGGTGCTCAACGGTAAGGGCGGGCGGTCACGCACCGTCGGCCTGGACCCCGGCGCCGCCGCCGTTATCGCGCGCTGGCTCGACGCCCGGTCCCGCCTGGGCCTGGCGTTGTCACTCAAAGAGTGCCATGATGTGACACCCTATGGGACGAAGTCGCCCTGTGCCGCGCAATCGATCCGAACATTTTCACACGGTAGCGGGGATTGGAATCCAGCCTCTTACACGTTGAACGGCAGCAATCCGACTTCTGGATCGCCCCAGCCCTTCGGCCGCTGCCCTGTCTTCTGCACGCTCCGCGGTCACCCGATGGCCGCCGCCTACGTTCGTGTTATGCTCAAACGCCTCGCCGCTCGGGCCGGCATCGACAAGCGCGTCCACGCTCACGACCTCCGCCACACCCACGCCGCCCAACTCCGCGCCGAACGCGTCGACATCGCCATCATCTCCCGCCAACTCGGCCACGCCAGCATCACCACCACCGCCCGCTACCTCGACCACATCGCCCCAACAGCCGTCATCGAAGCGATACGCCGTCGACGCTGGACGGGAGCATAGACTCGCGCTGCTCACATGCTGTTCCGCACGTAGCGACATGTGGGCCAGCCGTCGTCAACGTGCCGGCGATCTCCTGTATCGCTCGCTTCCGCAACGGCAACTCGGTGTTGTCGGTGGCCTTACCGCCCTCAACGTGGCTTGAGCCCGATGAGCCGCTCGTCACGGGGGTCCACGATGGTGGCAAAACATTGGCACCGCCGGCGATGAGCATCACCGTCAGCAGGCGGGCTTGTGGACGGGCTTCCCAACGCCTGCGTGCTAACGCATGGCTGCACGCACCTGTGACTTGGGCGTGCTGCGCTAGCAGCGCGCCTTCATGAGGCACCAGGCGAGGGGGGAACATTCCCCGGGCCGGTCGCCTGACGCGCCCGCGCGGCAAGCTGACCCTGACTATCAGCGCCAGCAACTGGATCAAGGACCGGCTGTTGCATTATCTCGCAGTTCTCCAGCCAACAGCCTGAAGGCTCTGTTTATGCAACGATGGGGTTACGTTCGTTGTCGGTCCGATCGAGCTTCGTCATCGCCTTCGGGCCGAGCAGGAGAATGCCGTCCACGCGCTGGCTCGCCAAGGGTAGGGCCGATACAATGTCGGCATTGCGTTGATGCGGTAGTCTCGGCGTGCCCGCGGGCCGCGGGGTGCCGGGAAGAGGCTACCTGGCTCGCTCTTTTCCACGGCGACAAAGCTCACTCAAGACCCCTTGTGGCGCTCCGTCTTCGCGTGCTGGCGGGGCCTTCGATGGGGTCCTGGGGATACGAAAAGGGGCCACTCCAGCGAACTTTGCCCTCGTATTTTTCTATTCAGGGGGCTTGACTTGCCGGAGCTTGGTCCGGTAAACTATGGATCAGTTCTTATCGGACAGCCCAAGCACAACATCTTGGAGGGCGACGAACATGTTGAGTCCAAAGCTGGTGAAGCATGGACTTCTCGTTTTGGCCATCGGTCTCGGTATGTCCATAGCCAACGCTCAGACGGTGCTCTACGTCGACGACGACGCGGACCTAGGCGGTAATTGCGAAAGCTGGGCTACCGCGTGCAAGTATCTCCAAGATGCCCTTGCCGGGGCCTCGAGTGATCCGACGGTCGATGAGATTCGCGTAGCCGCCGGGGTCTATAGGCCTGACCAGGATGAACTCAGTATCGTATTTCCCGGTGATCGCGAGGCCACGTTTGAATTAATCAGCGGCGTGGCGATCTACGGCGGATATGCCGGGCTCGCCGATCCCGATGAGCCTCGAGATCCGATCAGCTATGTGACGACCCTGAGTGGGGACCTGGATGACGACGACGACTGTACCGCTGGCAGGGACCCTGACAGTGACTGCTGTCACATTCATGAGACGTACGGCGGGTGTGACCCGCAGTGGTGCGCGGACGTGGTCGACCAATATGACGGGGACGAGAACTGGTGCAGCGTTGGTTGGTACTCGCAGTGCGTGAACTGGGCGAAGGAGCACTGTTACTGTTTGTGTCCCAGCACCGTCGACTACACCGTGGAGAACAGCTACCACGTAGTGACGGCCAGCGGCACTGATGCCACCGCCCTCTTGGACGGCTTCACAATCACCGCGGGCAACGCAGACCATCCCCCGCCCCCTCAGGGCCAGCCGCCCAGCGTGCACCGGTACGGTGCCGGTTTGTACGCCGAGGATGGCAGTCCGACGCTGGCCAACTGCATCTTCGCGGGAAATTCGGCGGTTGACGCCGGGGGCGGCATATACTTTGACAACGGTACTCCGACGCTGACCGACTGTCAGTTTACTGACAACAAAGCGGTTAACCGGGGCGGAGGGATATACAGCCTCAACAGCAGCCCAACCCTTACGGACTGTCTGTTCACAGGTAACGAAGCAGCCGACGGCGAACCCTTAACCGGTAAGGGCGGTGGGCTATACAACGAAGGGCACTTTATTCCGGATCCCGAAGCCCGTTTGAAGCTCACCCGCTGCACATTCACCGATAACACGGCTCTGACCTCAGGCGGCGGGCTGTACAACGAGGGCGGCAATCCGACGCTGACCGGCTGCACATTCGCCGATAACACGGCCCTGACCTCAGTGCGGTGGAATGTACGGCACGGACTCGGAGCCAGAATTAACTGACTGCACCTTCACTGGAAACAGGGCCGACAACGGTGCCGGATTGGCTCTGGAGAACTATTCGATCACCACGCTCGACGGCTGCAACTTCGGGGCACATCTCTATTCTGAGACTGCTGGGGCGCCGAGGATGGGCGGCGGGTTGTGGCTTAACAACCACAGCGAAGCAACGTTGTTAAGGTATTGTGATTTCACCGGCAATCAAGCCCAAAACGGTGGGGGAATGGCTCTTGATAATTACAGCGCCGCGACGCTGGATAACTGTGACTTCATTGACAATGAAGCACTTGTATCCTCGCACGGCGGCGGCATCTACCTCGACTCGCAGAGCGAAGTACACCTGACCGACTGCACTCTTGACGGCAACAAAGCGGAGGGCAACGGCGGCGGAATCTACTGCAACGCTTCTACGACGACAATCCAGGGTACAACGACAATCAGTGACAACGAGGCTGAGGACGGTGGCGGCGGCATCTGGTGTGCGCACAGCAGCCATTTCGGGTCAGTAACAGTCCAGGACGCCGTGATCGAACGCAATTACGCGTACTATGGCGGCGGGCTCTACGTCGGCCAGGAGAACGACATGGTGCTCGACAACTGCACCATTCAGGACAACGGGCGTCGCGGCGAGGACGACGTAACCTTGTGGGGCGGGGGGATTTATAGCGGTGTGTATGACGATAACATGGCTCACATCCGCAACGACAGCAAGATCCTCAGGAACGAGGCCCAGTTCGGGGGCGGAGTCTTCATCAGTATGGGATATCTGCTGTTCGAGGATTCCACTATCGCCGAGAATAAGGCCTGGGAGGACGGCGGAGGAATCTACTCCTGGGACGTCGGAACTCCCCTGATCTGGCGATGCCGCATCGTCCACAACACCGCGGAGTATGACGGCGGAGGTGTACATTTGTATGCCTATGCCTGGGTACCGCCTTACTGTTATTACACGCCGGCGGAAATGTCAATCACCAACTCGCTCATAGCACACAATAGCGCCGTGGGAGATCCACACGGCGGCTACGGCGGCGGCATCTTGCAGACCGCCGGCTACCTGGAACTGGTAAGCTGCACGATCGCTGACAATACGGCCCTCCACGGCGGTGGCGGCTTGCGGGGCGAACAGTGCCTTGACGCCTACGTATACAACACGGTCTTCTGGGGTAACACCGCCGACCCCCAAGACCCTGACGCCGGACCACAGATGAGCGTTCTCGGCGACACACTGGTATGGTCCAGCGATGTCCAAGGTGGAGAGTCCGATATCGAGGTCGACACAGGGACCTTGGCTTGGATGGATAACAACATCGAAGAGGACCCGCTGTTTCTCGACCCCGCGGGCTCGGATGGCGATCCCGACAACGACTACCGACTTGACGTCGGCCCGCCGCTGTCACCGTGCATCGACGCCGGCGACGGCTATGCTATAGCGGGCAGCATGGATCTGGACGGGGAGCCGCGCATCAGCAGGTGCACCGTGGACATGGGCGCCCACGAGGCCACCTTTCCGCCCGTGCAGCCTCCCACCGACGGCGACGAGGTGGCCAAGATCAGGTACATCTCCTTTGTCCCCGGCAACCCCGGCCTACAGACCGCCTACCGTGTAGTCTTGAAGGAGAGCCCGGAGTTTGAGTACGCGGAAGGTTGGCAATGGTGGGTTGGCCAACCGCAGGATGTGAGCGAGAACTCCGGCAGCATCGACCCGATCCCGAACTGGCCAAACTTCAAAGCTGCAACTCTCCAGTGCCAGCCGTACTATAATGATTGGAGCACGGTGGGCACCGTACACGTGTCCGGCGCTGAGATCGTTCCCGGTGCCCGGTACGAGGTCCAGGCCATCGAAGAAGGGTGTGATCCCGCGGTAGAGGAGAGCTACACCGATCCGCTGGTCATCGACACCAGCATATGGGGCGACCTTGTGGGGACATGCGCTGCGT
>JAUWWQ010000088.1 GCA_030616775.1 Planctomycetota bacterium
AGGCCTGGCCCGCCACCCCGGGCGCATCGCCACCGCCGTCCACCAACCCTTCGCCCACCAAGGGCTCCTATTCGAACCCGAGCTAGGCCAGTACCAGAACCGGGCCAGGCAGTACGACCCAGCCAAGCGGCGGTTTGTGCAAAGGGATCCTCCAGCCCTCCGAAGCCGTGTGGATGGTGCGTATCAGGATGGTGTGAACGCATACATCTATGTGCGGATCAATCCGCTTCGATGGCAAGACCCCTCGGGGCTTTACCCGTTGTGCCAGGGGGGGCAGGACTTTAGCTTCCCCGGGGTGTGCTGGAATTGCGATTGTCCCGGGCCACCTGATGAAATGCCATCCATCCCTCCAGACGAAGTTGACTGCCTGATGGTGGACAGCACAACGACAACGACGTGCACCGTGCGGTGTTGGTGGCCTTGGCCCATATGCTGTAGGGAAGAAACAAAGACCTGTACGTGGAAATGTACGATCTGTTGGCGTAACCCATGGACACTCGTCAAGCAATGGGTGTTTCAGGAAGCTACCACCGGATGTTAGATAGCCTTGGTCAACATCTCATTGTAGTCCTAGACAGCGCGTAAGGTGGAATGCACCCAAGCCAATGATGCTACGTCAGTTACTGTGGGCTTCGGGATGGGCCGGGGGATCGGAACCTGCGTTCGTGGGTCCGACGCCCATCGTCACGCCGGCTGCCATTCTCTTAGGGCTTATTGCGTCTACGTACGCCATTTGTAGGCAAAGCGCCTGGCCGTCGCACCGAGTTTTTAGGATAGTTGGACTCTGTACTTTGGGTTGTCTAGCCCTCGGCTGGTTGCTGTCCAACGAACGTGTGATCCACTACAGCGCAGTCGTTGCGTTCGCAAATGTCACTGCTTGGAGATGGGTTGAACGGCGAAGGAGTGTTTTGTTGCGCAGGCGATTCCATGAGGGACGGTGTATCCGTTGTGGTTACAATCTCAGCGGCAATGTCTCTGGGGTATGTCCAGAGTGCGGGCGTGCCACGGAAAGCCTGGGAAAGGAGAAATGCGATACGGGTCCATGAGTCATGCGTATGCGCAAAAAGGAAAAGGTGTCAGGATGAATTTTTCGACATCTTGAGCAGGCTCGGTAGGCTTTGGGCATGGGACGACCGCCACGCGTCACGGAGCCTGGGCTTGCCTATCATGTCTTGAATCGGAGGGTGACGCGCCTGCCTCTCTTCCAGAAGGATGACGATTATCTTGAATGGGAGACACCCACGTATATGACACGGTCGTGTCACCCCCATGTGGTGATCACCTGGCCCGGCCTGAGGACTGAAGCGCTCTGACTGTGCCCTCCACACAGTACTACGACCACGCCGCCAACATGATCGACGATGGGACGTTCCGGTTCGTCTACGATGCCTGGAACCGCCTGATCAAGGCCCAGTCCTCCAAGGATTCCGGGGCTGTTACCTTCCAGACGGCCGAATTCGACGCAATGGGCCGCAGGATGAAAAAAGTTGTCACGAATTCGGGCGATCACGACGGGACTGTGGTATACTTCTATGATGGTCAGAAGATCGTGGAGACGCGAGTCGGGGACAATCCGACCACGTACCATCAGCAGTTCATCCACGGGACGCAGTATATCGACGAGCTGGTCATGGTCAGGGTCAAAGACAAAGGCGACCTTTACGTCCATCAGGACGCGAACTGGAACGTCATCGGCCTCACTGACCTGGGCGGCCATTTAGTGGAGCGCTACGTCCTCACCCCCTACGGCGAACCGACCGTCTATCAGGAAACCGGCTACGGGGACCGGGATGGTGACGGCGACGTTGACGCCACGGACAAGGGCACACCAGGCACGACCTGCACTGGCACCGTGTCGGGCGAGTGCCGCATCCTGGACCTCGACTTCGACGGCGATTACGACTCCACCGACGCTGGCTTGTTTGACTCGCTACCGCAAGGCCTTGCCCGCCACCCCGGCCGCATCGCCACCGCCGTCCACCAGCCCTTCGGGCATCAGGGCTTGTTGTTTGAGCCGGAGATCGGGCAATATCAAAATCGGGCAAGGCAGTATGATCCAGGGAAGAGGCGGTTTGTGCAGAGGGATCCCATCTTGGTCCTCGTCGTCCCGCTGATGGTGTGGAACGGCCGGAGCTCAATGCTCTGGGATCACACAGCGCTAACCGCTACCATCGGTCGTGCGTCCATTCCCAAGCCAGTTCCAGAGCACTCGAACCCGCGGCGCTTAGCCGACTTGGCAGACAGCCTTCGCTTCAACGCGTACAAATACCTACAGTCATCTCCATTGTGCTACGTCGACCCCTCCGGATTATTGCCATGGGATGAAAGCAGATGCATCATGGTCTGCGTCCGTATTTACCTATCACCATTACTCTACTGCACGCCTGCATCGTCGAAATCGCCTGGTAAGCACGCGACGAATAAGGCAAACTGTTTGAATGAACGCTGTGGATGGGATTTCTACAAAGATGTGGACCCCAACTTTGTGTTTATCGGGAACAAGTATTGTGGACCACCCGTGGGATGAGAGGAGTGAGGAACACCGTAGGGAGGCGTCTAGGGAGGCAGGCGTTTGATCTCGAGGGGCCGCTTCGGGAGTTGGACAGTCGCCTGGAGATGATCCAGGCCTTGATCCCACCCGGGATGAAGGCGGTCAATGAGCTGCTCCAGGAGGAGATCACGCGGTTGGCCAGCGAGCGGTACAGCCGCACGGGCGGGATGCCGGGCTATGCTCGATTGGGCGCCCACCAGCGCTCGGTTTATCTGGCGGACCAGAAGGTGACGGTGGGCTACCGCGGGTGCGGGACACGCATCGCCACCTGCCGCGTCTGCGTGCGGGGCTGCAAAGCCTCTTGAAGATCCATCAAACCGAGGTCGCGTTAACCTCATGAGCCATTCGCAAATTTTAACTGGAAAAGGCATTGACCCCGCGCGCAATGACCGGTTTTCGCCCTCCTTCTGGAAAGTGCCGTTTTCATTGTACAGCGGTGAGCATTAGATTTTCACGACGGGATTAGAGTCCAATGTACCGTGGAAGATATGAGGAGTGGGCTGCGAGGATCGTTGCCGCCCTTTTTGTCTCAGTGCTGATTACCGGCTGCCTTGGATGGGCACTCACAACTATCTGCCCGCGCATGTTTGCCAATGCGCCACTGTTGACGGCTATACTTTTTGCTGTATCTTTTATTAGCACTGCCGTTCTTGTACTTTGGCTCACAACACCTTCCTCGCAGCACCCAAACGGACGTTGCATTCGGTGCCGCTACGACTTAACCGGGAACCTATCTGGCGTCTGCCCTGAGTGCGGAACGCCAACTGGGACGCCACCCGTGACACGTCGCAACGAGGAAATCACATGAGAAGGGGTATTCAATTGACTCCCCCAGTCGAGTAGGTCGGGTCAACAGACCCGGCATTTGACGTTGTTATCTTCCAGACTGCCGAATTCGACGGCACCGGCCGGCGGATCAAGAAAAGCGTTACAAATTCCGGCGACTTTGACGCCGTAACCCAGTATTATTATGATGGTCAGAAGATCGTGGAGACGCGAGTCAGTGTCAGCGGGGCAAAACGGTTCTCCCGCACTTTTGGTGAAGCTTTGAGCAGCCGGGCTGAAGCGTAGAATGGACTCCGTACGGATCCACGGATGGATCCGCCATTGTGGAACGGAGTCCACACAGATGATCAATCCACATCTACCCCGGCCGGCGAGCCTTCGCTGTCACCAGATCAGAATCGACCCTGACACGGTTACGATCGTGGTCGAAACGACGGCGCCATCTGGGCCCTGCCCGATCTGTGGCCGGACATCCGGGCGAATCCACAGCCGGTACACCCGCGTGTTGGCGGACCTTCCCTGGCAGGGGCAACTCGTCCGCTGGTGCCTGGAGGCCAGGAAGTTTTTCTGTGATACACCGGCTTGTCCGCGACGCATCTTCACGGAGCGCCTGGCTGGGATCGCCGACGTCTACGCGCGGAAGACCGCTCGTTTGAATGAAGCCTTGGTCTGCGTTGCCTTCTCGTGCGGCGGTGAGGGTGGCGCGCGTTTGGCCACCCGGCTTGGAATGCCCACCAGCGCCGATACTCTGCTGCGACGCATTCGGGATACGCCTTCATCGCGTTTCACCACACCGCGCGTGCTGGGTATCGATGATTGGGCGAAACGTAAAGGGCAACGGTATGGCACCATTCTGTGTGATCTCGAACAGCACTGTCCTGTGGATGTGCTCGACGATCGCAAGGCCGAAACGCTGGCGACCTGGCTACGAGAGCACCCGGACGTTGAGATCATCACCCGTGATCGCGCAGGCTTCTATGCCCGGGGGGCTTCAAGTGGGGCACCACAGGCGATACAGGTAGCAGATCGGTTCCATCTGATGCAGAACGTGCGGCAAGCGCTGGTCAGGATGCTCGAACGTCGCCATCGACGTTTGGTTGCGGCGGCGCGGGACGTGGCCGCAACTCGTTCACAGGCTTCCTCCACACTGAGCATACGTGGTCCGCCAAAACATGCTCGGGAACGTCAGCTGCCGCGTCGTCCACCCCTGCGGGAAGTACGGCGATCTCGCCGATTGGAACGCTACCAGAAAGTGATGGCGTTGCACCGGGAAGGGTCTTCTCAACGAAGGATCGCCAAACAGTTGGGCATCAACCGCGGAACCGTCGGACGGTACGTCCACATGGGAGGGTTCCTGGAACGCGCCCCGCGCAAGTACGCCAGCAAGGTCGATTCGTTTACCGACTACTTGCGGAAGCGCTGGGAGGAAGGGTGCCACAACGCCGCACAGCTTGCGCGAGAGTTGATGGGCCAGGGGTTTAGGGGTTCTTATTGCACGGTTCGTCGGCGCGTTGCCCACTGGGATCGTGCGGTAGTGATCGAGTCCGGTGGGAAGTCTTCGTCGCAGCCGCCTGTCGTGCATCCGCCATCGGCAAACCGATTGGCCTGGCTCCTTCTCAAGGAGCCTGAGACTCTCGACGACGATGGGCGGATCTTCACCGAAACGCTATTCCGGAGATGCCCGGAGTTGAATGATGCCGGGGCTCTCGCACGCGAGTTTGGCACCATGGTTCGCCAACGCCGAGGCGATGCGCTGGATGCTTGGATCCAACGTGCCCGGGATCAGGCTGTACCGCGCGAACTTCGAATGTTTGCAACGGGTCTGAGATCAGATTATCAGGCAGTGAAAGCGGCGCTCACGACCTACTGGAGCAACGGTCAGGTGGAGGGACAGGTCAACCGCTTGAAACTGATCAAGCGTCAGATGTACGGCCGAGCAAAGTTCGATCTGCTCCGTAAGCGCGTGCTGCATACGGGGTAAGAACAGCTGACTAACCGGGCACGGCTACGTGGTTCGCGACGGATCAAGGAGAACATATGGCAGCAGTCTGGGGGCTGAAGCATCGCAACATCGTGAACGCCAAATCGCAAGCGCGATGGCATCTATGATCCAACGGCCGTGAAGTGCGTGAATGCCTCACCTCGCACCAGACCGGTCGGCAGACTCCCATCCAAATCACCAAAAGTGCGGGAGAACCGGCAAAACCGGCCAGGCGTGGGCAGGTGAAAACCGGCCATCTTGAGGAGGCTACGATCCGCTGGCTGATGGACGCAGCCTTCGAGGCGACTGATCCGAACGAAAAGGCTAGACTTGCGGCCACCGAGATGAGGGCTCGGCTCGTGTTGGAGACGTTCCGTAAACGCGGGACGAATTGGACGATGGACGCCAGCACCAAGGCACTTATCGAAACCATCGGGGCTACGGACTACGCGGTGATGGTTTGCGCCGATAGCGACGGGAACAAAGTGGTCGAGGCCACGGAAAAGAAAACCGGCGAGAGGTTCGTCGTCCGGGCTGACGACCTTTACATGGCCGCTATCGAGCTGGCCCAGCAAGTGGGAGTCGACCTTGAAGACGGTTAGACGATCGACCACGATTATCACCACGATCTTGGAGCGAGTGCAGCGGTTCGGAGTGCCACCGCCGTTGGTGCGGCATGGCTGACGCACGTGCCCGAGCGAAAAGTTGGTGATTCGAGTGGGGGCCAAAGTTTGATGCTGCGCCTAAACGGGACGGAATCGTTGTTCCCGAGGCGTCGGGGTTGAGTTCGCGGAGATATTCGTCGGCGATGGCGAGCATGCCGCCGGTTCCGCAAGCCGGGTCGCACAGCGTCTTGACGATGCCCTTTTTGGTGAGGATGTCGCCGTCAGGCTCGAAGAGTAGATTGACCATGAGGCGGATGACCTCGCGCGGCGTGAAATGGTCGCCGGCGGTCTCTTTGGCAGCTTCATTGAAACGCCGGATGAGTTCCTCGAAGATGTAGCCCATCTCGTTGTTCGAGACCACGTCCGGATGCAGGTCGATGTCGCAGAACTTCGAGACGACCAGGTAGAGGCGGTTGTGCTCGTCGAGCTTGGCGATTTCGGTCTCGAACCCGAAGTACTCGATGATTTCGCGGGCTTTTTTCGAGAAACTCTTGATGTAGCGGGTCAGGTTGGCGGCGATTCGGTCGGGGTCGCCCTTGAGTTTCTGGAAGTCGAGCCTGCTCGAATTGTGGAAGGGGACTCTGGCGACGCGGTTGAGAATCGGCTCGATGTTCCCGACCTTGCCGCCCTTCAGGCTCTTTGCCTTGGCGAGCACCTTGTCCTTGGTTGGCGCGAGCACACAATCCAGCCGACGTAGTACCGTGAGGGGCAGGATGACACGGCCGTACTGAGCCGGCTTGTACGGCCCACGGAGCAGATCCGCCACGCTCCAGATAAAGCTGACCTTTTCGCCGAAGTTGTGCACCATTAGCCCCCTTCAGTCCCCGCAACCGCGGGATCGGAGCTGTGGGACGCTGGATGAGCCGCTACGTACCCGTATCCGGCGGCGTCGATGTGGCCCCAGAGCTTGTCGGGCTCGCCATATATGTGGCGTTCCAGCTTGGCGAGAGTGGTCTTCGCCATCGAATCGCGACCTCACACGGTGCTACCACGGCCTCCGGAACGTGACTACCGAACGGATGGGACAGCCGTTCGGGCGGCCAGCCCGAGCTGGGCAGCCCAGCCCCCCGGCGTCGGCCCCATTATACCGTACTCCACCGTGCAAGGTAGTGCAGCATCCTTCGTCTCCGTTCCACGTCAGGCAGAATCGGCCTCCGGCGCGTCTGTTTGGCATGCGACGGATCGCCGACGTGCTGACCGACGATTATGGCGTGGACTTAGAGGGCTGGGACTTGCGGAACGCCAACGGTGTTTCCGACGACGGAGAGACAATCGTCGGAGTTGGATTCAATCCCGACGGTAACCTGGAAGGCTGGGTCGCCACGATTCCATCGTGGAGACAACACACGGTCGTTGCGAGCAACCCGCCCGACGGCATTATTGACGCACGGCAGGACTTCTCGACAAGCGGTCTGACGCGCCGTGGGTTCGACAGGGTGCGACTGACGTTGGCGACGGCATTCCGCGACCCTGTGACGCACGGGCCGATCAACGTGACGAATTTCTCGCTTGACGATTCGCTTGGCAACGCCCCGGTTCTTGTGAGCCTTGTGCCCGTGCCTGGATACCCGACGACATTCGACATCGTTTTTGAGGACCCGATCAACCCGGGGGCGTGGTCTACGCTTTCGCTTGCCGTGGAGCGTCCCGACGGTCTGATTGCAGAGGCGAGCGTAGCGATCGGCTTCCTACCTGCCGACGCAGACGGGAACGGCCGGAGCGCTCCCTCCGACATCCTTCGACTCATCGACAACCTAAACGGTGTCTATGACCCACCGATGGACCCGTGGCAGTGCGACATAGACCGCAGAGGCGTGTGCGGACCGCCTGACATCCTGCGGCTGATAGACTTGCTCAACGGAGCGAACACGTCGCGCGCGTGCGCGAGGCGGGGGTCTCTCTGTTTGCCGGCGAAGGGGATTTATGCCCCACCGCCCACATCCCCGTTCGCGGGCGGTGAAGAAGGCAGGTGAGGTGAAAGCTGACGGGCTAAGCACAGAAAGCCGACTCCGAACCCGGCAAGGATCAAGACCGGCAAAATCGTGGTATCGAGTTGGATTCGCGGTTGTCCGTAGTAGAGTGGCCCTTGTTGTTGGACGGGGGGCTTTCTGGCAACTCGTGGTTCGCACGCCCCGGGCGGTGTGTTTAACCACTCCATAACATCCGTAGGGCAAGGGGGTTTTCTTCGAGTGTGCGATGAACGAGGTTCACTGGACGCTGTGTTCCGCGACTCTGAGGTAGCCGTAGTGCCCGGTGGTTGTTGGCAAAGCGGCGGCGACCATACGAAGGAACGGCGAACAGACTCCTTACCGAAGAAAGCGCCTCGACCCGCGGGCTTGTATTCGCAATACCATGAAGGATAGATCATTACGCCCAGTGCGAGTGCAAAGCACCCCCAACCGAGCACACGAACTACGCCCCCTCGCCCGAGAGATTGGACTGCGTTTCCTGCCGCATCGCGGCGTTGCACCATCCAAAGTCGCACAGCGGTCGTTCCACCTCTTAAGTGAAAGATGCCTGCGGCCGCCAAGAGCACTACGAGAAGCCCCGCCAGGGGAATGTACTCCTCGTATGGCTGCAAAGAGTCAATCCACGAGTCAGTCCACGGGTCGTTAGAAAACACCAACGGCGATCATAACATAGTCGTACGCCTGACTGCAAGGTTTTGAATTCACGTGCACGGCGCGGTACGCTATCACCCGGCCATCGCTGCACGGAAGACCCGCCCGGAAAGGACAGTGCGCGTGACAAAAAGACAAATCGTGGCGCAGCTCACAACTCTTGATACGGCCCTTGAGGAATACGTCCAGGACCTTGTAACCGAGAAGCTTATGGAACCAGGTGAGGCATTATCTTCATTCATCAGATCAGTTACGGAAGTCGATCTAAACGAGTTGAAGGACGATATAGCCTTCAATTGGACGCCGGATCTGGCGGACTATTTGGGTGAGCGAATCAGGGATGCGGCATCAGCCATCGAATCTGTGGGAGTACGCTCTTTCCTCTCTCACGATCACATCATGTCTTACGATTACGTCATAGACGCCGTAAGGCGTGTTCAAGAGATAATCCGTCGAATCCTCGAAAAGACCTCGCCGAAGCGGAGGCGAACGCCGAAACGCGGGAAGGCCAAGGAGCTTACGAAGAAACAGGCCAATGTCGTAGAAATGGTTGATGGCCACAATCAGAGCTTTGTGGAGATTGCCCGGCTCTGGGGACATTCAACCCAATCCGTTCAACAGCTCTACGAGCGGGCACGAAAAAACCCCGGCTACAAGAAACCGCGGTCGGTCAACTTATCGAAGGCCAAGCCCTTGCACGCTAACACCCGTCAGAAGTCTTAGCGTCCCAACGGCAACTATCGCCGGAATCAACCTTTTTCAACATTCAAAATCAACGCTTTAGAGAAAACTTGCGCATCGGAAGGGTGCTTTCTGCCCCGATGGGAATAGCTTCTCCACTTTCAACATGTCCGAGCAGAGGGTCAAAATGTTGATCGTCCGCGGCCAACAGTGAGGGGCCGCAATGGCGCGGCCCGGAATTGAAAGGATGCGAATGTGAAACTTCTGAAGGCAAAAGCTGTCGCCGACACGTGCGGGTTGTCGGTTCGTCAAATCTGGAAACTTGCGTCGAGCGCGCGGTTACCCCGAGCAGTCCGAATTGGGCGCAGCGTGCGGTGGCGGGCTGACGACATCGATCGATGGATTCAACAGGGCTGCCCCTCACGCGACCGCTTCGAGGCGGAGCGGAAAGTGAGGGCCGGGCGATGATTGCAGAAAAGAGCCCGTGCGCTTGGGGGCAACACGGGCTACGCGAAAACAGGTCAGCAGGTGGCATTCTGGCCGATCGGGCTCCCGTGTGCAAGCTCCACGGCCTACGGCTGGTCTACGGATTCCCCAAGGGGTGTCCCCTCGGATTCGCTAATCCCTTGGAGCGGATACTCCAGATTCAGGGCCGCGGGTGGGGGCAGCTCGCCAAACCGACGGCCAACGACCATCGTGGCGGCTTGGTGCTGCTCCATATCGCCGATGTGTGCGGTGCGTGTGTCGATCGGCTCCTGCCTAACCGCCACCTGCATTACCTCCGGGAAAGGGCTCAACGGTATGAGTGATCCTATCGAAGTTTTCGCAACGGTGGATAGGCGTGCATCGACGGTGCAGAAACCGGACGACGAGTGGGACGGTTTCGAGCCTCACGTCATATCCACGCGGCTGGCCGACGTGCAGCCCGAGGCGGTATCGTGGCTATGGCCGGACAGAATCCCGTATGGCAAGTTGACGCTGCTGGTCGGTGACCCCGGCGTGGGGAAATCGTTTCTGACGCTCGACCTGGCAGCTCGGTTGTCCACGGGGATACCCTGGCCGGACCTGCGCGACGCACCGATCGAACCGGGGAACACGGTAATCCTCTCGGCAGAGGACGACCCGGCCGATACCATTCGTCCGCGTCTGGATGCGGCAGGGGCCGACGTTGCCCGGATACACGCCATACGCGGCGTACAGCGAACGCCGAAGGGGCAACCGGCCTATTTCTGCCTCGATAACGACCTGGGGCCTTTGGAGCGGTGCATCGGCGATACCGGTGCAAGATTGTGCATCATTGACCCGGTATCAGCCTACCTGGGCGAGCGGGATTCTCACAGTAATTCGGCTATCCGGGGTCTACTTGCGCCTCTGAGTGATGTTGCAGCCCGGAACGGGTGCGCTGTCGTGGCCGTCACACACCTAAACAAGAGCGGCGTTGCCCGGGCGCTCTACAGAGCGATGGGGTCTCTCGCATTTTGCGCGGCTGCTCGGACGGCGTGGCTGGTCGCTCGGGATAAGGACGACGAGAGGAGACGGCTGTTACTTCCCCTCAAGAGCAACCTTATCGAAAACCCGTCGGGGCTGGCGTTTCAGATTATCGACGGGGTCTTACAGTGGTTTCCCGAGCGCGTTGACATCGACCCGGACAGTGTTCTGGCAAGCGACGGCGCCGACCGCACCGAAAGGCAGGCTGCGGAGGACTGGCTGACTGAGCTGCTTGCTGCCGGGCCGATGGCGGTGAGGGAGATTCAAAAGGCCGCTCAGGCGGATTGTCATAGCTGGCGGACCGTTGAACGCGCCAAAAGATCGCTCGGCTTGCGGGTTTTTCGTGAAGGCTTCGGGAGTGGCGGGCGGTTTACGTGGTCCCTGCCGGACGTGGCGGCTGACGGTGACCATAGACCGCCAGCGGAGTAGTGGCGGTCAATGGCTGGCGCTATCAAAAACGCGGTTTTTTGCATAGACCGCCACTCTTCGGTGTGTGGCGGTCTATGTGCAAAACCGGACACCCGGAGGCTCCGCGTTGGCGAGCTGCAAGAGGCAATGCGAGCCGCTGAATCGGACTCCACTTGACAAGGCGCCTATCTTGGAGTATATTTAAGATGAGCATGGACGCAAAAGCGCGGAAGGCGCTAAACCTGATACAAGAGTGCGTGGCGGCCAAGCGGTACGTCGTGCTGACCCACTTTGCGAAGCGGATGGACCTGCGCGGGTTTTTCTGGGCGGACGTGCTTGCGGTGATTAACGATCCGGGC
The DNA here is from genome assembly GCA_030616775.1 of Planctomycetota bacterium. Classification (GTDB taxonomy): domain Bacteria; phylum Planctomycetota; class Phycisphaerae; order UBA1845; family UBA1845. The sequence continues at coordinate 11,541 of JAUWWQ010000088.1, forward strand.
GATGTTCGCTTTGACGGCCATGACCGATTCGACCGACCCAAATGGATCGTTTGCGGCGAGACAATCGACGGGCTGGATGTCGGGCTGGTCTGTGCGATTGACCGCGACGAACGCGGTAACGTAACGGTGTTTATAACGATCTACTGACCGGTGCTGCTTATGGAGTCGAATACCAACTACAAACGGCGGCGCGGGCGCGGCCCGGCCAAGCAGCTCGGCAATCCCGATCTGCCGTATACGATGAAACTGCCGGACGGGCGGACGTTGTACGTGGAAGTTCCGGGCCGGTGGGTGACGGCTGACCGCGGCGGGAAACCGGCCTTGTTGCCGGACGGTGTGGCGTTTCTGGATCGCGTGCGGGCGTTGGCAATAAGACTGGACCGTCCGCCCGGCCCCGGCTTCATCGTCGCATTACGCGAAGCGCTGGGGATGACACAAAAGGAATTCGCCGAGCGGATCGGCGTGGACAAAATGACCGTATCACGCTGGGAGCGCGGCGCACTGCGGCCGAGCGATGAATCGCTGGTGGGTATCGAGCAATTGCGCAAACAGACCGTGCGCCGCGGCGTGACGATCCCGGCCTAGGAGCCGGGAAGGCTACGCGGACGAAGAATAGGGTTAGTCAAAGATGGCGACGAATGCTGGGCTGTTCCGGGCTATGTATCCGGAACACGCTACCGAACCTTTGAAGGACTGTGTTTACGCCGCAGCCGAGGTTCTGACTTTCGGCTACCGCATGTACGAGATCGCGGATCACGCGGACGAGTTTGTGCCCGGCGCCGTGGCTCAGGCCTTCGTAGGTGCTTACCCGCATGCCGATCCACAGGCTCTCATAGATCTGATGCGGAAGGCACCGGCGCCTCCAAAA
>JAUWWQ010000022.1 GCA_030616775.1 Planctomycetota bacterium
GGCAAGCTCACGCTGACCATCAGCGGAGCCGGCATGGTGAAAGAGAAACTGCTCGACATGCTCGACCGCCTACGACCGGCCGCGTGAAGAACCCCGACGAGATTTATGCAACGTTGGGGTTTACCCAGGCGACCCGCCTGTGGTCGTCGAGAATCAGAAGATACGCTACCTGTCATTCAGTGCCGGCGATTCAGGACAGACTCAGGCAGTCCGGGTCACGTTCAAAGACCTGCCATCGCCGTACGATACCTGGAACGACGTAGAAATGTGGGTTCAGGAGCCGACCAGGTATTGCGAGAACTCAGGTAAGAAGCAACCTCCGTGTCCCGTCGCGCAGCCAAGCAGTGAGTTCATGGGAGCCACCTTGCAGTGCGAACCGTACTACACTGATTGGAGCACGTTTGGAACTGTTCATGTGTATCATGAGGGCATCATTCCGGGCGGCGTCTACTCGATCGAGGTAGTCGGCCAATCCTGTGACTGGGTCAATGACCCTGACGACAGCTTCTCAGCTCCGTTGGTGATGACCCAGAGCAAATGGGGCGACCTGGTGAAGAGTTGCGCCCCGTGTCCATGCACCCCACCTGACGGAGTCATCAACATGGCCTCCGACGTGACCGCAGTGCTCGACAAGTTCAGGAACCTTGAGCCGCCGGATGTCACTTGTCCACCGGTGGCCAAGGCCCGGGCCGATCTCGACTGGAAGACCCCAAACCAGTTGATCGATATTTCGGATGCCACCTGCTGCCTGGATGCGTTCCGCGATGTCCCTTATCCGCCGCCTTCGTTCCAGCCGCCGGGTCCGCCGCCCTGTTCGCGATAGGGGAATGTCTGCGAGTGCTCGAAAGGTCTCGTTGTGCTCCGAGTATCCTTTGAGAGGAGCCCGGTCGAGCAACGTGTGTCATCCGGCGGCCGCTGGATGTCCGGGAAAAGCATTTAGAGCCTATCCCAAAAAGTGTGGCACGGGTTTGCAACCCGTGTACTTCACCGGTTGGAAACCGGTGCCACAGGGATTAATTAATGGGATAGGCTCTTAGCCGGAAGGCCGGTTTTCGGTATGATGTTGGGCCGGCCGCCGGGCGTAGCTCGGCCACCAGCCCCAATGGGAAATCTCGGCTTAGAGGAGAACGAGGAGGAAGTAAATGAATCCTTATCCGGCTCTTGCTGCTAGTGTCGGCTTGTCGGGCGCCGGCAACGGCTCAAGTTCAAGGCGCAGCCGGCGATCCAAGGTGCGCAACTGCATTACCCCAATCCGGTCGATGACAGCGGCAAGAGCCCGATTCACGTTAAGGGCCGTTGCGGTGTTGCTCTGCCTGCTATGTATGGCAGGTCCGGTTGGTGCTGAAGAGGATGCTGCAACACAGACGGAATACCGCATGCCACCCAAGGCCATCGCCGATCTGATCGACGCACCGCCGACTCCGTACGTCAGTGTAGGGCCGCATCGAGAATGGCTGCTGCTCATGCAACCACCCAGCCTGCCGCCGATTTCGGAGATCGCCCAGCCTGAGCTACGGTTGGCCGGCATCCGGATCAATCCGCGAACCAACGGCCGGAGTCGCGTCCGGAGGTATTACACAGGCCTTGTGCTCAAGCGCATCGCCGATGGTAGCGAGCGTCCCATCATGGGGCTGCCCGAAATGCCGCGGATCGGCAGTCTACGCTGGTCACCGGACGGCAAGAAGGTCGCGTTTACGATCACGCGCGACGACGGGATCGAGCTCTGGGCGGCCGACGTGGGCACCGGCAAGGCCGGGCGGCTGACCGGTCCGCAACTCAATGCGGCTTACGGTTCGCCGTACCAGTGGGTCTCAGACAGCCGCACTCTGATCTGCCGGTTCATTTCGGCCAAGCGCGGTAAGGCGCCTGAAGAGCCGCGAGTACCCCGCGGACCCACCGTGCGCACCAACGTCGGGAAAGTGGCCCCGGCGCGCACCTACCAGGATCTGCTGGAGAACGCACACGACGAGGCTCTGTTTGAACACTACCTAACGTGCAGGGTCGTGAAGGTGACGCTCGATGGTGAGGTTACTCCGATCGGACCGTTCGACATTGTTGCACGCGCCGAGCCGGCGCCGAACGGTAAGTTCCTTCTCGTCGAGACCGTTCACCGACCCTACTCGTACCTCGTTCCCGTGCGTCGTTTTCCCAGGCGGGTTGAGGTCTGGGATATGAGCGGCCGGGTCGTGCGTCAAGTTGCCGACCTGCCGTTGGCTGAGGAAGTGCCCGTTGCCTTCGGGGCGGTGCCAGTTGGCCCGCGCTCATTCGGATGGCGGGCGGACGCTGTGGCTACGCTGCATTGGACCGAGGCACAAGACGATGGTGATCCACGAAAAGAGGCCGAGGTGCGCGATCGTGCGTACATCCTAACCGCACCGTTTGACGGTGAGCCGGTCGAGCTCGTCTCCTTAGGCTTACGGTACTCCGGCATCATGTGGGGCAGCGAGCGATTGGCACTGGTGTCGGAATCGTGGTGGAAGAACCGGAAGACGCGTACATGGAAGATTGACCCAACGAAGCCCGGGTCGGAACCGACGCTGCTGATCGATCGCTCTTTCGAGGATCGCTACAACGATCCGGGCCGGCCTATTATGACGGAAACGCCGAAAGGCACTTCGGTTCTGTTGACGGCGGACGCGGGCAACACACTCTTTCTATCCGGAAGGGGTGCTTCGCCGGAAGGTGATCGACCGTTCCTGGACCGGTTTGATCTTACGACGCGAGAGCACCACCGCCTTTGGCGATCCGAGGCTCCCTATTATGAGAACGCCGTCGATGTTCTCGACGTGGACGACCTGAGAGTCCTAACGCGCCGGGAATCGAAGACCGAGCCGCCCAACTATTTTGTGCGCGAACTGCGCGCCGGCGACATTAGGGCGATCACGGACTTTCCGCATCCCACGCCGCAGCTCGCTGATGTCTACAAGGAAATGATCCGCTACGAACGTGCCGATGGGGTCGATCTGACTGCAACGTTGTATTTGCCCCCGGGCAAGAAGCCCGAAGACGGTCCGTGGCCGATGCTCATGTGGGCCTATCCGCAGGAATACAAGAGTGCCGACGCAGCGGGGCAGGTGACGGACTCTCCGTATCGCTTCGTGCGGACACACTCGCACTCACCGCTTCTGTGGCTGGTTCACGGGTATGCAGTTCTCAATGACCCAAGCCTGCCGATAGTCGGCGAAGGCGACGTGGAGCCCAACGATACATACGTTGAGCAGTTGGTGGCCGGCGCCCAGGCGGCCGTCGATGAGGTCGTGCGGCGCCACGTGGCCGATCGTGACCGTATCGCAATTGGCGGACACTCCTACGGTGCGTTTATGACGGCCAATCTGTTGGCCCACTGCGATCTGTTCCGCGCGGGTATCGCTCGAAGCGGGGCCTACAACCGAACGCTGACGCCGTTTGGCTTCCAAGCTGAAGAGCGGACGCTGTGGGAGGCGGCGGAGGTGTATTTCACGATGTCGCCCTTCATGCACGTTGAGAAGGTTAACGAGCCGATCCTACTGATCCACGGCGAGGCCGACAACAACTCGGGGACGTTCCCGATCCAAAGCGAGCGGTTCTATAACGCCCTGAAAGGACACGGAGTCACCTGCCGGCTGGTCATGCTCCCGGACGAAAGCCACGGATACCGGGCGCGCGAATCGGTCATGCATATGGCCTGGGAAATGACCGAGTGGCTCGACAAGTACGTCAAGAAAGCTGAGCCGCGCACGGAACCCGAGGATCAGACGCCCGGGCAGGCGTCAGGTCAATAGCGGCGCTTCAGCGTCTTGTTTGGCGGGTGTAGTGCTTTTCTTTGACTCAACGTCAGCACCACGATGATGGCCTTGCGGATCATGAAGGTTGACTTGCTGAATCGGCGGATCCCACGCATCCACCATCGACTTCTTCCCTTGCAATGTTGAATCTCCGGCTGGCATCAATGCCCAGCCGGACATGACTTGCGATGCCGTCGCGTGTCACGATTTCCACCAGCATGACCGAAAGGGCTTCTCCCGTTTCGGCATCCCGTATGATGATCTTTTCGCTGACCTTTCTACTGAGCACCAACACGTCGGATCTCCTTCCGCGAACTCCCTCGACATCCGAAGGTCACGGTCATTCCTGCTCGCTTGCCGCATCCAATACCGCCTCCGGGCCAGCCCCCACTGCTACAACAGCGAACGCGAAATCGACCAACTCATCGACACCCTGCCAAAACGCTAGCACCATCCCCGGCAGCGGAGCGCCGTGTCCGCGTAGCAGCCAGCGCCCGTGCCGGGCACAGAGAACTCAATTCCAGGAGATTCTCCGTTTGGAAACGACCCGGCCGCTATATCGGAACGAAATTCGCTCAAGCTCGAAGAGAGAGTATTCCGCTTTACGGATAAAACTTCCCCATCATCCGCGGATAGGCGATGGATTCACGGAGGTGCTTGAGGCCGCACAGCCAGGCCACGGTCCGCTCGAAACCCAGGCCGAAGCCGCCGTGCGGCACGCTCCCATACCGCCGCAAGTCCAGATACCACTCGTAGTCTTCCTGAGGCAAGCCGTCGTGCTTGATCCGGGCCAGCAGCCGATCCAGGTCCTCCTCTCGGGCCGACCCGCCGATGATCTCACCCACACCCTCCGGTGCCAGCAGGTCGAAGTTCTCCGTCACCCGGTCGTCGTTGCGGTCTTCGCGCATGTAGAAGGCTTTGACGTACTTGGGATAGTGGGTCACGAACACCGGCCGATCGTGCAAACGCGAGATGATGGTCTCATCCGACCCGCCCAGGTCGGACCCCCATCTAAAATTGGCCGCCAGCTCCATATGATGCGGGATGTTGCGGATCTGTTCTTCAAGCTCGCTGTGCTCCTCACGAGCTACAATCACCTCAGCCGCGGCCTTATCCTTCTGCCATTGCTTACCACCGCCCTTGGCAACAGCGTCAAGCTCCTCGATCTTCTTATCCAGCTCAGCCACCCGGGCCTTCTTCTCGACCAAGTCGTTTTCGAGAAGCTCCCTGGCCTTTGGCCCACGCAGCAGCTCAGCGGCTTCCGTATACGTAATCCGGTAAAAAGGCTTCTTGACCGCTTCAAGCGACTCGATGTTGCGGTCCAACTCGATCAGCTCATCACGATGATCCCGCAGCACGCGCTCGACGATCGAGCGGACGAAATCCTCCGCAACCTCGATAACCTCGTCGAGGCCGGCGTAGGCGATCTCCGGCTCAACCATCCAGAACTCGCTCAGGTGCCGCCGCGTCTTGCTCTTCTCAGCCCTGAACGTCGGCCCGAAGCAGTACACCTTCCGATGTGACATGCACGCGGCTTCAACGTATAGCTGACCGGTCTGCGCCAGAAAGACCGGCTCACCGAAGTAATCCACCTTGAAGAGCGTCTGGATCTCCTCGCCCGCAGCCGGTGCGAAGATCGGCGTATCGACCAGGATATACCCGTTGTCGTTGAAGAAACGCCGGATTGCGTCGACCGCGGTGGCCCGGATGCGCATGATGTGCCATTGCCGCTTGGAGCGAAACCACAGGTGCCGGTGCCTCATAAGGAACTCGATACCGTGCGGCTTGGGAGTAATCGGGTAATCCCGCGTCGCCTGCACCACGTGGACGCCCGTAGCCTTCAGTTCGTACCCGCCGACGGCCCGCTCATCAGCCGACACCACACCGGTCACCTCTAATGACGATTCCTGCGGCAGCTTCCTGGCATCGTCGAAAAAATCGGCTGTCCGGTCGTTCCTCTCCAGGACGCACTGACACAGGCCAGTCCCGTCGCGGACAATGATAAAGGCGATTTTTCCGCTGGCCCTGGTGTTATAGACCCAACCGCTTAGCGTAACGGTCCGGCCGACATGGTCACACAAACGGTCTATGGTGGTTTTCGTCTCCATGGCTGCGAGTTTACGGCCCACACGCCGCGCCTGCAAAGGACTTATGTCCGTGACGTGTGGGCTCACCCGGAGAGCAGGAGGCATTCACCAGGGCTCGTGCGAGAATGGGCTGGTGCGAGAATCCTTTCTCGCACCAATAGTCCGAGAGGTGATTCACGGACCAAATTGCTGTGCCGAGAATCCTGATACCACCTTCCGCGTTAGTCATAGACGAGCCGAGCAGCCGTCAGGAGCTCGGCGAGGCCCGGCTGTGAGTAACGCGGCGGGGCCTGTGAATTGTGGCATGGTACAATCGGTCCCTAGGGATCACGGTGTTGACGCCGCGACGTCGATACGGTCAGAGAATCCTCCCTCGACCAGAGGCAGAGAAAGATTACCGGTCACGTCGCCGGTGCCTGCTCCGACGTCTGAGAGAACATTGCCTCGCGAAGGCTCTCGTATCAGGTCGACGGGTAGCGGGCGCGCGGCGACGGCAGACCGTGCCGCTTATATCGAGTTTCTCGAGCTTCGTTGATGGGGCTCGGTGCGATTGGTAACCTGCTGAACGAGTTAGTCGATTGTTGACCGAGGGAATCGCCGATCCTTACTCAGACACACTAGCCGCTAATAAGGGCAGCCGCCAAATGGATCGTGACGCAGCGCTCAAAGTGTTGGGTCTCGGTGCGTCGGCCACGGCCGATGAGCTCGAGACGGCGCGCCGCCGCATCGCGGCGGAGCTGGACGAGCGGATCGAAAGCGCCGCGACCGATGTGCTTAAGGCCAAGTACCGGGCAGCCCGGGATGAACTCGAACGGGCCGCCGCTGCTATCCGCATGCACGGAACTGACCAGTCCGCTCCGGTACCCCCGAAGCCTCTAAACCGGCAACCGACCGCACGGCGATCGTCACATGGCAATCTTGGGACGGACCACCAGGCGCCTGGCGACCGATTACGCCTCTCTGCAGGGCGGGTGTTGGCTGGCCGCTTCGAGATTCGTCGTCGGATTGGCGTGGGTCCGACGGGCGCGGTCTTCGCCGCATTAGACCGCGAACGCGGCGAAGAGATTGCAATCAAGGTGTTCCTGCCCGGTCTTCTCGAGAACGAGCGTGCCATAAAGCGCTTTTCTCACGAGGTAGGCCTCGCACGCGAGCTTAGTCACCCTGGGATCGTCAACGTCTTTGGGGCCCAAAGGGACGGGGAACTGCACTTCATCACGATGGAGCTGTTGGAGGGAACGACGCTGCGTCAAAGGATGGACGCCCTGTCGGCCAGCGGCCAGCCTTTCTCCGTTCACGAGGTGCTTCACGTTGGCGTTGCTCTTTCCGACACCCTCGGCTACGCCCATCAACACACGGTCCACTGCGGCGTCAAGCCGGAGAACGTTTTCCTGTGCGCTGACGGCATGGTGATGCTAACAGACTTTGGCATTGGCCGCCTGCTGCAAGCCACCCAGTCGATGACTGTTGGCATCTCAATGCGTACAGCCTCGTACCTGGCACCCGAGCAGTTGAAGGGTTCCAGGAACATCGACCATCGGGTGGATCAGTATGCGACAGCCGCGGTTCTCTATGAGATGCTCACGGGCGAGGCACCGGCGGGCCGGGTGAGGCCGGCAACCGACAAACGGCCCGATACCCCGCGGGCACTCTCGAAAGCCTTGGACCGGGCGCTCGAATCAGATCCAGCCGATCGCTTCCCCGATATGGAGGCGTTCGCGACCGCATTGCCCGGCCGGTCTTCGTCCAGATTAGGTGGCAAAAGACCCTGGGTCGTCACGGCGGTGGCGGTTCTCTTGCTGGTCGTCGGGGGTGCCACATTTCCGAGGTGGCGTGACTCGGTGAGCTCGATGATCCGCAGCACCTTTCGTGATCCGGAGGTGCAGGCGGCAGCCGAGACAACCCGGATGCAGGCTCTGGCCTCAGCGGCAACCTGGCAGAAAGTCGCGCAGCTACTGGCCGACGACGGGACGCCGGAAGCAATCACTTGGGCGGACGAAGCTCTCGCGGCTGGCAACAGGTATTTCGAGGCGATGGCGTACAGCCGAGCCGAGGAGTCCTTTCGACAGGCTTCTGAGCTGTACGAGTCGCAGGTGGGGGCAGCAACGCAGTCGCTCCGGGATGAACCTTTGAGGGTTGCTCAAGCTGCCAGGGACCTCTACGAGAGGCTGGCCACGCTGGAACGAGAACTCTATGGCCGCGTGGCGGACTTAACCGTGCGCTTGAATGGGTGCAAGCAGAGCCTACGCAACGCTCGGACCGATCAGGAACAGGAGGCAACCGAGGCGCGTTGCCGCACCGTTGAGGCCGAGTTGGGACTGCTGAACCGCCTGAAGTCGTTGACTCAACCGAATGTGTTCAATCCCTCGCTACGTGCGGAGATCAGAAGCGGGTTAATCCAAGCCGACCGGCAGCTTGAGGACGGGCGATACCGGGATGCACTATGGTCATATGCTAAGACGAAGGCTCGTCTCGAAGAACTGCTGGCCTGGCCTGATCAGGCTGAGTCGGCGTTGCGTAAGCAATCGGCGCTCTCCCATGACATTGAGCAACTCCGTTCCGCACTCAGCCCGGCGGCCCTGGCCCTGGCAGGGGTCCAATCAGCCCTCGACGATGCTGCGGCACAGATAGCCGGGGGTGACCAGGAGCTGGCTGGGGGCCGGGTACCGGAGGCGGTGGCGATGTTCGAATCGGCGGGCCAACGCATGTCGGAGGTGAAGGTTCAGGCTACTGCCGGTCTGTTCGCCCGGGCCCAGTCCTGCGATAACGAAGGCAAGCTCACCGCGGCAGTGCTTGCGTTGGATGAGCTGCTCGCATTGGATCCGGACCACGCTCAAGGTCAGGAACTGCGTCGAAGAATCCTCTCCTACCGCGTGGCCAACTCGATCGGTATGGAACTCGTCTTCATCCCACCGGGCGAGTTCCTCATGGGCAGCCCCTCGGCTGAACTGGGTCGCGACGAGGACGAGCGTCATCGTCCTGTCAGGCTCACCAAGGGCTTCTATATGGGCACGACAGAAGTGACCCAGTCGCAGTGGTCCGCTGTGATGGGGGACAATCCGAGCAAGTGGAAGGGCGACGATCTCCCGGTGGAGCAAATCTCCTGGGAAGACGCCTGGGAGTTTTGCCACAGGCTTAGTGACACAGAGGGGCGACAATATCGGTTGCCAACCGAGGCGGAGTGGGGGTATGCCTGTCGCGCAGGGACGACAACCCCGTTTTCTTATGGCGAGACCATCTCCACGGACCAGGCGAACTATGACGGCGACTACGTATACGGCAGTGGAGCCAAAGGCGTTTTCCGCAACCAGACAGTGCCAGTCGCCGGCTTCCCGGCCAACGCCTGGGGCCTGTATGACATGCACGGGAACGTGTGGGAGTGGTGCCCGGACGGCTACGAGGATTATCCTCCAAGCCCGGTGAAAAGATCAACCCAGGAGCCTCCAATCGAAGGCCGGGTTCTACGAGGCGGGTCTTGGCGGAGCCGGCCGAGGTACTGCCGCTGTGCAAACCGCGTTAGAGACCTTGAAGACAACCGCCTCAGCAACATCGGCTTCCGCGTGGTCCTGGAATCAGATTGATATCGATGACCCCTAACACACCCCTTCAAAGAAGGCTTGACGCTCCTCTTCCGAACGCGGTTAATGAACGCCATGCTCAGGCTCGCTATCTTCGTGGTCGTATCGATCCCTATCGTCGGCGTGTCGTGGCGACCCCTGCGGGATCCTCGTTCCCACGGCTTCTATCGGTTCTTTGCCTTCGAGCTTATCCTCGTGCTGATCCTGCTCAACGTGCCGTGGTGGTTCAGAGACCCCCTGTGCGTTCGGCAACTCGTGTCATGGCTCTTCCTCCTCATTTCATTTCTCCTGCCAGTTCATGGCTTCTATCTGCTTCGGATGATCGGCCGGCCCAAAGGTGGAATCGAACGGACGACGGCTCTCGTCACGGTGGGAATCTACAAGTACATCCGCCACCCCCTGTACGCCTCTCTGCTCTATGGTGCGTGTGGGGTCTTTCTCAAGGATCCTTCTCTTCTCGGAGGTGTTTTGGCTCTGGCGACCAGCGTCTTTGCGTTTGCCACCGCCAGGGTCGAAGAAGCGGAGATGCTGTTGAAGTTCGGCGCCGACTACGCCGCGTACATGAAACGCACTACGCGCTTTGTGCCATTTGTGTTTTAGAGGGTGGCGTCATTCCTCGATCCCGGGCGGCTTGGCGTGCTTCGGCCACCGGCGGTAAGCGGTCTTTCGCACCTCCACCTTCGGCGGATGGACCTGTCCCACATCACTGGGCCACCCGGTCAATTCGGGTGGCACGGGCATACTTGTTTGCCCGTGAGAGCGGTTTGCACGGGCAAGCTACCGCTTGCCCATGCCACCCGGTCAGCTTCTGCCACGTTTTTCGGGATGCACCCACGGAACAGGCCCTGCCGGATGATCTGGTTGACGGTTCGGCATGAGGCGAATAAGCTTCTTTGTCGGCCGACCGTGGACCCGAAGGCCATCAAGAGTCAGAACGTGGAACCGCCAAACCGCCGACACCCGAACACCGCGACGTTTCGACTTTTTGACTTTTTGACGTTTCGACGTTTCGACCCGTGCAAGCTTGTTCCGTTCAACATAACTGTGGTCTGTTCGGCATCTGGGGACATGAGGACGCCGTCTACCTCACCCACCTGGGGCTGTACGCCTTGCAGCACCGCGGGCAGGAATCCGCCGGGATAGTATCGACAAACGGGCAGTGCCTGCTCCGTCATGCCGAACTCGGCCTGGTCAACCGGGTCTTCGACGGGCGGACTCTGGAGCAGATTCGCGGCCGCAATGCCATCGGGCACACACGCTACTCCACCACCGGCTCGTCCACCGAGAGCAACACGCAGCCGCTGATGTTCAGCTTCGCCGGCGGGCAGGTGGCCATCGCCCACAACGGCAATCTGATCAACGCGGCACTGCTGAGGCGAAACTACGAGAAGGTCGGGCACATCTTCCAGACCACCAGCGATACGGAGGTGATAATCCACCTGCTGGCCAAGCCCACGCACCAGCACAAGAAAAATCCGCTCAACCATGTGCTCAACCACCTCCAAGGGGCGTATTCACTTTTGCTTTTGTTCCCCGATCGGATCGTGGCCGTGCGTGATCCCTTGGGTTTCCGCCCGCTCTGCCTGGGAAGGACTAAGTGCGGGGCGACGGTCGTGGCCTCGGAAACCAATGCGTTTGACCTAATCGATGCGGCCTATGTCCGTGATATCGAGCCCGGCGAGATCGTCACGATTGACGACAGCGGTGTGACCAGTCGCCACTACGGTGGTAGCTCGAACGGCCGGGGTGCTGCCTGTATCTTCGAGCAGATCTACTTCGCCGATCCCTCGAGCCTGGTGTTCGGCGAGAACGTTCATTTGGTCCGTATGGCCATGGGCCGTCGTCTGGCGACGGAGGCTCCCGTCGACGCCGACCTGGTCGTTCCCATCCCCACATGTGCGCAGTGTGCGGCCACGGGGTACGCCCGGGAGAGCGGGATACCTTTTGGCCGGGGGTTTACCACCAGTCACTACACCGGCCGGTCTTTCATTATGCCCACCCAGTCGGGGCGAGACATGGCCGTCAAGATCAAGCTCAACGTCATCAAAGAGGCCGTTAACGGGAAACGGCTGATCGTCGTGGAGGACTCGGTGGTTCGCGGAACGACGACGCGCGGCAAGATCGGGGCCTTGCGGGATGCCGGTGCCAAGGAGATCCACCTGCGTGTGGCCAGCCCGCCGATCCGCCACCCGTGTTACTTCGGGATCGACTTTCCCAGCCAAGAGGAACTTGTAGCCCACAATCGCTCCGTGAAGAAGATTCGCGATTACCTGAGCGTCGACTCGCTGCATTACCTGTCGCATGAGGGCATGCTGGCCAGCGTCAAAATGGCACCGGAAAAATACTGCACAGCCTGCTTCTCCGGCGATTATCCCATCAACGTGGTCGAGCCGGTCGAGAAGTTCGCCCTGGAGCGCAGCCAGCTCCGTATGTTTACCTAAGCGCCGGTGTACATATGCGGAGATCAGGGACCTTGATCACCTACAAACAGACCGGTGTTGACGTTCGGGCGGGTGCGCGATGGGTGGCTGCCATTGAAGCGGCTATGACAAGCACCTACGGCCCGCGGGTCTGCAAGCATAAGCACGGCGGGTTTGCGGGGCTCTTTCGCCTGGATTACGACGAGCAGATATTCCGACGCAACTACCGGAAACCCGTACTGGTCGGATGCACCGACGGTGTAGGCACGAAGGTTTTGCTGGCGACCGAGATGAACCGCCTGTCGACGATCGGCATCGATCTGGTGGCCATGAACGTCAACGACCTGGTGACCTGTGGAGCTGAGCCGCTCTTTTTTCTCGATTATCTGGCTGTCCACAAGCTTGACCCGAAACACTTGCAGGACGTGATCGAAGGGGTGGCGACCGGGTGCCGCGAAGCAGGTTGTGCATTGCTGGGTGGCGAGACGGCGGAGATGCCCGACTTATACACACCGGGCAACTTCGACCTGGCCGGTTTCGCGGTCGGCGTTGTCGAACACCATCGCGTAATCGACGGATCACGGGTGAGTCGCGGCGACGTCCTGATCGCCCTACCCTCCAGTGGAATCCATTCCAATGGCTACTCACTGGTACGCAGACTTATTGCCAAGGGCCGGTGCAAGCTCGACAGAGTCTACGATGGAATCGGTGAATCGCTGGGGGACGCTCTCTTGCGGCCGACGCGAATCTACGTCAATGCCGTACACAGGGTGCTGAAAGCCTATCGCGTCAAACGCGTAGTGACGGCAATGGCCCATATCACCGGCGGCGGGCTTCGTGAGAATATCGCCCGCGTCCTACCCGACAGATGCGACGCCGTGATTAACAGGTCGTCGTGGCGGCCTCAGCCGATCTTTGACTTCATTCGCCGCCTGGGCACCACCCGTAGCGAAATGTTCAAAGTGTTCAACATGGGGATCGGGTTCGTGTTCGTGGTCCGCCCATATTTCGCCCAGGGGGTGATGCGCGTGCTGCGGCGGGCCGGCGAGCAACCGATCAGGCTCGGTAATATCCAGCGCGGCACCGGCCGGGTGCGCTTTCGCTGAAATTCCCAGGGTGATTCCGCGCAGACCTGCAAGCGCCACATCGAAGGTTGCCGGGACGGGGCAGGCGTCAAGTCAGCGGGCAACTCGCTCGCCTGCGTTTGGGATTCTCAGGCACGGGGATGACATCGCGAGGCGCATTTGTTACAATAGAGCACGGGACATTAATGGAACTGTCTAGTATGGCCGATGGGGGGTGTTCGATGGACGATATGAAACAGATCGGGAGTTATCGCTGTTATCCATACGGGGTTCGGGTTGCGGTTGCGATTGCGGCTGCGGCGTGCATCTGCTTAACGTCACTCGTACTTGCCCAGGAGCAGCGGACCGCGCGTAGCAAAAAAGTAGTCAGCGCTGCTAGGGGACAACCTGCCGGACCAGCTGCGAAAGCCACGGCATCGGCCGCCCCTACGAAACAGGCTGCCGCGGAACCCTTTGTCGAGGCGCTTCCGGCCCTGGTGATCGAAGTGAGCGGTACTGTCGAATGGGCCAGGCCGGGAGTCTCGCCGCTGGCATCTGCCGGCTGGACGCCGGTTAAATGGAAGGACCGGCTCCCACCGGGAACGCAGATCCGCACCGGCCTGCGATCATTCGTACACCTTCAGTTCGGTAAAACGACGGTTGTGGCCATGCGCAGCGCCACCCACGCCAGCATCGATCAGCTTTACCGTAGCGCCACGACGGAGCATATCCGGCTCGGGCTGGCCTACGGCACCATCCGCGGCGGATCGGTCGAAGGAAAGGTACGCAGCGACGTGGTCGTCGATTCGACAGTCGCTACGCTGGCCAAGCGCGGTACCGAGGGCTGGGAGATGCAGGTCGAGCCGATGACCGGCCGATTCAGAATATCGCTGGCTGAGTATGGCCTGATCGAAGCGTTTCAGAAACTCCGCAGTGCCGGACGCAGGTCGCGGTCGGTCCGCCCGGGCGAGTACGTGACCGACGCCAACATCGCCAACATGTGGATCAAGCAGGATATATTCGATCGTAGCGTGAAGTTCTACCAGGCCGATGCGATCACCGTGGCCGACGCCGACTTTACTGCGGAGAATACGCGGGGTTACGGCGTGTTGGCACCGGGCGGCGGATCGACGCTGGTCGACGCATCTACACGGGTCAGCTCGGACTTCGTGCTCGATCAGATTGCGGAGAGGTTCCCGGGCGGTACGCTGCCGCCGACGACCGTAATTACTCCAACGCCGCCGATTCCCCGGCCCGAAGGCCACTTCGGCACCGGCCAAACCTTCCGGGTACTGCTCCCGGAGACAGCCCGTCGGAAGACGATACAAGGAGCCGGCGTACCCAAGCCCCGCCGCTTACGGCGGTAGTGCGGTCCCTCAGGCCGATCGCTGGCGCGCGGACGACTCAGTCGCCGCATATCGCTGATCCACGTGAGCGGCGCTCGTTTCCGGTCGCGCGGTGCAAAATAAAGCCGGCCTGGCGGCGAATACCTGACAGATTCTCAAGCGTCCAGCGAGGATGTGAGGTCTTGCGATGATCCACGTAACCATCTTCGGCAGTCACGACGGCCGGTTGCAGCCCAACAAGCGGTTCTACCTGACGCTATTCGCCGGATGCGACCTGGTGCGGCCAACGGCCGCACGGCAGCTATTGGCACAGCGCCAGGCCCAGCGGGATCACCACCGCCCCACCAACAATAAGGCCTTCTTCCTGACCCTGTTCGGCGGTGTGGACATAAAGTCCCCCACGCTTGCCGAAGAGTTCATGGACCTTCGTGAGATGATCAGCAGCGGGCTGCTCTCTATGGAGGATTGGGACCGATCCATGGCCGAGCTGGGACGCAACGAAGACATGATTGCCTCATTCACCATATTTGGCGGCCTCGACGAATGCGAGCTGCCTTCCGAGGACGAGGAAATCGAGAGCCTGGCCGTACAGCGTCACCTGGGCAATATCTCCGATAGCGCCGGGAACGTTCTGCAATACGGAATCGGCCAGCACGGCGGGGAGCGCACCGCGATCGTGCGACGGGCGATCCTGGCTACCGCCTAACCCATCGTCATATTCAGGGTCTACGTCAACGAGGGAATCTCCAGGACCAAAACACGACGGTCGCAACCCGCGCGCCTGGCCGATGTAGCACATACGCGTGTGATGGAAGCGGCGGCAGGAGGGGGTTTTGCCGGTCGTCGGGGCTGGTCATGACGCCTGATCTATGGGATATTACCCACGAGCTGAGTACACAGAACGGCCCGTGACCGCTGCCGTCAAAGATGCGGTCACGAACAGGAGATTCGTCCATGCGTTTTCGTCGGAGTAGTTGTGTTGTCGCTGTTGGATTGGGCTTGTTCGGGCTAACGACATCGTACAGCCTGGCCCAGACTCGCCCGTGGGATGGGTTTGAGGACGACCAATCAGACTCGATTTGCGACGTGGTCAACGCGGCCAATGCGGAGCTGGTGGTCCTCAGTGACACCGGGCACCTCGTGATCATAACGGGCCCGGATGTGATCCTTGAAGACACTTTCGTGGATTTCAATGGCGATGTGTTCTACCTGGGTGATTGGGTGGGTTTCGTTGACTTCGCCCTGGACGGCGACGGCTTTCGCACGCTCTGGTGGATGTCGCTGACCGGGCGGGTGGTTAATGTCAACGGATTTACCGGCGAGCCAACGGAAACCGAGCTGTTTCCCGGCGACTATTTCGATGTTCCCTGTGACGCGTGCGACTTCTGGGACGACCCCTCGGTCTGCGTTCAACCGGATGGCGACGAACCCGACGGGATAACGCCGATCACCATCAACTTCTGCGGGATGAACACCCAGCTCAGCATGGCCCTGACGGCAGTGGGTTTGGGGTTTATGAGCCTGATGCGTCGCCGCCAAGTCTAATCACGCGGGCGTGTGGCATGCTCGCCGCAAGCGAGCATGTTATCCTGACACCGAACGTGCTGATTTTCAGGGGTACGGGCTCGTCGTTGCGGTACGTGCCCGAGCGAGAATGTCTACTGCTGACGGACGGCTTTGTTATTATAGGAGGCTGATGATGGAGTTAGTGTGGGGCGGTCTGATTTACCTGACCCTGGCCTTGTTTTTCGCGTTCATCCTTGGAGCAGGTGCTGCCGCGTAGTAACACTGCGGTTGCAGCCTGTTCTTCACGCCTCTCAACACCGACAGCCAAGTCTTGCGCGGTCAACACCGGTCAAACGAGCAGCCGCCGACGCTGTCTGATCACGATGGAACCGGCTGCGAGCAGCATGAGTGTCATGGCCAGTACACCCCATGCGGAGACGGTGGGGATTCCACATGTGGGATCGGGCCCCTCGTAACGTAGCACCACATCGAGCGCACCCCAACCGGGAATGTCGTTAGTAACATAGAGATTCCCATCGGGCCCAAATGTCAGATCCCAGGGACTCCACAGCCCTGAGACAAACGTGCCAATGAACTCTCCCGTCGTGCCGTTGTACAGGAAAACGTTGCCAAGATCGTGGCACACGTACAGGTCCCCACAGGATCCGAATCGTAAGCCCCGAGGCCAAACCTCGCTGGCAAAGACATCGATGAAGGCTCCGGACGCCCCGTCGTACCGGAGGATTCTATTGTATCCGTAGCTACTGACGTAAAGGTTGCCGTCCGGCCCGAAGGTCAGACCAGTCGGGCCATCCAGTCCTCCACCCGAAGCGAAAACGTCCATGAACTCACCGGTCGTCCCATGGAAACGAGCTACTAGGTCCTGCCCGTAACTGGCGACGTAGAGATTGCCATCGGGTCCGAACGTTAGGTGGGTGGCACCGTCGAGGCTATCGTGTGCAACAAAGATATCAATGAAGACGCCCGTTACGCCATTGTAGCGCTTCACCTTGTTGAGTTGTGTTACGTACAAGTTGCCATCAGGTCCGAAAGTCAATCCTCCTGGGTTTACCAAATCCGAGCCGGAGGTGAACACGTCGATAAACTCGCCGGTGACGCCGTCGTAGCGCAAAACGTTGTAGGGACCCCCGAACGGACACTGCACACCCACAATATATAAGTTCCCATCCGGCCCGAAGGTCAACGCAGTAGGCCATTCCAGCCCCCCGCTTCCTGGAGAGACGAATACATCGATGAAGTCTCCCGGGTCGGCGTGCATTCTCGAAGTCAGAACACCGCACAGGACCATTGCCCCTAAAGCTGCTCTGTATAGTGCCATGTCAAAGCCTCCGAACGGACCAGATGATTCATCCAGAGAACGGTTGGAGCAGTATAGCACAATGATCCGGCGGCGCCAACATCCAATCGTCAATCTCCAATCGACAATCGTCGTGCCTCTCAATCCCGACGGGTGGCATGCTCGGCGCAGGCGAGCATGTTCTCACGTCGAGCATGTCCGCGCTTCGCCCGGACATGCCACCCACCGCGCGGTGCTCCGCGCAGGCTGAAGCCTGCGGCTCGGTGCGTGATCTATAGTCGTAGTATTTGTGAAACACGGTACTGGCGCGGTATTTACGCCGTCTGGTTACTCCTCCATGCGCTTGGCCTCGAAGATGCCGTTGGGCTGATTGAAGAAGACTGTCACGCTTCCGTCATCGTTTACCACGAACTTCACGCTGATGCCGGAGACCTCTTTCAGGTTGAACTCGTCATCGCGATCGGGAACCAGCTCGTACTGCGGCTGACCGGGAACATTGACCGTAAGCACACTGCCTTTAAGGCCGATCGTGAACGTCTGTCCGGCAATTTCGTACTTGCCCAGAAACCGGGCCAGGTACACGGGGTCGGACATTCGCATGTCCGGTTTGCGTTTGAAGATAATCTCGTCGACCATCATCTCGAACGGCGCGGCCACGGCATCAACATCACCCTTCATGTTGGTAAGAAACCTGATTCTCATATCTTCGAATGTGTGATCGTCGGGGTTTTCCAAGCCATTAAACACCTCGTAGTGCCAATGCTCCAGTGGTGTCACGATGTTGTTGAACGTCATGACGAGCCGCTCACTTTGAAGCTCGATCTTGAGGACGCCATAACCGGGATGCTGGTACTCGCCGGCATATTCTTCCAGGGTGTGGGCGGGCTGTGTGCCCGTCTTGCGCAGAGTGTCCTTCTTCTCCTCTGCTTCCTTCTGCGCCCCTTTGGCAACTTTCCACTTCTCCAGGGCCTCCCCGTTCCAATCCTTGTACTTGAGTTCCAAAATGCGGTCAGCCGCATGAAGCGTCATCAGACCGGGCAAGGATGAACCACTCCTGTTGGCGAATGCGATAATGCCCAGACCATCCCGCGGAAACAGCGTTACCAGCGCCGTAAACCCGTCAATGCCCCCGCCGTGTTGCACGCGATAGTGACCCTGGTAGGTGTTAACCATCCACCCCATAGCATAGCTGCTGGGAGAGACTTCGGGCTCTTCAGGAATAGCGGCGATGGCCATGTGCGGCGTGTGCATGTCTGTGAGGGTTGCCTGGTTAATGATTTGTTTGCCGCTTAGCTTCCCCTTGTTCAGATGCACAATAAGCCACCCGGTCATGTCCTCGATGTTGGAGTTGATCGAACCTGCCGGTCCGACATTGTCGATGTTGCGAAATGCCATCAGCCGGATCTGATCGTCCTTTTCTTCATAGGGTAGGGCGAAGTCGGCGGCTTTTTGTGAGTCCGCCACCGAGAAGTTGCTCTGGGTCATACCCAACGGCGCAAAGATACGCTTCTGGACAGCTTCCTCCCAGGTACCGCCCGTCAATTGACCGGCCAGGTAACCCGCAGTCAGAAACATCAGGTTGTTGTATTGCCACGTTTCGCGCAGGTCCTTGTTCGGCTGAAGATGCCGCAAGCGCGACACCAGCTCGGCGCGCAAGAGCGGGCTGTTGTACCAGGAGAGGTCGTGTCGCGGCAGGCCCGAGCGATGGGTGACCAGGTCGCGCGGTGTCATGTGAGTGGTGGCGTGCTCGTCGTACAGCTTGAAACCAGGCAGGTAGTTGGCGACGGGTTTGTCCCACTCGAGGATACCCTCATCAACAAGCAACCCGAGCAGAAAGGTGGTAAATGCTTTCGTGCACGAACCGATCGCAAAAAGCGTCTTGGGTGTGACCGCCAGGTTCTTCTCGATGTCCCGCAGGCCAAAGCCCTTGGCGTAAACAACCTCGTCATCCACGACGATGCCGATTGCAAACCCCGGCGTGTTCCAATCTTTGAGCGCCTGCTCAATGAAATCGTCGAAACCTTGCAGCGCTTCAGTCGCCGCCGCCCCGCGCCTTTCCGCACGCTTGAGCGAGAACGAATACGTCTGACCAGACTGGGTGAAGTCCCCGGTGATCTTCCGGCCGTCCTCCGAGAACTCGCCCTTGAACTTCGGATCGCCGCGAGCAGGATCATCGGGATGACCCACAAGGTCGAAGGCGACCTTCGCGCCGTTAACCTTGATGTTCGCAAGCGGCAGGTCCTTCGCACCCTGCGCCGGGATCGATATCGTGCCCTCCCAGGCGTCGCCCTTCTTTTGGAAATCGATCCGGACTTCGAGCTCCATCTCCGGCAGCTTGATCGCACCTTTCCAGTAGCCGCCAAGGTCCTTCGCCTCCTGGCCCAGAGCCAATGCCGGCAGGAGCAGTAGGTTGAGGCACCAAACCATAGCCAGCGCAGTCCGTGTCGTTTTTGTGTGCTTACAGTCCATGTCTTTTCTCCAGCTCAATCCAGGTAGAACTTGCTCGGCACGCCGAGCAGAGATCCAAAGGCTGTCTCCCGCCAACGCGATCTACATCGAGGTCAAAACATCAGGACGCAGTGTTCCCTATAGCCATCTTCGCACTGTGTTCAAGAGTATTTGGAAGTATCAGATAGATTATGGCAACACGAATCCACCATTTACCCTCTGTCGATCTGGGATTCCTTCGTCACCAACTCGAGAGTGAGCCCGACGAGAGAATCAGCCTCGTCCCGTTTCTGTTCCAACCGCCGTACCGCATTCCGGACAGCGGTCGGATGTCAGGCCGTACAGCAGGTAGTCGCATTTCGGGCAACGCGGTTCCTCGATCCGAAGCGAGATACGCAGGCTGCACACTGTGCAAACCGAGTCACCCAGGCCGATCGACTGCTTCTTGCCGCACCGCGGGCATACAACGACCATCTCGGCCAGTTCCGGCGATAGCCGCTCGTAATCCACCTTGCGGTTGATTCGGGCCAGCACGCACAGCGCCAGCGTTCCGCAACCGGCGACTATCCCCGCCGCGCCGGCGATGCGACCGAGCGGGTCATCCATGCCATATCGCAGGAGCTTGTCGTCAAGGACGATCATATCAACCAGAGCGGCGGTGAGGATGGCTGCCGCGATGGACCCGCTGCGGACCCAGCGCTGGGTGTCAGTCAGCGGACACATCAAGCTGAGGTTTGCGTGGCCCACGACGGCTGCCAGACTCACCAGCGTACAGAAAACAACGAAGCCGGGATCGCTTCCGACGCCGACCCAGATGTCGATCAGCCACATCGCGCACGCGATGACACTCGCAACGACACCCGCCCAGCGCCAATGCCGGCGATCACTGGTTCCAACACCGATCAGGGCGAGCACCGCCAACGCACCGAACAGGGAAAGAACACGGCCGGTCTCCCCCCAGTGCCGCGTCGGTTCCCAGATGGCCACCATGAATGCAACGAAGGCCGCGACGGTCACGATGAGTCCCACTCGCCCGGCGACCAGGCCGTGCGGCGTTTGCCGCAGTTCCATCAGACCCATGCTCACGAGGGCAGTCAGACCGAACAGCACCATGGTAATGCCGATTTCACCCTCCCAGCTCTTGCCCAGAAGAAGGCGAGGGACTTCCCAGATCAAGATCAGGGCCATCAGGAACTCGAACACGACGGTGGCCATGCCCAGCAGACCGGCTGACCGTGTTTTCTCGCGGTCGATCAGAGAGGAACACGCAAGCATCACACCGCATGCAAGCGCAGTGGTAAAGCCGGTTCCCACGACTCTCCAGGCCAGATCCCCAACTTGCGTCAAGACAGCCAAGACTCCGGTCACTGCCGCAAAAGCCAGCGACCACAACATTCCCTTAAGAAGGACTTTTCGAAGCGGCACCTGGGTCTACCTCCAGTCTGCACATGGGGCGACACGTGTGTGGCACTTCTGCCCACGGATCGCCGGCGCACTGGCACATACCTGTGCAAGCACACGGTGTCTGTGCTATGTCCGCAGGACCAATGTGGCCACTGCTTTCTAATGCTCCATCTCCAGGACGTCGAGGATGAAGGCATAGTCAAACGCCCGTTCTTTCAGAGCGTCGTAGCGGCCGGAGGCTCCGCCGTGGCCGGCGCCCATGTTGGTTTTGAGCAGCAGGCGGTTGTCGTCCGTCTTGAGTGCCCGCAGCTTCGCCGTCCACTTGGTCGGCTCCCAGTATTGCACGCGCGGGTCGTTAAGCCCGGCGGTGATCAGCACGTTGGGGTAGTCCTTGGCCACTACGTTGTCGTAGGGCGAGTATGTCATCATATAGTCGTAGTGCGTCTTGTTCTTGGGATCGCCCCATTCCTCGAACTCGATGACCGTCAGCGGTATCGACGGGTCCAGCATGGTGTTGATCACGTCGACGAACGGCACGTGGGCGACGATGGCCTTGAACAGGTCGGGCCGCATGTTCGTCACCGCCCCCATCAAAAGCCCACCCGCGCTGCCGCCCGTGATCGCCAGACGATCGCTCGAGGTGTAGCCTTCCGAGATAAGGTGTTCCGCACAGGCGATGAAGTCGGAGAAAGTGTTACGCTTGTTCAGAAGCTTTCCGGCTTCATACCATGGCCGGCCCATTTCACCACCGCCGCGAATGTGGGCAATGGCGCAGATGAAGCCGCGATCGAGCAGGCTCAGCCGATTGGATGAAAACCACGGGTCGCTACTGGCACCATAGGAACCGTACCCGCCCAGCAGCGTCGGGCTATTCCCGTTACGAACCATCCCCTTGCGGTACACCATCGAGATGGGCACGCTTGTACCGTCCGACGCCGTCGCCAGAATCCGTTCCGACTTGTATTGGGACGGATCGTAGCCACCAAGGACCTCCTGCTGCTTCTTCAACTCCCGCGTGCGGTTACCCATATCGTAATCGAAGACCGATCGTGGAGTGATCAGCGAGCTGTAGCTGAATCGCAGGATGTTGGTATCGAACTCGTAATTACCCATCGCATAAAAGGTGTAAACCGGCTCGGGAAACTCGACGTAATGCTCCTGTGTGCCGGGTAGGTCCATGATCCGCAACCGGCGCAGGCCGTTATCGCGTTCATACACGGCCAGATGGCCTTTGAATGCATCCACTCCGTCGAGCTTGACTGTCTCACGATGGGGGATCACCTCGATCCAGTTGGCCTTGCCCGGCGCCGTCACCGGGGCCTTGACCAGTTTGAAGTTTATGGCGTCGTCATTGGTCACGATGTAGAAATAATCCCCGTGGTGCTCGACGCGATATTCCATTCCCTGCTGCCGAGGGTGGATCATCTCAAACACGCTCTGGGGTTGGTTGGCGTCAACGTAGCGCACCTCCGATGTGATCTGGCTTCCCAGATTGAGCAACAGGTATTTTCTGCTTCGCGTTTTGGAGACGCGCACATGGTAGCGCTGGTCCTTTTCGTGGTGGACGAGCTGATCTTCGCTCACATCAGTGCCCAGGATATGCCGGTATACCTTGTAAGGGCGTTTGGCCTCGTCCAGGACGGTATAATAAACCGTCCTATTGTCATTGGCCCATTGGACGGAGTAGGAAGTGTTCGGAATCTCATCGGGCAGCAAAGCGCCCGTCTGCAAGTCCTTGACATGTAGTGTATATTTCTCTGCCCCGGTTGTATCCGCCGAGTACGCCAGGAGTTTATGATCTGGACTGACCCGAAACACGCCGACCCGGAAATACTTGTGCCCCTCCGCAAGCCGGTTCACATCCAGCAGAACTTCCTCTTCCGCGTCGAGGCTGCCTCGCTTACGGCAATAAACGCGGTACTGTTTCCCCTCGAAGGTGCGGGTGTAGTAGTAATAGTCGTCGACCTTCGTCGGGACAGTCAGATCGGTCTCCTTGATCCTGCTCTTCATTTCCTGGTAGAGCTTCTCCTGCAGCTTCCCGGTGTGCTTCATGACGGCTTTGGTGTAGTGATTCTCCGCTTCCAGATAGGCAATGACATCCGAGTTGTCGCGCTCTCGCAACCAGTAGTAGTCATCGACGCGCACATCGTCATGGATCGATCGCACGTGCGGGATCCGCTGCGCGACCGGCGGTTTCGTCGACAGCGCCGCACAGGATGTGAACACAAGTAGAACCGGCGTCAGCAGCAGGAATCGCACTCGCGGTGAGCATATCGACGAGGTTTTCATCGCCATAAAAGCACCTCCTGGGGAATGTTGGTGGCGGCCGACCGGGCCGCCGAAGCCCGTACCGGTCCTCCTCACCGTGTAACCTTAAGCTCAAGACTGATGATAGCATCCGGCGCCATTGGCGGATAGCGATGCCACAAGCGTCCCAATCGGACCGGGGCCACTGCTGGAAAGATATGGTCGAGTAAGCTGGGGGAGGCCGGCAAGCAGGGGGCGGCGAGCCGGACAAGGACCTACGGGAAGTAAGCCTTCAAGACGTACTGAGCCATCATCCGCTGGGTGTTGAAGAAGGACCCGTTCAGGGCGATGCAGTGCCTCATCATGTCTACGAAGCGATCCCGGTTCTTGTAGTAGAGCGGCAGTATCACATACTCGAGCTTGTCGTAGAGCATGGAGGCGTCTTTCTCGCGGTCGGCCGGCTCGGGCACACTCTCTGTGATCCTGCCGATGGACCATCCGGTGGTTCCCTCGATCCACCCCTCCAACCACCATCCATCCAGGACACTCAGGGATGGGACGCCGTTGAGGGCCGCTTTCATTCCGCTCGTGCCCGAGGCTTCCAACGGCGGCTCGGGGGTGTTGAGCCACAGATCCACCCCCGCAGTCATCAACCTGCCGATTTCAATGTCATAGTTGGCCAGGTAGACCACCTTGATCTTGTCTTTCAGGCTCGCCTTGGCCTCAAAGATCCGTCGAATGAGTTCCTTGCCACCCGTGTCTTGTGGATGGGCCTTCCCCGCGAACACCAACTGAAAGGGGCCGACCTCGTCATGGATCCGGCGTAGCCGATCGAGGTCGTGAAAGAACATGTCGCCGCGCTTGTAGGTGGCGGCCCGCCTCGCGTACCCGATGGTGAAGACCTCCAGTTCCATTCCGGCGTTGGTCAGGCGGTTAACGTATCTGATTAATTGCTCTTTGGCCCGTGTATGCGCCTCCCAGACTTCGTGATTGGGGATGCACAGCGCGTTGCGAAGACTGTAGCTGTCCTCGCGCCACGTCGGAATGTGCTGGTCGAAAACCTCCTGTAGTGGTGGGGCCACCCAGGTGCGGGCGTGCACACCGTTGGTAATAGAGTCAATCGCATAGGGTGCGAAGAGCTGGCGCGAAATCTCCCCATGTCGCCTGGCCACGCCGTTGACGTAGTGACTCAGGTGCAGGGCCAGGTAGGTCATGTTCAGCACCCCGTCCATGCACGAAAGCCTCTCGAGCATCTCGACGGTGCGGTCTTCCAGCACTTGCTTGACCACCTCGAGGGGGAACTGGTCATGCCCGGCGGGTACGGGAGTATGAGTCGTAAACACGCACTGACGGCGGACGGCGTCGACGACCTCGTCCATCAGCTTGCCCTCACCCTCCGTTTGCAGGCACTCATCCAGAAGCTCGCACGTCAGCAGGCTCGCATGGCCTTCGTTCATGTGGAAACGCTCAATGGAGTCGTATCCCAGGGCCCGGAGCATCCTCACCCCACCGATGCCGAGGATAGTTTCCTGGCATAGCCTGTAACGTACATCCCCTCCGTACAGACTGTGGGTCAGGCCGCGATCAACCTCGTCGTTCTCAGGAAAGTCCGTATCCAAGAAGAGAACGGGTACGCGATACCCGCCGTAGCCCACGACGTCCCGCACCCAGGCACGGATGTGAACATCCCGGCCTTCGATCTTAACCGAAGCTCGGGCCGGCATTTCCTCGAGGTAGTCTTCGATGACCCACTCCACCGGCTCTTCGGTCTGATTCCCTTCGGGGTCGAGGATTTGGTGGCAGTAACCCTTCCGGTGGAGCAGGGCGACAGCGACCATCGGAACCTTGAGGTCGGCCGCCGCACGCACGGTATCGCCGGCCAAGACGCCCAAACCGCCGCTGTAGGTGCGTATCTCGGCGGTCAGCCCCATTTCCATCGAAAAATAGGCGATCTTTCGTTGATCGTTCATCTACGGATGCTTCGGCAATCCCACTCATGTATCATAAGCCGGTTGCTTCAGAGTATCCGCATGGCCGGAAATATCGGGCCTGAATGCCCCAAGAGATCCGTATCGGCGCCATTGGCATCGGGGTCCGCATACATTACGGGACGCCATGAGTTCTTGATTGACCCGGGGGACCCACTGAAGGAGGGAGTACTACTCCGCTAGCACGAGGTAGGCGGCCGGGAAATGGGTATTGACGACTCAAGTAAGCGGGCTCCGGAAGACGCGAGTTGGGTTCGTGTTCTCGACCGACAAAACGCCCCCTGCCCCGTATGTGGCTACAATCTTTACAAGAATACCTCGGGTACGTGCTCCGAATGTGGAACTCGCCTGTCTCTGGCTGTGGTTCCGGTCAGCGGTCCGGACCGCCGTCCGACCAAAGGGCTCCTGCAGTACGTTCGCATTGGGATTATTGTGGTTTGCCTGGTGCCCATCTCGCTTGCTCTTGCAACCTTTTTGTCTGATTTGATCTCTGGACACCGTTTTGTTGCTATGGAGATACTGCTGCCGACCTTTGGAGCGGCAACGCTCCTTGGGATTGCGACACTCGCGTCGCTCTTTGTCGTGCGAAAGATCCATTTCACTGTCAGCGCGGTCTTCTTCGGGTTCCTGGCCCTCATTATCGTAGTGAACATCTCTTCCGAACTCTTGAGCGGCATAACCTACCCCTCAACGGGAGCCGCACTGGCAGAGTACGGTCTTATGTTTGGTTTTCTGCTGCTGAACATCGCAGGACTCGGTGTAGAGATCATGTGCGAACGCAAGTCTCGGGCCCAGACGTTGCTGGAGAATGGAACGAGTTGAGGTTGGAATTCTCGGCCTGGGAAGGCGAGGGCTTCTGGAGATAGCACGATCAAGACGTCTCAGGATAACGCGTGCCGGACTGCTGTCGCGGGGGCATGCTTCAACGGACAGAGAGAAACCGAATGATGTCGAAAATGGGAGAGCCGACCGTCATGATCATTGGCCTGGGCGGCCTGGGTAGCGTGGTGCTGGAACTGCTTGCCCGACAGGACGGTTTGGGCAGGATCATTGTCGGCAGCTTGGAGGACGCACCCAGCCGTGCTCTCTGCAATCTGGCTCGCACCGGCGCTGTCGCACAGGGATACAGTCCGGCGATCGAGTTTACCCCGCTTGATATAGACAAGCCTGTGAGCGTCGTCGATGCGGTCCATCGCTGCCGCCCGGACCTGATCTTCAGTGCCGCCACCATGCAGACCTGGTGGCTACCCAGCCTGCTGCCCGACGAGCAGCGCATGCTGATCAAGAGTGCCCGGTACGGCATGTGGTTACCGATCCACCTGACGCTTACGCTCAAGCTGATGCGGACTCTGAGGGACAGCAACTTTGAGGGGTTCACCTTGACCGCACCGTATCCGGATGTGATCAACCCGATCCTCGACCGACTCGGTCTTGCGCCTACTTGCGGTGTCGGCAATGTTGGTGAGATTGAACCCAAGGTCCGGCTTCTGGCGGCTCAGCAGTTGGGCACGCCGCTCGAAGCCGTCGACGTCTCTCTGGTCGCGCACCACGCGATGGTGTCGGTAGCTTATAGCGACGCGCCTCAGAACATTCCCCCCTACTTTCTACGAGTTAGACACAGGGGCGAGGATGTCACACGGATGATCCGAGCAGACGAGCTGTTGCTTTCACCATATCTGCTGCCGCCCGGGCCCGCGACGCATTTTCTCACCGCGGCATCGATCGTACCGCTGATCCGAGCTTTCTTCTCCGACGAACCTTCGCGATTACACGCCCCGGTGACGAAAGCCGTTCCAGCCTTCAAAAACAACCCCATGTTGAGAATGCCCGCCAGCGCAAGGAACACGCCGCCCAGCACGCGCACGCCGCGCCCGAAACGCTTCTCGTAGAACTCGGGAATGGTCATCACCCGCATGCGGCGCAGCGGCACGACGATGAATCCGGTCATACCTACGAGCAGCGTGATCACACCCGCTACCAGCCCGATATGGAACGCGGCGAATCCACCGGTGAACCCCTTCTGCGCGGAGTACATGACGGTCACCAGGCCGAGTTCGCTGCCGATCATCGTGGCGATGGCGAGGCAGGATCGCAGTGCCCGCCCGGCCACGATCACCATGACGTTCCTCATCCTGGTGGCGGGGACGAAGGGGCATGCGTCTCCGGGCGGAGCCGATTTCTCCGACAGATCCTACCTGCTCTTGCCGATAAAAATGTGCGGTATCGTGTTTGGGAGCCATGGTTCCTTTCGGGAGATCGGCTGATGAGATATTTTGGAACAACCGGGCCGCGGCGCGCGGTCGCGCTGCTGCTGATTGTCAGCCACCTGTGTTTGTTCAGCGGATGTGCCACGCTTGCACACCGGTCGTCGGCCTCGGGGCAGCACGCGCAATCCACGGCGAACTGTAGCGGTGCAGGCGAGGTGTGCCCCTGGCTGCTCGGTGATGCTGGTCTGCTCCTGTTGGGCATCGTACCAGGCGTGATCGCCTTCATCGTCGATTTCGGGACGGGCGCCTGGCGTCACGCAGATGCCGGGCGGGTGATGACCGCGTCCGATGAGGTCGCCTCCGCTCACCTCCTGTTTAGTCCCACGCCCACCGGATCCACTGATATCCGAGCTTTGTTGTCGGCGGTGGGGCTGAGAGAAAGCGCGCAGCCGGCAGAGGCTCGGCTCTTCACGAGCAGGCTGGTATCAGTTCCGCATTCGACGCCGTGAGCCATTCGGCTACTCTCTCGAGCAGTGGACAACTTCCGGACTATGAATGGATGCGCATGATGAACGAACGTGTAACACCGATGGCCCGTCTTGTAAGCATAGTGCTGGCGTATGCGGTTGGGATCGGCGTTGGCGGCTGCGACGGGTCCTTCACCCTCGAGTTGTTGACTACGGACGGCGATGGATGCTTTCAGCAAGGCGTGGTCGAAACCCAGTGTCACACGGAGGAGGTTCTCGAGGAACAGTGCTTCGAGCAAGACGTCGTCGAGACGCAATGTTACAGCGAAGAAATCCTCGAGGAACAGTGCCTGGTTATCGGATTCGTCGAGATCTGCGAAACCGTCGTGGTCGACGTGATTGAGGTCTGCGAGGACGTGGTGGTGGATACCCTTCTGGTGTGCGAAGACGTGGTCATCGACGTTATCGAGGTTTGTGAAGACGTGGTGATCGACTCGGTCCTTATCTGCGAATGACCATCGTCTTTCGCCGCGTTGTCTTCATTCGCACCCCCCGCTGCGAGGGGTTGTGCGCGGGCGTTTGCCCGCAAAGCGTGCGGCGGTGTGATCCTGAACACGGCCTCCACCAACGGCATCATGGGTTACCCTTTCTATGCCGACTATAACGCCAGCAAGGCGGCGGTCATCGAGCTGACCCGGTCGATGGCTCTGGAGCTGGTCCCGACTGTTCGCGTCAATGCCGTTGCGCCAGGCTATGTGCTCACACCCATGCAGCGCGCCGAATATACCGACGCGATGCTCGAGGAAGTCAACCGCAAGATCCCCTTACGACGCCACGCACAGCCCGAAGAGGTCGCGGCACAAGGTCCCCAGTTTGCGCCGGCGCGGCTATACATTGACCTCGGCCGGGTAAGTAGGCGACAGAAACCCCGCCCGTGGTATAATCTCAGCATCAGTGTCAGCTCGCTGTTTACGAGGGCACCGTGCAAGTGGACGAAAGCGCTACAGCGCGGAGTCTCGAAGCAGGCGTCCAGATCGGCGATTTCCGAATCGAGCGGCGCCTCGGTGCGGGGGGAATGGGGATTGTCTACCGTGCCCGCCAGGTCTCGCTAAACCGCATCGTTGCGCTCAAGGTCCTCGGCGGTGCTCTTACCCGCCCGAGTGACATCGTACGCTTTCAGCGCGAAGCACAGGCCGCCGCACGGTTGAACCATCCGAACATCGCCACCGTCCACTTCGTCGGGCAGGATGATCAGCAATGCTACATGGCCATCGAGTACGTCGAGGGGCCCTCACTGGCACGAATCATCCGCTGTCTGGCGACGGCTGGTGACCCCAAGTTGCACCTAGACTCGGTCGTGCGAACCATCGAGCAGGCTGAACCTCGGGCTCCGACCATGCGCTTCGACGAACCGACCGAAACGCTCGCCCCTGAAGACGCTGCCAAGTCTCACGAATACGACCTCGAACGAATCACCCCGGAAGCCGAGCAACTGGCACAATCGGCGATCCACATCCGTCGATGCTGTGAACTGGTCCGTGACGCGGCACACGCGCTTACGCACGCCCACGGTAAGAGCGTTGTTCACCGGGACATCAAGCCGGAAAACCTACTCTTGGACAGCGGCGGTCAGGTGCACATCATCGACTTTGGGATCGCCCGCTTCTTTGAGGACGCCACGATAACGCAGACCGGGCGGCTCGTGGGAACGCCCATGTACATGAGCCCGGAGCAGGTCACCACCAGGCTTGACGTCGATCACCGCACGGACATCTACTCGCTCGGCCTGGTCCTGTACGAGCTGCTTACCCTTCGACCGGTCATGCTGGCCCCCACACGCGAGGGCGTTCTGCGCAACATCGTCACCAAGGCCCTACCCCCTGTCGGCTCAAAGAACCCGGACGTTTCGCAGGACCTGGAAGGCATTGTCCACAAGGCGACAGCCAGAGATCCCGACGTGCGCTACCAGACGGCAAGAGAAATAGCAGCAGACTTGCAACGGTGGCTCGATGGAAAGCCGGTATCGGCCAAGCCCTATCGATACGAGATGGATCTGACGGAGATTGAAGCCACCCGACCGCGTTCGGTGCTTGCCTTGTCCATCGCGCTTCAGGCGGTCTTCCTAGTGTTGGCATTGTTTGGGATCGCATTCCTTTTTTTAGAACTAGGTTCTGTCGGACTCTTGATTGGTCTTGGCGTGCTCTCAATTGGGTCCGCCACGTTTATTCTTGGGTGGGGCCTCGTTAGTGGCTACAGTTGGGCCAGATGGTTGGCCCTTGAACTTGCGATCGTAATCGGCGGGCTCCCAGTGTGGGGGCTCATTGCGGCATTACGCGAGGAGCAGAATGGAGGCCTCTCTTGGGGACTATTAATCTTGTTCCCCCCGATCTCGTTGTCGATCGCGCTTCTTGTGGTTACTTCACGCCGGAAAGCGAGAGATTGGCTGGTTCGCGCAAGGCGCGTGCGGGCCGAGTGCATGCGGGGGAACAAGGTTTTTGGGGGGGCTGTTGCAGCCTTCCTTGCTGCCTTGGGTCCCGTCGCCTTTGTGGCCCAAGCAATGCAGCCGGAAACGGAATACCGGAACTACGAGATAGAAAAGTACCTCGCAGAGGAGAAGTACACCGACGCTGAGACGGCGTCGACAGTGCAGCTCATCTACCGAAAGAGGGACGTGCAAAAGGGGGATCTGCCTGAGGGTCATTGGAAGATCGGGTACATGATGACCCTTCTGGGCGCGGCGTTTTCTGGGCAAGAGAAGTTCGAGGAAGCGGAGCCGCAGCTTCTCGACGGCTACAGCCAAATGAAGAATGACCCAGAAGTCCCAGAAGAGCGAATGCAAGAAGCACTTCAGCGCATCATCGAACTCTACGAAACCTGGGGCAAACCCGACGAAGCGGCCGAGTACCGCTCGATGCTTGCCCAGGACCCGGACGCCAGCGAAGCTGCGCTTCCGTAACGAAGCCGGCACTGTATCAGTTGTGAAACCACTCTCCTCGAAAGTCAAATCGCCTCCCGGGAGGGTGCAAGACGTTCAGGGCGCCGAACGGACCGTCAGAAAACGGTTCGTGATCCCCCGATAGAGCAACATGAGCACGAACAGCAGGCCTATCAGCATGTCACCCCATTGGCCTCCGTGGGTCACGAGGGCCCGGATTTCCTGCGCGATCCCATGTGACCCGGCACTGATAGCGTCCTTCCCGGCGGAGAGGGGGCTGGGCCCGGTCAAGTTGCGAACGTCGCCCACCAACCCCCGGACTTGCGCGGCCATCTCCGTGCACGCCTCCGCGCTGTCCGTCAATCCCTGCCAACTGAATGGTTCCCCGTTCTCTGAGGACGTGGGTGCGCCCCGGGCGCCCGGCGTGGACCAGAGAGTACCGGTTTCCTTCTTCGCTTGCCCGATAGCCTCGGCGGCCGCTTGCAACGCCTTCGCTGCTTCCGGTGCCCCCGTCACCGTATTCTCGATCGACTGTGCGGTGTCTCGCACCAGACCAAGCGTCTTCTGCAACTCCGGCTGCGACTTGTCAAGGTGTTCAAGTATCGCCTGCACGCCCGCGGACTGGTCCACGCCGGGTAGACGATATACCAATGAACCAAGAGCTTTGGTCAAGTCGGCCACGGCACGCAGAGGCATCGTGCCCAAGTCCAACAGGAACTTCAGCACATCCTTGCCCGGTTCGGTGTCGCTGAAGGAGCGCTCGTCCGCAAAGGTACCTCGGGTCGGATGTGCCTTCGCGCGTTCAATCACCTCCTTTCTCATGCGCTGCAACTTTTTCTCCTTCAGATAGAATGCAGCGATGGTCTCAATGCGATCATGGATCCGTCTCGTCGCGTCCAGGACGATCGGTTGGCTCTCCCGTAGAACGGCTGCGCTATCGTCCGTCTCGAAGTAGTTCAACGCGCGCCGGCAGAGCATCCACACATCGAACA
Source organism: Planctomycetota bacterium (assembly GCA_030616775.1). Taxonomy (GTDB): domain Bacteria; phylum Planctomycetota; class Phycisphaerae; order UBA1845; family UBA1845. The sequence goes on from JAUWWQ010000022.1 coordinate 31,769, forward strand.
AACCTCGTAGTGGGTCCCCGCGACTGGTGGCGGTACGACATTCCTCGATAAAACGTATCCGCCACGAAGTAATGCTCTCGCGATGCTCTTCCGACATAGTCTTCTGCTGAACCTTCATGACCGTCTGATCCGCGGTCCGCTGAGCGAAGTCGGCGAATCTATGTAGCTCTTCGCGTAACAACCGCTTTTCGCGTGACAGGGGCTTAGTCCCCGATAGGGTGCTGCAACCGCTCAGCGCACCCAACAGCAGGATACTCCCCCACACCAAGGCTGATCGGCAGGCCATCGCATGACCGGTAAAGGCGTCGAATCGACGAAGTGTTACATTCATCACAGGTCTCCTGACTGGCATGTCCTCGAAAATGTACGAATCGGACGAAATATCTGCTTCTACGAGTCCCCGGGGCGGTGCCCCCTACGTTTCAGAGAAAGGGGCCGGGGACGCATTTACTGTGAACGATACTCGTAGTGTCCCGAGCTTAACGCCTACTTTGCCTCGCGCCGCGGCTACCGAATGGTCGTCGCCGTCGGATCGACTTTGAGCCTGACTTTGAAATCCTGACGCAGGTAGCGGCACTTGCCGCCCTTGTTTTGGCAAACATAATACAGAGCGTACGCCGAAATGTCTACCGTGCCCGTCTCTGCGCCCTTGTCCAGCGATAGCTCAAACTCCACCGCGCGGGCCTCCTGTGTCTCGGCATGGCTCGGGCTGGGGATTGGCTGGCGGCAAACGAGCGGCGTCGTATTGTGCTTCCAAGGGAGCGGTGGTCAACTTGACGCGCGCCATGGCCACTTCGATCCCGCCCACTTGGAGCGGCTTCGGCGATGGTTGCGTCAATACCCTGACGCTACGCTCGAATGGTTGCTGGGTCGTGCAGAGCGGGAGATGGGATTACGTTGCAGCGTCATGGCGGTATGTCGTGCGGTCAAGAAGCTGGGGTGGTCGCTCAAAAATAAACGCTTCGAGCCGACGAACAAGATCGTCCGGACGTAGCCCGCCGACGCATGAACTTCGCTATCGCGCGTCGCTTCGCCGACCTCGACCAGTTCGTTTTCCTCGACGAATCCAGTGCTAAGACCAACATGACGCGCCTGTACGGGCGTGCGCCCGTTGGCCAGCGTTGCTACTTTTCCGCGCCGCACGGTCATTGGAGCACCACGACCTTGCTTAGTGCCATTCGTGGTACGGGCGTGATCGAAGATGCTTCGGTCGTGTTCGATGGTCCAACCGACGCGATCGTCTTTCGCTGTTACGTTGAGCAATGCCTGGCGCCTTCGTTGCGGGCGGGCGACATCGTGATGATGGACAATCTGGCGAGCCACAAAGTAACGGGTGTTCGCGAGGCGATCGACTCGGTTGGCGCAAGCGTCTGGTACTTGCCACCCTATTCGCCAGACCTGAATCCGATCGAGAAGATGTGGAGCAAGATCAAAGCGTGGCTACGCCGCGTCGCCGCGCGAACAGTCGAAGGATTGATCCAGGCCGTAGGCGAAGCGTTACGCGCGGTCGACGCAGCCGAATGACGCGCCTACTTCAGAAGCTGCGGATACGATACACATGACTGTTAGGTGCTCTAGCCCGGATATTGCATCGGTTTTGGGTGCTTTTGGCACGGGAATGGCCTCCCGGTCTTGCATGATAGGGCTTTCGACGAATCCATCATCCAAGGCAAGGAGGCCTGAACGTGACAGAGTGTATCTCAACTAAGAGCCTCTGCCGCTTACCTGCTGATCGAACACTTGCGGCGGATCGGCCTTAAGGGCACCGAGCTGGCCGGTGCTCAGGTAACCACGATTCGCTTGAAGATATTCAAAGTTGCCGCCCGGGTGACGACTTCGGTTCGACGAATGGTATCTACTTGTCCAGCAGCTACCCCTACCAGCAACTCTTCATTCGTCTGGTTGCCCGCTTGGTGCCTTGCTGAGTAGTGCACAAGTCGGCTTTGGGTGTGTAAGCAGTGCACAACTCGAATCGCCGCCTGGGGGAAAGGGGGCGGTCTGCTCAGAGCACCTCGATGGCGGCGCCCAAACGCCGCCGGCGTCTTCCGCTGCCCCACACTGCACAAATCACATCTGCCGATGCAACATCCGGGTTAATGATGTCCGGGCGGTCTCCTGATCCGAACCGCCTCAACGTACGTAAGAATGAGGGAGTGGAAACTCAGGCCCATATCCGGCCAATCACCGTCACCAGCTTGTAGACGCCCAGCGCTGCCGCGGTCAGCACGACCGCGGCGCCGAGGACGTTGGCCAGCATGCCATTGGTGTACTGGCCGAGAAGCTTCCTGCGGTTTACCACCACAAGCAGGAACACGGCAATCACCGGTAGAATGAGGCCGTTGGCGGCCTGGGCGAAGATGATCGCCGCCACTGGACTTTTACCGATTGCCGCAAACACCGTTCCCGCCACGACGACAATCACCCAGACGATGCGGAACTTCCAGGATCGAAGAGTCGGCTCAAAGCCCAGGGCCCCGGCACAGGCGTAGGCAGCCGCCAGCGGCGCTGTGACTGCGCTGGTTAAACCGGCTGCAAACAGCCCGGCCGCAAAGAAATACTTGGCCAAGGGCCCCAACAGCGGTTCGAGTTGCTCGGCCATCATGACCGCATTCTCGACGGTCGTTCCCTGTTGGAAGAACGCAGCGGCGGTAACGACGATAGCCAGCGTGATCAATCCCCCCAGTGCCACTGCGATGACAGTATCCACGCGTGACTCCCGCAGCGATTGGCTCAGGGGCAACGAAGCGGGCCATTTCTCACGAACGGCGCTGGCGTGCAGGAACAGGTTGTACGGTACTACCGTGGTCCCGATCAACGCGATAATCATAGTGAGGGACCCTGCGGGAATCCCCGGCATGAACATGCCCTTGACAATCCCGGTCAGGTCGGGTCGCACCATGACGGCGGTCAGCACGAACACCACGCTCATCACCGCTACCAGGACGATCAGCAATCGCTCAATGATTCGATACGTCCCCGTCCCAAGCAGCACAAAAGCCGCCGCCCCGACAATCAGCGCCCATATCGGGCGGGGTACGCCGCTTAGAACCTCGAGCCCCATGGCCGCCCCGGTAATGTTGCCGGTCTGAAAGGCCGCATTGCCGAAGGCAATTGCGCCTACCACCAGAACGACAACCATCGTGCGCACCAACGGGTCGGCAAAGGAAGTGCGCAACGCCTCGCCAAGCCCCTTGCGGCTTACCAGTCCGAGCCGGGCGGACATCTCCTGCAGCACGATCGTCGCGGCCACGGAGAACAACAGCACCCACAGAAGGGCAAGCCCAAAGCCGGCCCCTGCCGCCGTCGCCGTCGTGATCGTCCCCGGCCCGATGAAAGCAGCCGTGACCAGCAGCCCGGGACCGAAGCGTTTAGACCAACTCATTTGTGTCACTCTCCCGCGACCCAGGGAGGACAAAGTGGGCCACGTCCGCTACAGATACAGGCGGATTGCGGCTCTTATACTTATTGCCCCGGTTCCAGTAACGAGAGCGCCAGGGATGCCATACACCTGACACCGATGCGAATCGTCGGCTCCGGGTCCGGAGCGAACTTGCTGGAATGGATCGGGGGGAGCGAAGGTCCGCCGGGATTCTTGCTGGCCTCGTACAAGCCCCGCTCGACGGAACCGATCCAGAAGATGAAGCCGGGCACACTCAAGTGTGCGGCGTACCGGCCGAAATCCTCCCCGCCCATCACCGGCTTGATGCGCAGCACGTGCTCATCGCCAAGCACCTGCCGGAACACCCCGGCGGCCGCCTCCGCCAGATCCGGATCGTTGAAGGTGGCCGGCGTGAACTCATCTTTCGTAAGCACGACTTTCGGATCTTTCGTGCATCCCATTGCCCGGCAGGTGTTGACGGTCACGTCGCGTATTCCGTCGAGTAGAATCCGCCGGGTCTCATCCGAGTACGACCGGACGGTAAGCTGCATCTTCGCCTCGTTCGGGATGATGTTATGCTTCGAGCCTGCATGAACCGACCCCACTGTGATGACGGCGTGTTCCACCGGGTCCACGCGCCGGCTCACGATTGTCTGTAGGGCCACGATCACCTGGGCAGCCGCCACCACCGGGTCTATGGTCTCGTGGGGTCGTGATCCGTGCCCGCCCTGGCCGTAAATCGTGATGTCCACCGAGTCTACGTTGGCTAGTGCCCAACCCGGCGTATACGCAATCGTACCGGTGGGATGGATGCCCGAGGCATGCAGCGCCACACAATAGTCGGGACGCCCGAAACGCTCGAACAGCCCGTCCTCGATCATCATCCGGGCGCCCGCCCCGATCTCCTCCGCCGGCTGGGCGACGATCATGACCGTCCCACTCCAGCGCTTGCGGGTATGTGCTAGCACGCGGGCCGTGCCAATCAGGCAAGCCTGATGGATGTCATGTCCGCAGGCATGCATCACGCCGACCGTCCGTCCATCCGTGCCGGTCGCTGTCACCTTGCTGCGATACGGTAGCTCGGTCTCTTCCACGACGGGAAGGGCATCCATATCCGCTCGGATGAGCACCGTCGGTCCAGGTCCGTTGGACAGCATGCCCACCACGCCGGTCCCGCCAACATTGGCCGTAACCGAGTACCCTGCGGCTTTCAGATGTTGGGCGATCTTGCGGGCGGATTCGTGTTCGTTCAGCGATAGCTCCGGATGGTGGTGGAGATCCTTATAGTACTCCACCAACCCGCCCAGATCCTGCTCGATCTTCTGATCAATCGTCGCCGCAAGATCCGCCCGATACGTCGTCTGGACCTTCTCGCCAGCCAACGCGGACGCTGCAATAACCGACACACTCAACAGTAAGGTGATTAGGGTTCGCATGTATCCTCTCTCTCGGGGCGTTATGCTTCATTCTGCGGTGTATTCGCAAACCGGCCCTCGTTCTTCCTTTGGGTTTCCGAAAAACGGACATGCCCAACATAAAGCTCAGCGACCACGCCCGCAAGGTGCTGCACCGAGTTCCGTGCCGCAGCCCGAGCCCCCTTCTCACACGCGCTCCAAGATACCTTTCTACCCGAAGCGCTTCTTCCACTCGACAAATCGCTGCAGTGCTTCCATTGGCGTAATGCGATCGGGATCCATACCGCGAAGCTCATCGAGCAGCTCGTCACCCGGTTCGCGAAAAAGCGTCAACTGGGCGTCATTCCTGGTCTTCTTTCGCGTAAGCTGAGGCGTGCGTGATTCCCGCTCGAAGCCGCGCTGCAGCTCGTCCAGAACCTCCCGACTGCGCTGAATGACCGCGGGCGGTATGCCAGCCAGCTTCGCTACGTGAATGCCGTAGCTCTTGCTCGCGCCTCCTTCCAGAATCTTGTAAAGAAAAACGATGCCCTGGCCCTGATCGCCCGCGTCGCCATACTCGCGGACGGCCACGTTATAATTGTGCACGCCGCGGAGCAGCTCGGCCAGCTCCGTCATCTCGTGGTAATGCGTGGCGACAAGGCATAGACACTTGACCTCGGTGGCCAGGTGCTCCGTGATCGCCCAGGCCAGCGACAGACCGTCGAACGTGCTCGTTCCACGTCCCAGTTCGTCGATCACGACCAACGATCGCGGCGACGCGTTGTGCACGATGTTGGCCGCTTCGGTCATCTCAACCATGAAGGTCGACTGCCCGCGCATGATCTCGTCCGACGAGCCTACCCGAGCGAACACACGATCAAAGGTCGAACAGGTCATGCTCTTGGCCGGGACAAAGGAGCCGGTCTGGGCCAGCAGGGCAAACAACGCCACCTGGCGGATGTACGTGCTCTTGCCAGCCATGTTCGGGCCGGTGATCACGAGGATTCGGGCGTCCTTGGCGGTCATGACCGTGTCATTGGGCACGAAGTCGTCACCGAGGGTCTGATCGAGCACCGGATGGCGACCGTCACGAATCTCGATGCGATGTTCGTCGGTAAATTCCGGCCGTACATACCGACGCTCGATTGCCAGCTCGGCCAGACCAGCCGCACAATCCAGCCGCCCGATTGCGTCGGCCACACGCATCAGCAGCGGCATTTGCGCCGCCACCTGCTTACGCACGCGCTCGAAGAGTTGAAACTCCAAGTCGTGGGCCCGCTCCTGGGCGGTAAGCACGTCGGTCTCGTACTTCTTGAGTTCCTCGGTGATGTACCGCTCGGCGTTCTTGATGGTCTGCTTGCGGACGTACTCAACGGGTACGCGATCCTTGGCACTGTTGGGAATCTCGATGTAGTAGCCGAACACGCGGTTGAAACCGACTTTCAACGAGGAAATGCCGCTCCGCTCAATCTCGCGTTTCTGAAACTCGGCCAGCCATTGCTGACCGTCCTGGCCCACGCCGCGAAGGCGATCGAGTTCAGCGTCGAAACCGTCCGCGATAAACCCACCTTCTCGAAGGGCGTTCGGCGGATCGTCGCGAATCGCCCGGTGCAGCAGATCAGAAAGTCCGGTCAACCCTTCAAGGTCGCCGGCAATCTCTGTCAAGAACGATATGCGACAGTCGCAAAGCTTCTCGGCCACCGCGGGCAGCGACTCCAGCGTCCGCCCCAGTGCCGCCAGATCCCGTGGAAAGGTCCGCGCCAGGGCAACGCGAGCGGCGATTCGTTCGACGTCGGCCATGTGCTTCAGCCGTCGGCGAACGTCGGCTCGGGTTGCGTCGTTGTCGACGAGGTAGCCAACCGCATCCTGGCGGCGCACGATCTCGCTTACGTCGGTAAGGGGCGCCCGAAGCCAGTGCCGAAGCATCCGCCCACCGATCGGATGAACGGTCCGGTCGATCGCCCACAGAAGCGTTCCCTCGAATGCCCCGCTACGGAGCGTCCGCTCGATCTCCAGAGAACGCCAACTGCTGTGGTCGATCTGTAGGTATTCACCGGCCACGCACCGGCGGATGGCGGTGATGTGCTCGAGGGCGGTTTTCTGGGTCTCCTGTAGGTATTGAATTGCACAGCCGGCTGCGCAGAGCGACGCGCCAACCCGGTCGAAGCCGAATCCGGCCAAAGTCGAGACTCCGAAGTGTTTGCGAAGCGTCTGTTCCGCCTGGTAGGTTGAGAACTCGTGCGTGGGGCGTCGCGTGTATGTGGTGCCACAGATCTGTCGCAGTTCCTCGCCGGTTCGCTCCGCCGCGCTGCCGCGCTCGTCATCAATCAGCAACTCAGCCGGCCTGGTCCGCACCAGCTCATCCAACAGCGTATCCTTTTGTACGTCAAGCACCTCGAATCGTCCGCCGGCAAGCTCCACCAGCGCCAGGCCGACTTCTTTTTTACGGATGCAGATGGATGCCAAAATGTTGTCATCGCGCTCGCTCAGAAGCGACTCATCGGTCAGCGTGCCGGCGGTGACGATCCGAACGACATCCCGGCGTACCACGCCTTTGGCCTGTTTGGGATCTTCAAGCTGTTCGGAGATGGCCACCTTGTAGCCGGCCGTGACGAGCTTCTTGAGATAGCCGTCCAGGGCATGGTAGGGGATGCCGGCAAGGGGAATCTCGTTCTCCGCTCCCTTGTTCCGCGAGGTCAGGGCGATCCCCAGCACCTTCGAGCAAAGCACCGCGTCGTCATAGAAGGTCTCGTAAAAGTCGCCCATCCGAAATAGCAACACGGCATCGCCGACGCGCTTCTTCTGCTCGACGTATTGGCGCATGGCCGGTGTCAGCGCATCAGCGCTTGACGACGCTGCTGTGGCACCTGTTCCGGGCGCTGCGCTCTGAGTTGGTGTCCGAGTCGGTGCCAACCGTCATATCCTCCAGGCGGTTTCTCAACCTACGAGCCGCGAATTCCGCACCACCGAGCCGCAGACTTCAGTCTGCGCGGATTCTCGACCACCGAGCCGCAGACTTCAGTCTGCGCGGATTCTCGAACGTAAGTAAGCTCACCACTGGAAACCGCCAGTCCGCGCGGGCTAAAGCCCGCGGCTCAGGACGGTCATGATACCTTCGATCGGGCAAAACGCCCAACTTGTGAGTCGTGTGGCAGGAGCACCCGACCACCGGACACGGCGGAGGTCGCGTCTCGGTTCAGCCGGCGATCGCCCTTCTGCACTCCAGAACACAAGCTGTAGACGTGACGGGCGCAGTTTCGGCACCTATTCCCGCGATCCAGACTAGCCTCAAGGGCGTTTCCGCAGAAGAAAGATGAACAACCCTACGACGCCAAGCGCGACCACGACGAACGCTACTGCGACAAGCCAATTAGGGACTATGACCATCCACCCAATCATTTTCACGTGGTCTCCTTTCCACATTCGGGACATACACCAGACACGTTGCCCCTAAGATTGTACCCGCATCTGACGCACAAACCTTTCCGCCGCCGACGCCAGCGACGTAGCGGGCCGCGGACGAACGTGACGGCGGGATAGACGCCGAAGACGAGGAAGGGAATCCAAAACGGTGATCCGATTCTCACGAATCGCCCGTAGCTTCCTCTATCGTGGCGCCGATCCGCCAGACCGGTCCTCAGTTCGAGCGTGCCGAAGACCGGGCCGCGTGACCGGATCTTCGTGGTCTTCATGTCGCGGATGTATCGTATCAAGAAGGAGCCCCGGTCGAAATAGACCTTAACCACCTGATTGTTGGCAGGCTCCCACTCGAGCACCGTCGTTACCTGCCCGTACCGGTGGCTGGTAATCCACCCGGCCCCGGCCCCGACCGCCGCTACGGCAAGCATTACAATGATGACCTTGCGGATCATGGTTTTTCAATCTTCTTCCCACACTCCGGGCACACGCCGGAGACGTTGCCCGTGAGGTTGTACCCACATTTGAGGCACAATCCCTTACGACGCCGACGCCAACGAGGCAAAGGGCCGCGGATGAAGGCGATGGCCGGGTAAGTCGCAAACAGAAGAAACACAAACCACAGCGGGAGGTCAAGCGTCCCGATCACTTGTTCTCGTGTCACGTTGTCCGGTCCCTCGTAATCAAGTCGCAGTCGGAAGCCATCGAGGCGTAGAATCGTCTTGTCGGACATCGCCCTGTCAACAGGATGGTGGTAGCTTAACTTAAGCAGGTCCACTTCACCGGTAATGACAACTGCGTGGACGATCGGGTGTGAAGGGTACGTGAACCTGGGAATCGTATAGCTCTTTCCCGCCAGCGAAAATATGACGTTGAAGCCGTCGCGCGAGGTATTCAGCCAGACCGAGTAATTGGCGAATGGTAGAATCCAAAAGACCACCGTGCTCAGTGTCGCGAGCGTAAGGAACACGATAATGACTTTGCGGATCATGGGTGGTCATTATCGTCGGAGATTGAGCGGCCAGGAAGTATGTGCTATGTCAAAGTCCGGGCGTCACCCTTCCAGTTGGGGTTCGGTCTTAAGGCCCAGGTCCATCCTTTACGGTCGGGGCTCGGATTCGGAGGGTGTTTTTGTCTCGTTCGGAGATCGTAGCTACAATCCCTGCAATGACTGGAACGCGCGAAAAAGTCGTTGTCGCCATGAGCGGCGGAGTGGATTCCAGCGTGGCAGCCTGCTTGCTGGTCGAGCAGGGCTACGACGTGATGGGCCTTTTTATGCGCACCGGCGTTCAAGAGGTCGATCCTGGCCGGCCGACCGACACTACTGATGCAACCCGCCCCATCCCCCCTTCTCAAGGGGGGATTGAGGGGGGTCCGTCGTGTCCCGCAGAACCTCCCCCAGCCCCTCCTTGTGAAGGAGGGGTGCATGATGCGTTGCCGATTCGAGCCGGCGGGCGCGGCTCGGATCAACCTGGTGAGCGCGGTTCGGATCAGGACCCGGCGGCTGCGTATGGAGGCACGTTGAACCGGCGATCCCACCATGGTTGTTGCAGCGCTTCCGATGCGGCTGATGCCCGGTTTGTTGCCGGGATCCTGGGCATCCCTTTTTACGCCCTGAACTTCGAGAAGGAGTTCGATACCCTGATCGACTATTTTGCGGATGAGTACGTCCGTGGCCGCACCCCGAACCCTTGCATCGTGTGCAACGATCGGCTCAAGTTCGGCAAGCTCGTCGACTACGCCGACGCCGTAGGAGCCAGGTACATCGCCACCGGCCACTATGCCCGGATCGCCCGGCGCGACGGCCGCAATATGCTGATGCGCGGCCGCGACGCAGAGAAGGATCAGTCGTACGTGTTGTTCGGGCTTGGCCGGACGGTCCTCGATCGGGTCCTGTTTCCCGTTGGTGAGCTGACCAAGAGTGAGGTCCGGGACATCGCCGCCCGCTTTGACCTGCCCAACCACGAAAAGCCGGACTCGGTCGAGATCTGCTTCGTGCCGGATCGCGATTACGCTCGTGTCGTACGGCAGCGCCGGCCAGAGGCGTTCGTAGAGGGCGACGTGCGCGATCAGACCGGCCGGGTGATCGGTCGTCACAAAGGCATCGGGCAGTACACCATCGGTCAGCGCCGCGGATTGGGGATCGCCGCCGGTAAGCCGATCTACGTTACGCAGCTCGATGTGGATAGCAACACGGTGACACTCGGTGAGGGGAACGTTCTGCTCAAGAAGACCCTGGTAGCCGATGGCTTGAACCTTTTGGCTGAAGCACCGAACGGGCCTTTCCGGGCGGAGGTCCAGATCCGCTATCTGCACAAGGCTGCACCGGCAACGGTTGAAATACTCGGGGAAGGCAAGATCCGTGTAACGTTCGATGAGCCCCAGCGGGCCATCACCCCAGGCCAGGCTGTTGTCTTTTATGACGGGGACGTAGTACTGGGTGGTGCGTGGATCGAACGGGCGGAATCGGACGCCGAGGTCCTGGCGGCGAGCGCAACCGCGTAGCAAGCGTCGCTTGTTGCGGACCCGGCTCTGCGCAAGTATGCACGTCGCCGGCTCAACCTGCCGGGATCAATCATGGAAATTCGTAGAATGGCACCAGTAGGAAAAGTCTTGGTCCTCCACGCCGGCGCGCTTGGTGACTGTGCACTTGCGTTACATCTTGTTGCTGCGATCAGAAAGGCATGGGGCGAGCCCTTGGTCACTCTGGCAGCCCGGTCGCCACTCGCCCAATGGGCCAGGAAGCACGGTCTGGTCGCTGACGCCTGCTCTCTCGACCAACTCGGTGCTCACCGTTTCTATGGCCCGGGCGACGACCTGCCCGAAGAGGTACTGCACGTCCTGCGAGGCTTTGACCGCGTCGTGAGCCTCTTGGGCGGACCAACCGAGCCGGTCTCCGCCCGGCTATCGGCAGCGCTCGGTGATCGTTTGTTCGCCATTGATCCGAGGCCTACCGAGGCTACCTTGCGGGAGGGCGTGCACATCACGCGACAGTGGGCTGGTCGGCTCGCCGACTTCGGGTGCCCGGTGCACATCGAACAGTCGGCGCAGATCAAGCTCACGGAACCAGAAAGGGCCTCTTACAACCGAAGGCTGGTCCGGCGATTGGGCATCTCGCCCGGCCCGATTGTGTTATGTCACCCGGGAAGCGGCGGTTTGGACAAGTGTTGTCCGATCGACGTCCTCAAGCAACACCTTAGCACTGTTGCCTCCCAGGGGTGGAACGTCGGGTGGATCATCGGCCCGGATGAAGTGGAACGGTTTGGGCATAGCTACACGGACCGTCTGAAGGCGTCGGCCAGCGTCGTGTTCGAGGAGTCGGTAGAAGCGGCTGCCGACCTGATTTGCGGGGCACACGCTTACGTCGGCAACGACGCGGGTATGACCCATGTGGCTGCCCTCGCCGGGGTTCAGACCTTGGCCATCTTTGGACCGACCGATCCTCGCGTGTGGAGGCCTTTGGGTAACACGTGCGGAGTGATCCGCTTCCCGGGCCCCCAAGACTCACTACAGGCGGCATTGCTGGACTTGCTGGCCCGCCCCGCCTCGGCGCGACTTGCCGGCGCATAACAAGAGCGGACGCTCCGGTGAGCGTCCGCTCGTTCCCTCGCACCTCGCGTCGCTTTGCCAGCGATTGTTGCGGGGCGAATTCCCTTGGTCCGTCAAGTGGATCCGTCCGCTCGGGCGGTCGAACCGCGGTGGCAGCATTGCTGCTCCAACTCGTCTATGAGCACCGCGAGGTTCTGCTCCTTCTGGCCCGCAGGCGTCATCCAGCGAACCGTTTCGTTCTCCTGCAACATCTTGGAGATGCGGCGGGATGCCAGAATAACCGTGGAATGGTTCTTATTGCCCATAAAGCGGCCGATCTCCGGGAAACTCATGTCCGTATGCTTTCTCGCCAGATACATCGCAATCCCACGTGCGAGGGCGATCGTCCGTGATTTCCGCGACGTATGGAGATCGGCCGGTGTAAGACCGAAGAAAATCGCTACAACGCTTTCGATGTCCGAAAGCATCACTACCGGTGCGGTCTGGCGGATCAGATCACGGATAGCCCGATCCGCCAGCGACAAGGTGATGGGCTGCCCGACGAGTTGAGCCTGGGCCACGACCTTCAGCAAAGCCCCTTCCAACTCGCGAATGTTGGCCTGGAAGTTCTCGGCGATGTACATGATTACCGGCTCGCTAATGTCCACCTTGAGGCGATTCGCCCGCTGGCGCAATACACCCGCGCGAACCTCCAAATCAGGCGATTCAACCCGTACAACCATGCCCGAGAGGAACCGGCTGACCAGCGATTCGGAAAAGTGCCCGATCATCTTTGGATGGGCGTCCGAAGCCAGGACGATCTGCTTGTCGGCGGCGTCGATCGCTTTGAATGTGTGCAGGAACTCTTCCTGTGTGGCACGCTTGTTGGCCAGAAAATGGACATCGTCGATTATCAATGCGTCTAGATTGCGATAGCGGCTGTGGAACGCGTCCGTCTCGCGAGCTTTCACCGAGTAAACATAATCGTTCGTAAACTCCTCGCCGGTCACATATCGCCAACGCAGGTGCGGATTGCGCTCTTTGAGCCCGTTGCATATCCCCTGCAGCAGATGCGTTTTTCCCAGACCGCAGCCCCCGTGCACAAAGAGGGGATTGTACTGGTTTGCCGGGCTCTCGATCACATGACAGGCGGCTGCGTAGGCCATCCGGTTGGACGAACCAACCACGAACTCTTGCAGTCTGCCCTTGAGGTTCGGGATGGCCGGTAGAGCACCGGACCGCTTTTGCTCACGGGCGAGGCGCTCCGGGTTGTTGGCAACGTAATCGACCTGCCGATCCGGCTGTTTCTTGCCAAGCCCCTTGGCAAGCGCCGGGTCGATGGCGAAGCTCAACGTGAAATCGCGTTCCGTGATCTCGCGTGCCGCCTCGCTGATCACGTCTGCAAAATGTCGTTCGATCCATTCCACCACGAAGTGGTTCGGCGCACTGACGCGCAAATAGTCGTCAGTGAAGGTGAATCGGGTTGCGTTCTTGAACCAAACGTTGAACCGCTGTGGGCCGACCTTGTCCGCGATCCGCGATTCAACTAGCGACACTGCATTCTCTGCGCAGGTAATCACCACCAGCTCCTTGAAAATGGCAGGAACTGCCACACCACACTCACGTAATGTTCAAAAAAAGCTATGAAAGAATAGCGGAGCCACTAGCCGTGGCCGGCAAACCCCGACCGCGCCTTAGCATCGTGCTTGCTTCCACTACCAAACGTGGAAAATACCAATTGCCCGACGCGGCGTCAACCATGTTTTTCGACCCACATGCGTCGAAGTGCCGGTGCTTCCCAACTGGTAAGTGGTTACGGCGATAAACTTTTTTTTCCCCACTAGGTCGTCTTCTGCATGGCTACAAATGTGGAAAACTCGCCTTCGGCTGGGCCGAAGCCTTCAAACTTATGTCCGAGGTGAAGTTACGATCCAGGCGTCGCGCGGCCCCTTCTCGACGAAGTCCCACCGGGCGTACATCCGGCAAGCGGGTGTGTTGCGCTGGTCGACTGCTAGTGACAACGTGTCAGCGCCTATCCGAAGCCCGGCATTCACCGCCCGTTGTAGTAGCGCATCCGCGACCCCTGTTCCCCGCGCCGCATGGGCAACACCCATGTAGACCACTTCCAGAACCGGCCACCGCGGGATTCGGTTGAGTAACAGCACACCCACCGGCTTTTCATTGCGCCCTGCGACCCACCAAAGCGCCGGGTCAAAGATGCCGGTGGCCCGATGGCCGGCCAGTACCTCCGCCGTCCTCCGTAAACCCGTAAGTTCCGGACAGTCCTGACTTTGCACGTACGTCTCTTCAACCGCTCGTTGAAACAGCGACTCGCGCTCGGGCGCGTACTCCACCCACTTAAGGTCGTGCGCTGCCTTGAGGGGTTGAACCTTGCGAGTTACATCCCGCATCAGGTACCTCAGACGGGTTAGATAACGAAAACCGGCCTCCTTTAGCACGTCAGCCAAGGCGCCTCTTCCCGGTGCAACAAGCACCTCCAGGAGGACGATCGACTGCTTCCAAGCGAGCGTTTGCAGGCGCTTGAGGGTAGCCACCGTGGCCCGATACTTGGCGTCCGACTCAAGGTTGCTTGGGACGAAGACCAGCGCTGCCGCGCCCGGCGATTCCGCAGCTAAGCATGCGGTAACCAGCTCCCCTCTTCGATAGGCACCCAGAAGGAGATCTATCGATACCGTCCGCAGACGTACATTGGCGAGCAAATCGGCCACTTGCGGTGCAGAAACACTCTCCACCGGTGGGCATTCAATATCGAACACGAGATGTAAAGCGGCATGGCATGTCGGCGATCCATCCGCGATCCTTATGATCTGGAATTCATCGCTGCCGCTGCTCATGCCGCATCCACCAACCGACCTCAAGCATAACGCCGCAGATGGATCCGTCGAGGAGGGGAGCCGGACTCTCAAGCCCGAACGAACGGGCCTGGTGTGAACAAGGATACTTCCCGGATCCTCAGGTTGGCGTTAGACTGGATAATCCTCTCTGCCATGCTTACTGATGATGCGGGAAGAATATAGGGCAAGCGCCAAGCGCCTCTTCCAGCTTCCCTAGACAGACAATGAACCGTGGCCATGCTCGTTCGCTATCAAAGGTTGCCAAGACCCGTTAAGGTGCGCACCCATCTACCGCACACTTATCGCAGCGTTTATCGCCGGCCACACGCCGGCTGTGCGAAGTGAACAGGACAAAGCGACCGGTTGATTCTTCGATCTGCGGAGGCCTTCGGGGAGGCGTGTCTGCCAGTGCAATCACTGAACGTAATTGGCGTCATCTGGCTGAGTATAGCTTTGGGTACCGGGCTGATGCTCGTAGCCACCGGGCTGGGCTGGGCGGTTGCCCAAATGGGCTCCCTCCCACCGGTACGGTGGGTCGCATGGTGGGTGCGTGCTGTCATCCTGCCCTTGTTGCGTTGTCGGTCTTGGTGGCGACGCACAGCCGTGATATTCACCAACAACATCACAATCCTGGCGGCGTTGCTGGTGGTCGGTCGATGGCATGCGGGGGCCCTACTGGGCGTTGCAGGTCTCGGCGTTGGCCTGGGGATAGGGCTTAGAATCCTGTCAAGTGAGCCAACTGCTGCCATGGATCCATGCCCCGAATGCGGCGTCGGGAGCAAGCGACGTATCAGAATCGGGATTGCTCTGAACCTCCTGGAACCGCCGGCCATCATGCTGACGATCGGATTGAGCCTGGCACGGCAGCCCATGCCGTTGTCGCCCGGACAGGTCTGGGAAACGTTCTTAGTGTGGGTCGTACCAGCAACGCTCCTGGCAGCGGGAGGTGAAGCGCTTTGGCTTGGGGCGATTCACCACGCACACCTTAGAGACGGCGCCGCTCCGGCAGAGCAGGCGAGTCCTGATCCCAATCAGAGCAAAGGCGGCGAATCAGCAGATTGATGCGAACGAGGGTGAGCGCGTGGTCGGCCACACAACGCGGGTGGGAAATCCGCCGCGACAGCACTCGTCGGCCTTGTCGCGCTCGTTGCGCAGGTCGTCTATAAGCTGAATCAGAAGCTTGCTGTCGCAGGGCCTGGCGAGGAAGTAATCGCCCCCGGCGTAGTCGACCATTTGCCCCAGATATGTCCGCGTCATCTCATCAGTCGGTTCTGTCAAGATGATTACGGTTAAATCCAGATCGCGCGTCTCGTGTCGGACGTACTCGCAAACCTCGAAGCCGTCCATATCGGGTAGGTGAACGTCCAGGATGAGAATGTCCGGGGGATCGATATCACACACCAGGATGACATCACTGCCGCTAGCTGCAGTGTCTACGCAGAATCCTGCGTCCTCGAGTTGTACTTGCAGAGCGTGCCGGCTCGCGGTTTGTGGATCGGCCAGTAGTATCCGCAGTGATTCTCGACTCATCGGCTTCCCCCTCGCCATCAACCGTGGAGCTTGACGGTCTGCGGTCGCGGAAAAGAAGCGGATCGAACCCCGGTGGATGCGCTGGCCTTGCGAAACCGACTTGAGTCGCGAAGAAGTGACTCGCCGACGCGGACAAGTCCACATCTTCCCGTCGTTGACTGTCTCGATTGCGCTTCCTTTCCCCGTACTGCTATCGCCGCCGGATGGGCTGCACCCGACAGCGCTCCACAGTGACAAAACAAAGTCTAGGATATGTTCGGCGTCTTGGCCAGAAGCCGGGATGCCGCCGATCATCCGGGGTCAGGAGGTCCAACCACCGATAACGTGGTGTATTGTCGCGTTCAGCCGCTACCGGGCCCGTCTCGCAGCTCCGGTAAGACCGACGCAATGGCCGCCGTCTGCGAAGCAAGACGATCGGCGAGAACGGTTGAATGTGCCGTTCGAGCGCTGCGAGTGGTACGAGTTGACACTCTGGTTGCCGGCGAGCCGGGCAGTCAACGTGGTTGTCAGATGCAGGCTGAAATCACGATGGGGCTGGTGCCTGTGGCCGTCAAGCCCTGCTAGGGCAAAGCAGCAGCCGGCTCGTCTCTTAGTGCCATAGAATCGACACTAGACGGTCCAAGGCCGCTCGACACACCCCCGCTGGCTTCGCTTCGGCTGTTGACTTTTGGTGCTGTGCGCGGCAGCCTATGGAAGAGCGCCGCCAAGACGGCCCGCGACAGACTAAGGCTGCGGTGGTTTCTCGGGCTCTAGAGCGATTCTCGAAATCGTATGCCGAGCCGCGGGCTTCAGCCCGCGCGGAATCGCATAGCGAGAGGACGCTCGCCGTCCCTGACATGCGGTATACGAAAACGGGATCTGCTCTAGCAGAACGTCTTGAGAGCGGAACCGTCTCGACGTACTTCGGGATAAGGGAGCGGCCCGCGTGGGGCGACCTTGCCGCTTCCTGATCCGCCTGCGGCGGACGGCTCGGTTATGTCAGGGGCTCCTGAACGTAAGTCACGGAATCACAGGGACTTGGGCGAGTGGCGGAATGGCAGACGCTGGGGACTTAAAATCCCCTGTCCCTAACGGGACGTGCGGGTTCGAATCCCGCCTCGCCCATTATTATCATTATCGGCCATAGCCGAAAAGTGGCGGAAAAATGGCAGAAAACTGCCCGCCGTAGGCGAGTGCCTCGCTCTCACAAGGCGACCTGTTCTCGTTCAACGGCTCAGTACAGACCGAAAGGGCACGATATATTGCGTTGAGGTGCGTGCGGAGAATTACTCGGGCATGCGGTGCCGTTAACGTAGATTCGTGTGGCCTATGGTGGTCGTAGGTTCTGCTGGAGGGATTGGCATGTTGAAGAAAGCGATTGTGACTGTGGCGTCGGTGATTGGTCTGTCGGGTGCTGGGCAATCCGCTGCTGCCGAGTTGTGTCCAGAGCCCGGGAGAACGCCGTGTAGTGACAAACTCCCAACCGGACTCCTATTATTTTCGGGATTATGCATTTGGCGCAAGGGCTGCCATCCCATAGCCTGAAAGCATGGACGAAAAATCGCTTGGGCGGTTGTATAAGCTGTGGTCCTCCGTCAGATCGCACCCGATCGCTTCGGCCCTACTCGCCATATGGGTGCTTGTCTTGCCCGGATTGCGCTGCGTTGGCGACATTGAGGACGCCTTGACCGTGGCATCATGGATTGCCTCGGTGATCTTGTTCTTGGCATCTGGACCAGTTCAAATAGCTGGCGCGGTCGTTTTTGCCGCTGGTGTTGCATACGTATTTCAAGATTTGTGGCGCCCTCCTGTATCACGATGGTGTGAGAGGACCAGACGAAAACATCATCCACTCATCCTCGAATACGATGAAAATAAGCACTCAGTAGCCTGCGCTGAGGGGGCGGCGAAGATGGTCCGCTTATGCGTACGCAATCCAGGCTCGCGATCCATAAAGAACCTAATGCTAACAATGCTAGAGATTGAAGGCCCTCCCGAAGCCAAAGAAAAGTACGCTCCGCTGGTAGGCCGTCAGCTAGCCGTCTCACGCGATGCAATCGGCGATCACAAGGGAGCTTGGGGAAATAAACCCGAAGATCGCGTAGAGGTTCTTCATCCTGGACGCGAGGCGATGTTTGACTTTGTTCGTCTAACGGCAGGCAACTTTACGTTTTGCCATGGATCATACGTTCCTGGCCATCCCCACCAGGGAATCCAACGTTGGGACCAGCAGCCTTCCGGTGTGATTAGTGGAGATAAATACAAAGTGCGAATCGCCGCTCAAGCGGATGATTTGAAGGAAGTTACGGGAATGTTCGAATTTGATTCGGATATGTCCTTTAGGCAACTAGATCCTTGTACTCCAACTTCGCACAAGTAAGCAGTTCTTTCAAGGCGTTGCGGAAAATGTTAGGATTGCTGCGGTTGTTGAACCGAAACTCGAATTCGTCAAGGTACAGGTCAAGATGCTTCTTGCTGACTTTATGGAACGCCCCGACGATGGATCGCTTGAAAAGAGACCACGCGCCTTCCACGTTGTTTGTGTGAACATCGCGCCGAACCCATTCTTCGGCGCTGTGCGTGACCCATTCGTGACGTCGTCTGTCGTTCGACAAGTCGCCGTAGGCGATGTTCTCGTCGGTAAAGATGGCCTCAGCGTCTTTGCAGACGTGCTGGTCGATGAACTGCCGCAGGGTGATTCGGTTCGCCCGTTTGGCGGTCTGCATTCGCACTTTGCCCTTGCGTTCTACGGCTCCCAGGACAATTGTCTTGTTTCCGGTGTAGCGTCGTCCCTTGTGGGCGGCGCCCGCCCTGAATTTGCGTCACCCAAAAGGGGTAACGCTACACAAAAACCGATAACGCTGTAGCCACACGCGGGACGGGATACCAGCGGAAATGGGTGCGAGAATCCCGATGTACATCGGGACTCACACCAGCCGGCGTTTCATAAAAAACGCGACTATCATCGCTGGACCGAGAATCCCTTCTCGATCCTCTGGCAGGTGCCGAGAATCCCGATGCACATCGGGACTCGGCACAGCGTATTCACCGCGCGGGCTTCAAGCCCGCGGCTCGGTTCACAATTTCGGGAAATGCTCTAATCCTTGCATCACAATCCAAATCCATTATCCTTAAACAGCAAACGGAGTTGATGCGTTGGCTAAAGCAGATCCCGTTTTCGTATACCGCACGTCAGGGACGGCGAGCGTCCTATCGCTATGCGATTCCGCATGCGATTCCGCGCGGGCTGAAGCCCGCGGCTCGGCATACGATTTCGAGAATTGCACTAGCCGTACTCCCTTCAAGGCAGTGGAGAAGACCATCAGTGCGCCTGACGTCGCCCTGAGCTTCCTTGAAGGCCGACCCAGTTGATGGTCTGCATACAGAGGATTCGATCATGCCACCAGAGCTAATTCATTCGTACTTGGCCCGGCGAGACTATTCAAAGGTCAACCCTAGCTTCCTGACCTACCTCGCAAACCTGGAACGCGTTAGCAGCGTATCGCCCGATATTGCCAGGTCTATCGTGCAGGAGCTGGTGGATCAGAGGAGTAACATAAAGCTGATTGCCAGCGAAAACTACTCCTCACTTGCTGTTCAGTCGGCAATGGCCAACCTTCTGACCGACAAGTATGCGGAGGGCCATCCGTTCCACCGGTTCTACGCCGGGTGCGACAATGTCGACAACATCGAGGAGTACGCCTGCAAGAAGGCATGCGAACTATTCAACGCTGAGCACGCCTACGTGCAGCCGCACAGCGGGGCCGATGCGAATCTAATCGCGTTCTGGGCGATCCTAGGCACCCGCGTGGAGCTTCCCATGCTCCAAGAACGGGGAGTCGGGCGATCGACTGAGCTGTCGCCGGTCGATTGGGAGGCGATACGTCAGCGTCTCACTAACCAACGGCTCCTTGGCCTGGACCTCACCTGCGGCGGGCACCTCTCGCATGGAATGCGCAGCAACGTTTCGGCGAAGATGTTTGACACCCGATCCTACATGGTGAATCGTTCGACCGGGTTGCTGGACTACGATGAGATTGCACAATTGGCTCGCCAGATCAGGCCGCTAATCCTTCTTGGGGGATATAGCGCATATCCGAGGAACATCGACTGTTGCCGGATGCGTGAGATCGCCGATGAGGTCGGCGCGGTCCTGATGGTTGACATGGCCCACTTTGCGGGGCTAGTGGCTGGCGGTGAACTTCAGGACGAGTTCAATCCTGTGCCGTTTGCCCACGTGGTTACTTCCACGACGCACAAAACGCTGCGCGGTCCTCGCGGCGGTCTGATTCTTTGCACGTCGGAGTTTCAGGAACAGGTCGACAAGGGCTGTCCGCTGGTGCAAGGCGGACCACTGCCTCATGTGATCGCAGCCAAGGCCGTCTGTTTCACCGAGGCCCTCCGACCGGAATTCAAGGAATACGCCAAGAACATCGTGCAGAACGCCAGGAACCTGGCCGAAGCCTGCTTGAAGGAGGGAATGTCCGTGGTGTCCGGCGGAACCGACAACCATTTGGTGCTGCTCGACGTAACTCCCTATGGTCTGACCGGCCGGCAAGCGGAAAGTGCCTTACGGGACAGCGGCATCACCCTGAATCGGAACACTATACCGTTCGACCCGAACGGAGCCTGGTACACCAGCGGCCTTAGACTCGGCACTCCGGCTGTCACCACACTTGGAATGGGGGCGAGCGAAATGCGGGGAATCGCCTCGATCATACATTCAGTGCTCTCTGATACGACACCCGGAACCACCAAGGATGGAAAGAAGAGCAAGGCTCGCTACCTGCTGGATCAAACGACGCGTGAGGAAGCCAGTGCCAAGGTTCGAGACATCCTCTCCAAGTACCCTGTTTATCCCGAAATCGACGTAACATTTCTGAAGAAGTGCTTCGGCCTAAAAGAATGAGACTCCGGCTGGGTGGAGACGGACACCAGGAGCTGTTGGTCCGGTTCGAGCGTGGTTCTGATAGACTATAGAGCACTGGACGACCTTCGTTTTTGCCTTGCCCCGACGTACCCCGATGTGTCCCGATGTACATCGGGAGACAGGCGTCGGGGTTTGGCCGCACCAGTGCTGCTCACGGCCGACAGGCTATTGCACAATACCCGCGCCAGGGTTGCTCGGGACTGAGCGGCTACGGCCGGCACGGGGGGCGGCCGGTACACAATAGTCATGGGTCCACGGACAGGTGTCGGACACAAATGCAATCAAGTGGCTGAAAGCCCAGAATGTCGACTTCGAGGTGTTCAATTACGAGTTCACCGAAATCGGCGCCGATCATGCAGCCGAGGCCATTGACCGACCTCTGGAAGCGGTCTGCAAGACGCTGATCGTTGAGGCCGCCGGGCAGTCGTACTGGATTGCCATAATCCCTGGTGACCAGCGGTTCGACGCCCGCTTGATGGCTTCTGCCATTGACGCCAGACACGTGGAGCTCGCCGCACAGCCTGCCGCCGAGAAGGTCACGGGCTATCGCGTCGGCGGCATCTCGCCCTTGGCCACACGCCGCAAGCTGCCGGCGATCATCGAGGAGTCGCTGCTGGCCCTTGATCGGATCATCGTAAACGGCGGCCGCCGAGGTGTATTGGTTGAGTTGGCGACCGAAGACCTGGTCAACATTCTCGACGCCAAACCGGCGAACATCTGTAGCTGATGCCACGCCTGGGCCGATCCATCAACATCCACCGGTCCGCTAACCACAGGCGCGCTATTCCCGAGCGTGTCCGCTCTCTCTCTGCGAAGGACGGGCACAGCCGTCTGGGCGCGAAGGACTGGGGGCACACCAGCACATCGGCTGGGGATCGTGCCCGTCTTCCTATATCATGGAGCATCATGGCCTTGCCAGTTATTGCCATTGTCGGTCGTCCAAACGTGGGCAAGAGCAGTCTGTTCAATGCGATTGCCCGACGGCGGACGAGTATCGTGGAGCCGACGGCAGGCGTTACGCGCGACCGCGTCACAGCCATCTGTGATGTCGACGAGACCTACTTTGAGCTGGTCGACACGGGCGGGCACGGAATCATCGATCGTGACGACCTGGACGACCACGTCGAGCGCCAGATTCAGTATGCCATCGACCAGGCCTACCTCATCCTCTTTGTCGTCGATGCCCGGGAAGGCTTGAGCCCACTTGATCGTGATACGGCGGAGCTGTTGCGGCGCAACGACAGTGCCGGGCGCGTCCGACTTCTCGCCAACAAGGTAGACGAGCCGCACATGGAGGCGGGTATCGGCGAGTTCATCCGGTTGGGATTCGGTGAACCGCTCGCGGTAAGCGCCATGAGCGGTCTCGGCCGCACGGCACTGCGCGAGCTGATCCAAACGGCAATAGCTGGCATAGCCGACGAGGTACCGCCTGATCCGGTCATGAAGATTGCCATCGTCGGCAAGCGCAACGTCGGGAAAAGTAGCTTCATCAACGTGCTGGCGGGAGAAGAGCGCGTGATCGTCAGCGAGATTCCCGGTACCACCCGCGACAGCATCGATGTGCGTTTTGAGAAAGACGGCCGGACCATCGTGGCTATTGATACAGCCGGAATGCGTAAGAAAAGTAAGATCGCCGACGACATCGAGTTCTACGCCCACTCGCGAGTTACCCGGTCGATCCATCGGGCAGATATCGTGCTGTTTCTGATCGACGCGACCGTACCGGTGGGCCAGGTTGACAAACGACTCGGCGGCCTCATCGCCGGTGATTACAAGCCTTGCATCCTGGTGGTCAACAAGTGGGACCTTGCCAAGGGTCGGGCCTCGTCGGAGGACTACGGCGACTACCTGACCAAGGTCCTGCCCGAGATCGACTATTGCCCGGTAGCCTTCACCTCGGCCATCACCGGGCGAAACGTGTACTCGACGATTGATGTGGCTGCCGGGCTGTTTAGACTATCGCGGACCCGCGTGGGCACCGGTCAGCTCAACCAGGCGCTCCAAGAGGCGCTTGCTACCAACGCACCGCGAGCCAAGCGCGGGCGAAAGGCACCCAAGTTCTTCTATGCGACGCAGGTGTCAACGCAGCCGCCGACCATCGTGCTGTTCGTAAACGGGCCTGCGTTGGTCACCCCGAACTATGAGCGCTTCCTACTAAACCGATTCCGGGAGAGTTTGCCGTTTGGCGAAATCCCGATACGATTAGTGTTCAGAGGGCGTCGTGAGCGTGGGTCGGCTCGGTAGTTGAATGGCGTGCGGTCGTAGTGCCGTGGCGGGTCTGCCTGGAGGATGACATGAGCATCGAGCTTCACTGTCCCCAATGCCATAAACTGATTCGAGCGCCTGACAACGCCGGCGGAAAGCGTGGCAAGTGTCCGTACTGCAAGAATAGCGTGTACATCCCGATGCCGGCCGACAATGGCGAGGAGATCCACCTCGCGCCCATCGTCGACGAGGATGAACAGCGGGCCGAGGAACTGCGGCGAGAATCCATCGAGTATGCAGCGGCCGTGGACCACGTCACGGATTCCGGGACGAGTGCCGAGGATACCGCTTCATCGACGGACGGTGCGGTGCAGTCCGGGGTCTCGGACGACGTCGCCGAGCTGGGTGCGGATGTCGACGCCTTTGTCATCGCCATGGGGGAGTCGAAGCTTGGTGAGGCCAACGCAGCCGTCGCCAGACTCAAACGGGCCGGCACACGTGCCAGTGACTATGTCCAAGACCTGTTGCTCGACGACATGCTACCCACATATGAGAACGTTCCCCCGCCGGTGGTGCAGGGCTTCCTAAAAACCCTCCTCAACCGGCTTGGCTGACCATCCGAACTGCGCCGTGTCACCCGAAGCGTGAGTCCGGAGGGGGGTGTGACGAGGCAATGCCAACACCAGACAGCGACAAGGGGACGGCATCAGAGTCCTACCCGCGCGAACCGGTGCCTGCGCCCCGGCTACAGCGCCCCGACGGTTTCGTCCACCTGATCGGGCAACTGCTCTAGAAATGCCGTGAAGTCGTTGCGGCCGGCTAGATCCAGATCGTCTACCACGCGCGATTCGAGCAGGTTGTAGGGCACAAACGGGGTGTAGCAGAGCAGAGCGTTGATCATGTCGGTCAGTTGGAGTTGGAGACGGGGTGTCCGCAGCGGATCGTTGGGGTCGGGGTAGGTGTGATGATCAGAGATCAGGGCCTTAAGGTCTGACGGTAGTGACCAAGCATCGGCGATCAACTCGCCAAACTCCTGGTGGCATTCGTGGCAGAGATACTCGAACGTATCGGGATCGATCTCGTAGCGTTGGGCGACCCGCTCGCCACAGACGATGCGCAGCACGACCACGTTGCCGATGTCGTGAAGCAACCCCATAAGGAAGGCATCTTCCTTGTTCAGATCTGTGAAGTCGGACAGGCCGCGCATGATGTATGCGCTGGCAAGCGATCGAGACCAGATCGTGTTCGCAAGCTCGTTGCCACCGCGGTTGGAGTGGAACATGGCCGCCCGCAGTGACTCATGCATCAGAAGCATGCGGAGGGCTCGAACACCAAGCCGGGTGATGGCCGGTCGCAACGCCGTGGTCTTGTGTAGGCCCCGATAAAGCGGTGAATTTGCCATTCGAAGCACCGCGGCAGCGATGACCTGATCCTCGGCCAGGGTGTTGGCCACCGCAGCAAGCTCGCAGCGCGGGTTGCTCAGGCGCGGCAGCACAGCCTCGGCAACATGAAGAAGCGGCGGCAGTCTCAGGTCGTGTCCGTCGAAGTGGGATACCAGCAGGTTTTCAAGAGCCCGTGCCTCGGTCGAGAGGTTGAGGCGCTCGACCTCTGGTGGTTCCGTCAGGGTCGCTCCCTCCGGGGCCCACCACCTCTCTACCGACTCTTTCTGCCCCGCGGTCGCAGACGCATCGGGCGGCTCCAGTACCGCCACCGCCTGGTCGGCAGTTGACCTTGGCCCCTTTGGTCCGTGCCGGGGGGGCGCAGCTTGCCCCCATTCGCCGTCGGTCCCCTTCCCCAGTATCCAGCTCCAAAGCCCCATTTGCACGGTTCCGCTGGTCGGAAGAGCCGTGTTCAGCACCCCCGAAACAGTACGGATACGGGTGCTTCAGCGGGCCTCTTCTCCTTATCTCTATCGAGTATTCGATGGCGTCAGTTGCGGAAGCACCGTGAGCTTTGGCGCAGACATAGTCTAACGGTGTGACACCGGCTCCCCGTATAGGGCGAGGGCCGATAACCCACACAGCGACGGGTCCTGCGGGAGAGACGCAAAATGCACCAGAAACGGACACCGTACCCGGCGAGAGCACAAGGAGGACACTTGCATGGTGGAGCGATCATTGAGTAAAGTGAACGAGTCATGTGTGCGCACTGGGGGAGTAAGACGCTTGCGTTCAGTACGTTGGGTCTGTTCGTCGCTGCATCGCCGAACGCTTCGGGCGGCCTTGTCGACCTGGAGTTGAGACCGGTAACCGAAACGGTCATCGTCGGCGGGACGGTAGAGATTGGCCTTTACGCGGTCTCGGCTGATGGCAATGACCAGTC
Organism: Planctomycetota bacterium; assembly: GCA_030616775.1. Taxonomy (GTDB): domain Bacteria; phylum Planctomycetota; class Phycisphaerae; order UBA1845; family UBA1845. Next base: position 57,308 of record JAUWWQ010000022.1, read on the forward strand.
AGTTGGCTTCGTCGGTACGGTTGTAACTTGGGATGCGAGCACCCTCGTGCTTACAGGCAACAGTGACGAGGGAGCCTTCGCATGGACTTATTCCGGTTTCCCCTCGGACCCCGCCGGTTTGAATGATACCTTCTCGGACGGTGACGCGTATTACCAGGCGGTCGTCTCTGAGGAGGGCCCTTTGGCTACGGCCACCGCCGAAGGCTCTCTTGTGACCACACTCTTGTTCACGGCGTTACCAGACGCGACGGGGGCTACGTCGATCGCAATCGTGCTATGCATCGAGGAGACATGTACGGTCGTTCTGGACCGCCATCCGTTCCAAGCGGGCGTTGAGGATGTCACGGGCAGCCTGGGAACACCGGTCGAGGTGACAATTCTTTGTGAAACCGATTCCCACTGTGATGACGAGAACCCGTGCACGGACGACACCTGCGACGAGAGCGACATGTGCGGGCATACCCCCAATGACACCAACGATCCCGATGACGGCTTGTTTTGTAACGGCCACGAAATCTGCGACGGGGGTCAAGTCGTCATCGAAGAGGGTTCGATCCCGGACTGCGATGATGGATTGGCTTGCACATTTGATAGCTGTAATGAGACTACCGATCAGTGCGACCATGCCCTGGAGGATGGCTACTGTTTGATCGGGGGGTACTGCTACACCGACGGCTCGATCAACCCGGCCAACGAGTGCGAAGCATGTGGTCCGTCATCCGATCCGGAGAATTGGTCGCCCCGACCTGCCGGCGCGTCGTGCGGCGATCCGACCGAGACGGAGTGCAACCACGCCGACACATGCGACGGCTTCGGTATCTGCGAGGACAATCTGGAGCTAGAGGGCACTGCCTGCGGTGATCCCTCTGATACCGAGTGCACCGCGCCTGACACATGTGACCATGCGGGGATATGCCAACCGCATCACCGAACCGACGGCACCACGTGCGACGACGGCCTGTTCTGCACGGTTGCGGACGTATGTTCAGCGGGCCTGTGTGTAGGTTCAGACCTGCGGTGCCCGGACCAGGTGTGCGACGAGTCCACAGACAAATGTAAGGCCGTGAACCCCGAATTGAGGCCGGTACAGGAGGAACCCTACCTTGTCGACGATACCGTTGAGATTGAACTGCATGTGGTCTCGGATACCGGCACCGACCAACCGATCAGCGCAATCAGTGTAATCTTTACGTGGGACCCCTCGCGTCTTGAGCTGCAAGGTAATGTTGACAACGGCCCCTATCCATGGTTGATGTCAGGGTTTCCGGATGATTCGGGGCTGGACGGTCTCAACGATACTTTCCTCGACGGAAACGCGTTGTACGAGGCATTAGTGCTACCGGCACCGAACCCGCCAGCCGTGGCAACCTCCGATGGACTTCTGGTCAGTACGTTCCAGTTCCTGGCCCTGGCCACTGGAACGGTACAAATTGAGATGATTGATGCGTTCGGACAGTCTACTATGACCACGGTTGTCGACGGTGAGACGTTTGGCCTAGACATCACGGGAACATTGGGGCCACCCGCGCTGATCGACATCGTCGAATGTCTTGACGACGGTGACTGCGACGATGGAGAGTTCTGCACCGGTGTGGAGAGGTGCATTGATGCCGTGTGTGTTGCGGGGACCCCGCCGGACTGTGACGACGGTCTGTTCTGCAACGGCACTGAAGTATGCGAATCGGGGTTCGGCTGTGTCAGTCCCGGGAACCCTTGCCCTGATCCTGATTCTTGTGACGAAAACGACGATAGCTGCGGAGGCTGTCATACGCCGATATTGATGGCTGAGGGTTCACGCTACTTGGTTGTAACACCGACCGCCGGCGATGACCCGGTTGCGATCCTCATAAAGGGCGATCCGGCCGATCCGACCGTGTCTTGCGTATCGAAGTACGTGCAACCCAACGGCACAGTTGACACCACACCCGTATTCCAGACGCCAACGGAATGGGGTACGGTTCACGTTGGCGATGAGGAACTCGCTCCGAGCACGATGTATATAGTTTATGCAGATTGTCGCCGGGAAGGTTCCGGTTACCTATCGAGTCCGGTGGGCGCGACAACGTGGCTTTGGGGTGACGTCAACAACAACGGTGCTGTACAAGTTGACGACATAATATTAGTGTTCGATGGTTCTCAGGGGGTCTTCAGCGGCGGTACCACGGTCGAAAACCTGGATCTGGCTCCGTGCCTGCCGGACGGGGAGGTCGATGCCGATGACATTGCCAGTGTCCAGGACGCCTACGCTGGTGGTTCTTTCCCCTGTCCTGTGGCCTGTGAGGCCTGCTTGTCCATTGACCCTCCGCAGGCGGAGCCCAATGGCGCTCCCAAGAACCGGAACATCTCATTCATGTCCGGGAACCCCGGCTGGCGGACGGCGATCCGTGTGAGATTCAGCGATCTGCCCCCGCCTCATGATGCGGCCAACGGGCGGACCATGTGGGTTGGTGAGCCGCAAGAGGTCAGTGAGAACGCAGCCAAGATCGATCCTTCGGAAGCCCCTGGCTGGCCCACTTTCGTGGCTGCGACGTTGCGGTGCGAGCCGTACTACGCGGATTGGAGTGCGCTGGGGACCGTTCACGTGTATCAAGAGGGGATTATTCCGGGTGCCGTGTATGAGTTGCAGACGATCGACGAGGTTTGTGACATCGCGGATGACAGTAATTACTCCGCTCCACTGCAAGCGACCACAAGCTTGTGGGGCGATATAGTGAAAGATTGCGTTACGACGCCGTGTGGGCCGCCTGACGGCAGTGTGGATGTGGTAACTGATGTCACCGCGGTGCTCGATAAGTTTAGGAATCTGGTGGGTGCTCCGATCAAGGCCAAGTGTGATCTGGAGCCGGATCGTCCGGATCTGATAATCAACATCGCCGACGTTACGTATATACTCGACGCGTTCCGTGGCTTTGAATATCCGTTTGAAGGCCCGCGTGCGAACGATCCGTGTGCTCGGTGATTATGCTGCGCCTGCGCGACGTAATGGTCTGAGCGCACCTCACACCTCAACATTTCCTGAGTGGCGGCGTCGTTGAGGACCCGCTTTATCTGTGCGAAATACCGGGAGTGCGAGAGACGAGGGCATCTCGACGAGCGTATGAAAAGACAGCAGCACCCAGCAGCACGGTGCCCGCCAGCGCGGCCAGCGCCACGTCAAACCCCAATGAATCGATCAGCTCGCCGAGTGCAACGAACCCTATCAACATTCCCAAGTCGCCGGCAGCTAAAATAAGAGCGGTTCCCGTACCACGGAATTGAAAAGGCAATCGCTCGGCTGCCAAATCCACCATCGATGGGAAGACAAAACAGTGACCCGCTCCCATCAGAAACGCGGGCAGGACAAGTTGCCCTTGGGATCGAATGCCGATGAGGCAGACCAGGCCGGTGCTAAGCAACAACAGCCCACCAGCAAGGGTGCGCGTCCGACCAAGCCGTTCGGGCACCCGGCGGCCAATCACGCGGAGCGTCATCGCGGTGGGAGCATAGACCAGGAAGAACACCTTGATGTCCTTGAACTCACGGGCCTCAGCCAGGCGCTCGAGAAATGAGGACTGCAAACAGAAGACCATGCTGAAGACCAGCCCAATGAGCAGGACGGAACCGGGCCAATGGGCAACGATCACCTGGATTTGCGACCGGTGCGCTGTTGCGGAATCTGTCTCTTTAGATTGCGTTGTGGACAGGGAATGGGTCGTGGGTGGGAATCCCGTCAGCATGATGACACCGGCTGCAAACAGGCTGCAGAAGGCACTCGTCGAGAAGAAGATGCGGTACGGGATGATCGAATCAGTGGATATCGAGAAAATCCAGTCGCCCAGCGTCGGCCCTATCATAATGCCTAAAAAGCCGGCCAGGCCCATAATGCCGATACTCTCCGCCCGACGATGCGGCGGAGCGGTCTGCGCGGCGAACACAGCCACAGTGGTCATGACCGCGGCCATCGCCATTTGTGACAGCGCCCGCAGCACGATGATAAGCCAGATCTGCTCGGTGAACTGGATCGACCCCACGGCCACCGCCACCACAAACGTCCCCGCAAGCCAGATCGGCCGACACCCGAAACGGTCGATCCAGCGGCCCACGTAAAGTCGGATTGCCAGTGTCCCGATCATGCTGATGCTCAGGATGCGACCGAGTGTGTCCACACCATGTCCCAGGAATTCCACGTATTGCCCGAAATGGAACTGCAGCGCGATGCCGGTCATGAAAAGGATGACCGCGATGAACACCTGGAAGAACTGACGGGTGTATAGGCGCTGGGCCGTGCCGATTTGCGATTGCTGATTGTCGATTGCGGATTGTCCTTTGTTTTGGAGTTTAAACCGCTAGTCGTCTGCCGGGCGGCTTTACCCTTACAGCTCTCTGCTTGGCGGTTTCCCGCCCCCAACGGCGTGGGACACCTCCGCGTTAAGCAGGCCTCGCCGCCCTGCTATCATCAGGTTCTGCGCTGGCACGACAAGACCGCCCAACGTGCCGATCCCGATAGCCCTCTTGCCAAGCGCCTCGAAACGCCCATGAGCGTTGCTGAGTATACAGGCTTTGATCACGTCCTTGATGTGAATCGCCAGCTCAGGAAGCCGGCTCCCTGCGTGCCGTTTACTGACGGTCTGTCGCGGTTTTGTGCCGTAGACACCCGTGGATCGCAAAGGCGACGCGATGCTCACCGGCGGGCCTCGCGGGGCTCAGATCCCGAGCCCGATATGAGTTCCAGCAAGGCTGGTGCCTCACGGTACGCCGATGCCCCAGCGGCACCGGTTCTGAAGGCTGAATGAAGGGTACGGCCGGATAAAGTGCCTGGCGATACGCGTTCGCAGGCGGCCGGCCCGGCTCAGACATCCGGAAGGAGCCATGTTCCGAAGTTACATGGACCAAGATCGCGAGACCCCCGGCGAAGAGGAAGGATTTCGGGACGGATCTGCGATGACCGGTTGCCTAAGTGAGATATGCTGTGATAGGATCATGGCTGAAGTCTGATGACGGGCGTGTCTCGGTTGAGTCATACGACGTTGACGGAAACCGGACAGGGGGAACAGGGGTGAAGCACAACCTTGCAATCTTGTGCACGTCGGTGGCACTAGGCCTGATGGCCGCGGGCCAAGCTCGGGCTCAGGACCAATACGAGTTCCTTTTCGCATTCGGCTCCTCTTGTGGGTGAGGCGTCATCAGCGGCAGGCTCGGCGTTCGGTCGAACGCCACCGACGGATATGACAGCGGGATCGACAAACCTGTCGCCGCCAACCCCGATGGTTACGCTGGTGTATACCACGTGTTTGACACGCCGGAGTGGCTCGGGTCGACCGGTTTCTACGACGACGACCTCCGATCGCCGCTGGACCGAAATGAGCGTAAGACGTGGGAGCCTATATGCGTATGGGCGACGCCGTACTTTACGGATAGTACGATGCCATTGACTTTCCAGGCTTACACTTATTTGGTTCCCCCCTCGGATCGGCAGTACCTTCTGGAGTTGTTGAGCGTTCCGGACGGCGTGACCAGCCCCCATCCGGTGGGGACTGTATGGGAGCTTCCGCTGGTGGGGAAGCTTACGCTGGAGCTACCAACCTACCACACGACCGACGGTCTTACAGGTTATCATTTCGCGTTCACAATCACCGAGGCTGAACCTGGGCCGGGCGACATCGACAACGATGGCGACGTGGACCGGGAGGACTTTGTGATCTTCGGGCGGTGTTTCACCGGCCCCAATGGCGAACCCGATCTCCCCTGCCGGCTGATCGACTTCAACCGATCAGACATGAACGACGACGGTCACGTCGACCTTGCCGACTTCTTCCTGTTCACCGCCAACTTTACCGGTCTGCTGGCGAGCCGGACTACGTACGTCGGTGCGGCGGCTTGCACGGAGTGCCATGAGGCCAATCACAATGGCTGGGTCGGAACGCGCCATGCGACCGCGTTCGACACATTGATCGGCGAGAACGAGCAAGAGAATCCCGTGTGCCTGCCCTGCCATACCGTAGGATATGGTGAAGCCGGCGGATTCGTTGACGTCGCGACGACGCCCGAGCTGGCCAACGTGCAATGCGAGAACTGCCACGGGCCCGGCAGCCACCACGCCGCCGATGCCGACAACGTAGGCATTGACGTGGAGCTAGACTCATCGTTGTGTGGTCAGTGCCACGTGTCGTGCCACGGCCTGTGCGGCGACTATTACCATCCGCATTACGAGCAGTGGTCCACCTCCAAACATTCGAGAGCGCTTGCGGACATCATGTTGCTGCCGGAGTACGAGGACTCGTGCCTGCAATGCCACTCGACGGACTATCGACTTGCCCCTGAAGACGACAAACCTACGGCATCGGAGGTTATGTACAGCCTGGAATGTGTTGCGTGTCACGTGCCTTACGGCAGTGCCAACGCCTATCAGCTTCGCCTGGCGCCGGAGTCGCTGTGCGCCCAGTGCCACACTATGGGTGATGCGGCCCCCGGCGAGGAGCCCGAGCGACCACAGGTCGAGTTTATGCAAGGTGTCGGCGGATTCGCGCTGGATGGCACGCAGTTGGACGGCGTGTACATGATACCCTACATGGATCTTTCCGGCGAGTGCGCCTTCTGCCATGTGTATCGTGAAGCGTACGGCGGGCCGGATCAAGCCGCCAACAGTGGGCACGCCTTCGAGTCAAACACGCGAGCCTGCGCCCCCTGTCATACGGAGACAGCGGCCACGGCGCGCATTGCAGGAGTGTATGAGGAGATCGAACCTCGTTTGGCGACCATCGCCCGCTATTTCGATCCGAGCGACCCCTTGCATGTGGATCCCTCCGGGCTCACTCCAGAAGAGCTGGACCGGTATCACATTGCCAGGTTCGACTATGACCTCGTTGCAGCCGACGGCTCGTACGGTTCACACAACGCCGACTACGCCCGCGCCCTGCTTAGCGAAGCCGAATCCTTCTTTGAAATCACTCCCTGATGGAATCCCGGTTCTGGGAACGAGGGTGCCACTGGCAGCTTGCTGCCAGTGCGTGGCATTCCTGATGAAGAAACACTGGCGGATCCCGACGTACATCGGGACCAGTGGCACCCGCCCTATGGCGTCATCCATCTTCTCACACACATTCTCAGACAAGAAGTACCCGGTTTCTCCGTCCGATCGAGCGTGACAAGTGGCAGGGGTGCACAGCAGACGGAATCCCTCGAATCAGTGGTGTTGTGCGCTCCCTGGCCGTTGCTGTGACCACACGTACAGCCACCGCCCTGCTTCGTGGCTCTCCAAAGCGATCGTCCCACATACGTGACCGCACCAGCCACTAATGTCAGGACAATGACATCTTGAATGCCCA
>JAUWWQ010000026.1 GCA_030616775.1 Planctomycetota bacterium
GTCGGGGCGGATTCCCTTTGGCCAGGCCCCTTCCCTCTATCCCCTCCGCGGCCGGTTGCCCGGCGTTGTTCGGGGACTTCGCAGGTACTACAGGCCTGTCCGACTTCCCGTGTCCGTTCATCATCGGCGTGTGTCCTTGGACTTCCCGACACGACCCGCTGCACCATCTTCCGCGGGTGGACACGGGATCTCCCGGTTCTCGCGCGAGGTGTTTCCGTACATGCACGGGGTCTTAGACCGCGCGGGGTTCCGCCGCATCTCGCGATTACGATGCGCCGGATGTAGCCTTCCGCATACCTCCACAGCGTCGGCACCCCGGAGGGATTTTCTTTCGCGGCTCAATACCCGGCCTGCACGTACCCCTGTCAACGCTTCGCCCCTACCCTCACGGGCAACGACGCATGACTCGGGGCCGCTGTGGGCCGCTAACCCTTCAACGTATGACTCTTTCATTCACAACACCCCGCCGGTTTATCCCGGCGCACGGAGGAACAAATCATGAAGGGGTCAAAGGCATTGGCTTTTTGTTGTTGCCTGGGAGGGCTGTTCAACTCGGCTGCAAGTGGTGCAGGAGTTGACTTGGTCCCGATCAGTGCGGACGGTGCCCACACGATCACCGGTAACGAGATCGTCCTGGAGGGCGGAGGGCAGAAGGTTTTCCTGGAGATATACGTCGGCGGCTGGGACCCGGACCAGATCAAATCGTGGCAGGCGGTGATCGATTCGACAGGCTATTCCAGTGCATTGCGCGGCACGCTGACCCCGTGGAATCCCGCGTGTACGACTGATGGGGACTGCGAGGCCCTGATGGGCTCGCTGGGTCACCCCTGGGGTACTGCTAAGGGTGGTTGTGGGGCCACTGGATGGCCGGACGGGGAATGCATCCCCGCGTGGATCGATAACAGCCGGACCGACTACGTGTTTGCCGCGCAGGGCGAGATGGCCGCGGTGGACGTGAGCACCCTCGACTACCGCTACGGCAGCACCTTAACGAACTCTCTTGCAGCCGACCCGGGCACGTGGTGCTACGCCGGGACCCTGGCCCTGGACGTACCGCTCGGCGCTATGGGCACCTTTACCGTGGGGTTCCAAAGCGAGGGCACCCACATGCAGGATGAGAACGGCGTCTATATCACACCGTTGACGCTAACACCCGCCCTGATCACTGTGCACTGCCTGATAAACTCGGATTGCGTTGATGATAACGCCTGTACGGACGACACTTGCGAACAGAACGGGTCGTGCTCGCACGAAAACAACTACGATGATGAGGTTGACTGCTGTAACCCCGTCGACGGTACCCTGACACAGATCAACGACGGCAACAGTTGCACCAGCGATACTTGTGACCCCAGCACCGGTGAAGTGAGCCATGTCCTGCTGGACGACGGAACTCCCTGCGACGACGGGTTGTTCTGCAACCTGGGCGAAACCTGCATGGACGGCATATGCGGCGGCGGAACGCCTCGTGACTGCGACGACCAGATCGAATGCACGGAGGATTCGTGCGACGAGGACGGCGACGCGTGCGTCAACGCACCGGATGACAGCTTCTGTCCCGACGACGGGCTGTGGTGCAACGGAGAGGAGTTCTGCAATCCTGGCGTGGGTTGCGACCGCACAGATCCCCCATGTGGCGGCCCGTGCGACGAAGAGCTTGACATTTGTCTGTGTGATGCACCCAGCTCGCTGGTGTCCGGCGGGCGGTTCTTGGCGATTGCGGCCGAGCCGGCAGATTCGGACATCCCCCAGGCAATTCTGATCACGCCGGATTGTCCAGGCGGCATATCCAGGTATGTCGGTCCGCCAAGCCCGATCACCATCGATGCGTACCCTGATTCCGCATGGAATATTGCAACGCTGGTCGATGACCCGAGCGAGGCGGTCTACCTCACGCCGCCAGAATGGGGCAACTTGCTGGTCTACCACCAAGATATTGTGCCGGCCGCTCTCTATCAGGTGCAGGCAGATTGCGGCTCGCCTGGAAATCCCGGTCTGTCAGACCCGACTACGATAACCACGCCGAAGTTGGGCGATACCGTCGGCCGCCAGTATGGGTGGTGGTGGTGGGACCCACCGGACGGGACGGTCAACATCATGGACATCATAGCCGTCTTGGACAAGTTCAGGGGCCTTCCCGGGACTGTACCTATCTGGTGGGTGGACCTGGTCGGCACCGGCGGAGGCGGAATCAGGTGGTGTACACCGAATCTCCGCATAGACATTATCGATGTTGCCGTTGCCCTGGACGGGTTTAGGGGATTCCCATACACGCAGTCTACGGGGTGCCCGGAACCCTGTCTCTAATCATCCGCGGTACGGGTGACAGCCAGGCTCTGTCCGATGAATCGGGTCCGACGCGTGATGGGGTCGTGACTGGTGGCGTATCCGATCCTGCGATTGCCATGTCGGGCGCTATGGGGTATAAGCTTCGAGTTGATTGCGGATGCCGGGAGCACCCGAACTGGCAACTATGATTTGGCGAAGGATGATTGATGGTGAACGCTATAGGGCAGTTTATAAGACTGTTGTGTGTGTCGGGCCTGGTGACGTCGGTAGGATTGGCTCAAAACCCTACATTCTCTCTCGAGGTCATCGAGCTCAATTCAACCCCGCTGGAGCGCCCGGTGAGCCATATCCAGGTCTCGCCGGGAGATGTAATGACGGTCAAGATCTTTGTCAGGGACTGGTCACCGAACGGCGAGCGCATGCGGGCCTATCAAGCCCAGCTCGACTATGAGAGCTATACCAGCGGTTCGCAAGGCAGCGTCATGCCGATGGACTACGATATCACTTCGGCTGTGAGCACAGAGAACCTGGAAAACGCGTTCATTGACACCACCGATCCCATGTATGCTCACTCCGGTAAGGCAACGGTGGCAATCGTCGACAGCGTGACTTGGGGATACCGTTGGCTTAGCGTGGTGATCGATCGGGAACAGACCGCTAGTTGCCCGAAACCGGGCACCAAGTATTACTGCGGCACGCTCAACCTGCAGGCCTCGGAAGACGCACAGGGTTCGTTTACGCTGAGACTCGACGAGGAGCCAGGCATGAGCGTCCTGCACGACATAGACAGCATCATGATCGCCCCGCTCGACTTCGAGCCGTTGACCATCGACGCCGTCGGGGATATAGTGACGCTTCGGGTCATCTCGAGCGATCCACCAAGCAGGGCCATCGACGCCCGACAGCCCATCTATCGCGGTGAACCCGCTGCTGGGTTCAGCGCCGTGGACCTGACATTCAATACGGACAGCGCGCGATTGACCGCTGCGGACTTTGCGATCGATGACGGTAGCACAAGCCCTCCCAATATCAAACGGGTGGAGTCTAAAGGGGCTGTGCTGACTATGGCACTGGACCGTGGAATCAGTGCCGGGAGGTGGACCACGATCACGTACAAGGCCAGCGGGACCGGCACGCGCATCGGCTATCTCCCCGGTGACGTGAACAATGATGGGATCGTCAGCGTGGATGACATGCTGGCTCTGGTTGGCGGGCTGGAGGATGCTGCGGCGCGACAGCTCTATCGGTTGGACATCGACCGCAACGGTGTATCCGGCGTGGCCGACGTTCTAAGGCTCATCGACTTGTTCGCCGCACCGGACGTCTACCGCGCCGTCTTGCCCAGCCGTGCAACGCCAGAGGCAAGATCGAGCCCGTCTTGACGTGCTTGGCGCCTGGGCGGTTAAGCTCCGGGTTCCGGGTGGGTAGCGGCACCCGATTACTGAGGGAGAGAGCTGCCGAAGACCCTCGCAAATGCGGCAAAGTCAAGAAGGTCCACGTCGTCGTCCCCATCGGCGTCAAAAAGGCCGCAGCCCGGGCCGGTCTGTTCTGCGGGGCCGGCCAGGCACGGGACGAAGTCCGCGAAATCGTCAAGTCCCGGACCGGCTGAACAGGGCTCCACACACGGATAGCTCGCCCCGCCGCAAGCGTCCCGAGCACTCTCCACATCATGAGCATCGATCTGGCGATCGGGCAGGCAGGGAGCCAGGTCGAGATTCTCCAAAATGGTGTCGCCGCTGAAGATGCCCTGCGAACCGTCAAGCACCAATGTGAAATCGTTGATAAAAACGACGCCATTGTTATCGACGTCGCCCCATATCCACGTCGTAGCACTTGCCGGACTCGACATAGACTGCACCTGCTGGTCCTGCCCGCAGGCCGCTTGTACATGGTACCTGGCGCTGGGAACGATCTGGAGGTCGGTCACGTGAATCGTCCCCCATTCGTCCGGCGCCTGGAAGACCGGAGAGGCGCCGAGCGCGCCGTTCGTCTGGACAAACAGCGACATGCAGGCAACGGCTGGATCATCGGCTTCACCAGTGACCAGCAGCGCAACTTGGTCCGCACCCGGCGCCGACGTGACCGCCAGGTACCGAGAGCCGATGGCGACAACCGTCGGCCGCGAACACCCCGTAAGCGTCACCTCTGCGGGTGGGCCCAGCGTGCCGATGATATCCTCCCCCGGGGCATCGCCGGAGGCCACAAGCGTTCGCGTGCTCTCCCCGAATGCCATCTCCAAACGTAACTCGCTGACTCCGGTATCAAGCGCCTGAAACATGAACGTGGTGACCCAAAGGCCTTCCGGGGTCGCGACAGCCGGGTCCCCCGAAGCTAACTGCCCTAAGGCATTGTACAGGGCGTTGCCGTCGGTGAAGGTGTCGTTCAAGCCGTCTGCTTGTGAGTCATCGAGAAAACCTGAGCTAAGCCAGTCGTAAGCGTTTTCCGGGCATGTACCCTGATCACAGGGATCCACAATGGCCCATAATCCCAGATACGTCGGATCCCAGACCAGGATCGCAGTTATGGCTGCCACGGATTCGTCGAGGCCGCTGTCGGCAACGGCGTACAGGGCGATTTCGACCATTTCGCCGACTTCAACCGTCTGTCGGACGGGCCGCCACTCCAAGTTGACCGCCGCCTCCGATCGTGACGCGCCTGGCAGGGGAAGCACCGTCATCACCAGCGCGAAGGCAAAAGAGTTGAAGCGGCGCCCCACGACTTCTACTCCGGCAACCTCGGTGAACTCCGTGCGCCCAAGGTCACGATGCTGTCAGCACGAGCACGCATGACGACGCACCATGGCATCTTAGCCCTGCGTCCATCACTTCACCCACGCCATGATAGTTCACGGGCAAGGATCGCTACACGGGTATGGGAACTGCCTGAAGGCATCCAAGGCGACGGTCGCGTCCGACATGTCAATCACCAGTTGCGGGAGGCAGTCGATTCCCGTTCTTCCGCAGAGGTCCACCGCATACAGAGTAGCCATGTCGAAGATGCCCCGGAACCCGTCAAGGACTAGGGTAATGTCCAGGATGGTGACGAGCCCGCCGGAGTTGTCGGTGTCAGCCCAAATCCACGTTGTGCCGGCGGCCGGTGTGGACAGGCCTATGCCCTGGCCCGTATCGCATTCGGCTTGGACAATATAGCTCGTGTCTGGTACAATCTCCAGGCCGCGGACATGTGCAGTACCCCATCCCGTCGTCCCCGTCGGCGGTTTATAAACCGGACTTGTCCCGAGCCTGCCGTCCGACCGAACGTAAAGCGATATGCACGACACCTCTTGATCCACCCCGGTCACAAGCAGAGCCACGGGCGTGGCCCCGGGGCGGGGGGTCACCGCCAGGTACTTGGACCCCTCCCCGACGACCATCGGCTCTTGGCAGCCACACGACTGGTTGGCCTCATTGCACAGGTTCGGGTCGTCACAGGGACTGTCACCCGGCTGGCAATCGACCATGGTATGACAGAACTCAGGGCCGTTACAAAACAGACCGTCATCACATAGAGCGTCGTTGGGCGGATAGACGCAGACTCCGTCGACACACGCATCCTCCGTGCAGTTCACCCCGTCATCGGGGCAATCCGCAACCGTGAAGCAGTCAACACACTGGTCATTATCCTCGTCACACAGTTGACCCGGACAGGCATCCCCGCTGCCCACACAAACGCCAATGCTGCACACGTCGGTCGCCGTGCAGAACAACCCGTCGTCACAGGGAATCGTGTTGACGTAGTTGGTGCAGGTGTTAAGCCGACAAAGGTCAGTGGTGCAGATGTTCCCATCGTCGCAGTGCTCGTCAATCTCGCACTCCACACAGGCGTCGAGCGTCTCGCTACAGAGCAAAGGAGGCGTACAGGGGTCACCGCTGCCCACACAGACGCCGTCCACACAGGTATCGATTGTCGTGCAGAACAGCCCGTCGTCGCACGAGAGGGCGTTGATGAAGTATTCGCAGAGGTTGGCGTTGCAGAAGTCGTCCGTGCAGACGTTGGCGTCATCGCAGTCTGGATCCGTCAGGCAGTCGACGCAGCGGTCGTTCGCCTCGTCGCAGACCTCACCCGGACAGGCATCCCCGCTGCCTACGCACACACCCGCACTGCACATGTCGGTGGCCGTACAGAACAGGTCGTCGTCACACGGAATCGTGTTGTCCGGGTTCTCGCACGTCCCGAAGGCATCGCAGATATCATCCGTGCAGAGATTCCCGTCGTCGCAGTCGGCAGCCGTGAGGCACTCTACGCAGGCGTCGAGGTCTTCACTGCACAGCAGCGGAGCCGGACATGGATCAAAACTACCCACGCACGCCCCGCCACTGCATGTATCCGTCGCCGTACAGAACAACCCGTCGTCGCACGGCAGCGCGTTGTTCGTAAACTCGCAGACGCCGGTGTTGCAAGCATCATCGGTGCAGAGGTTCCCGTCGTCGCAATCGGCGTCGCCCTGACACTCGGTGATGCGCACCGTAGCCGACCCGAGGCTGCCGGTAAGATCCTCGCCGAGCATCTCCCCAGCGCCTATAACCCGCGTCTCGGTGAACGAGCCCACCCAAGGTGGGATGACGATTTGCGAACCCGTTGTGCCGTCCAGGGCAAGGAACTCAAAGGTCGTCACCACCAGCCCACCCGGTGGTATCTGGACGCCTGACTGCAAGGCGGTCAGGGCTTGATACAGGGCATCGCCGTCATTGGCAGGCGTACCCGCAAACGGTTCGTTCAACCCGTCCAGACCGGAGTCGTCCGGGAAACTGGAGAACAGCCAACTGGTGCCGCCAGCGTCCGTATTGCCCGCCAGCTCCAACGTAAACGGATCCCAATCCAGGATTACCTCGATCGCCCCGGCAGGGTGATCCATACAGGTCGCCGACACGGCTATAAGATCAATCTGGGCCGTCTGACCTACGTTGACCGTCTGGGTCGCCGGCGACCACACCAGGTTCACGGAAGGGGTATCTACCAGCGTTCCGGCGCACGTTCCGTTAGAGCAGACGTCGTTGATCGTGCACGAGAACCCGTCGTCGCAGGCACCCCCCTCGTTAGCTGGCTGGGCATAACAGATACCCCTTGCCGGGTCGCACGTACCTATATTGCAACTGTCATCGAAACTCGAGCAGTCAATCGGGGTACCTGCGCAAACACCGGCTGAGCAAACATCGTTGAGCGTGCACAGATCGCCGTCATCGCAGGGGTCGGCCAGGTCGGTATATTCACACACTCCTGCGTTGCAGACCTCTGCCGTGCAGACGTTAGCGTCGTCGCAATCGTTGTCCACGTCGCAGTTCCAGCAGTCCGGAATCCGGGTTCCCGTGCAGACGCCGGATGTACAAGTGTCATTGTCCGTGCACGGGTCGCCGTCGTCACAGCCACCGCCTTCGTTAATGGGGACCGGTTCACAAGCCCCACTTGCCGGATTGCAGGTCCCCACATTGCAGGCATCGTCCAGACCGGAACAATTGACCGCGACCCCGGTACAGACACCAGCGGAACACTTATCCAGTCGCGTGCATAGATCACCGTCGTCGCACGGACTATTCTCACTGGCGGGCATCGCCTGGCAAGTGCCCGTCTGCCAGTCGCAAACGCCAAGGTTACAGGTATCGGTAAGATGCGTACAATCGATCGATGTTCCGGAACACACACCGCTGGCGCAAACATCGTTCTCCATGCACAGATAACCGTCGTCGCAGGGAACCCCGTCGTTTGCAGGTGTCAAGTCGCAGGCTCCCGTCTCCGGATTGCAGGTTCCGATGTTGCATTGGTCACCGATCCCGGAACAATCGACCGCAGTACCGGCACACACACCGGCCGCACAGGTATCGTTTTCGGTACACAGATCGCCGTCGTCACAGCCGCCGCCTTCGTTAATGGGATCCGGTTCACAGATCCCCGTCGCCGGATTGCAGGTCCCCACATTGCAGGCATCGTCCAGCGCCGTGCAATCCACAGGCGTGCCCAGGCAAGTGGTACTAACACAGGTGTCGTCTTCGGTGCACAAGTCTCCGTCATCACAGGCCCCGACAATGGCGGTGTACCCACACACACCGGCGTTGCATACGTCGGCGGTACAGGTGTTGCCATCGTCGCAGTCCGTGTCCAGCACGCAGGCCCCGGCAGTTACCGTGATACTCCCACCCACGAGTACGGTTGTCAGACCTTCCCATGAACTCGTTCCCAAACTGGTGCTGAGCGTGACGTCCCACACACCATCCGCCCCGGAACTGGCGGTCACCGGGAAGCCTGCCAGGTCACCCACATAAGTCAGAGGCCCGGGCATAAACGATCCGTTATCATCAACGTAGCCGTTGAGCACGGCTGAGCCGGTCAGGTCTGTGTCATAGGGGGCAAACGAACCCAAGCTCGGCCAGGGGTCGTCGATCTGGTATATGTCGGGGGCGGGAGTGAAGGTGAGCGTGCCGACAGCCCCGGCTCGCGGCACGAGCTCCGCCATAATGGTCACACCATAGGTCCATTCATCCTCCACCTCACCCGAAACCACCACACCCACTGTTGCCCCCGGCGGCATCGCGAAACTGTTGACCGAAAGGCTGACGTCGGGCGCCACGGTAATCGTTCCAGAAACCAGAGTGGTCGAGACTACCTCCCACCTACTGTTGCCGAAGGAGGTGGAAAGCTTCACATCCCATACACCGCCGGCATCGGCGCTGGACACCACCGGAAAGGCCGCCAGAAAACCGGTGAACGTCGTCGGACCCGGTACGAACGTCCCGTTGTCATCGACGCTACCGTTAAGCAACGAGGAGCCGGTCAAACCGGTATCATAGGGGGTGAACATCCCCACACCGGGCCAGGGGTCATCAACCTGATAGATGTCCGTGGCGGGCGTAAAGACAACCGTACCGACATTCCCCACCCGCGGAACGATCTCTACATAGAGGCTCACACCGACAGTATCAAAGCCGGCAATATCTCCCGAGATCACGACGTCGGCAATGACACCTTGAGACATACTGAGGCTTTCCACCGACAGGGAAGCCCAACCGGCTATGCACAGATCGTTCGCTTCGTCACACACCTGGCCGGGACACGGATCACCGCTTCCCAGACATGTCCCGCCGCTACACACATCGGTTAGCGTGCAGAACAGGCCGTCGTCACATGGTGCCGTGTTATTCGGGTTGTCACATGTGCCGGTGACGTCGCAAATGTCGTCCGTGCAGACATTCCCATCGCCGCAATCGGCTGCCGTGAGGCACTCCACGCAGCTAGTGAGGCCTTCACTGCATAGCAGCGGAGCCGAACACGGGTCACCGCTACTCACGCAGGTTCCGCCAACGCACGCCTCGGTGCCCGTGCAGAACAAGCCATCGTCACAGGAGGCCGCGTTTGGTGTGTATTCACACAGACCGCCGTTGCAGGCATCGTCCGTACAGACGTTGCCGTCGTCGCACTCCGGGCCTGTTGTGCAGCCCCTGCAACTGTCCGACGCCTCCTCGCAGATCTGGGGCAGACACGGATTCCCGGTCGAAGAGCAGTCCTGCAGCGGATCGCAAAACTCGGTCCCGTTACAGTACAAACCGTCATCAGGACAGTTCGCGTCGTTGGCCGTAAAGCTGCAGCTCCCGCTGACGCAGGCATCGTCCGTGCAGCCCACGCCGTCAGCGCAATCACCGTCCACCAGGCATTCGTCGCAGGTATCCGTCGTCTCGTTACAGAACTCGGTTACCGAACAGGGATCACCGCTCGAGACGCAGTCCAGTAGCGCATCGCAAGACTCGGTCCCGTTGCAGTACAAACCATCGTCCGGGCAGTTGGCGTCGTTGGCCGTAGACGCGCAGCTCCCACCGATGCAGGTGTCGTCCGTACAACCGACACCGTCGAAGCAGTCCCCGTTTACCAGGCATTCGTCGCAGGTGTCCGTCGTCTCGTTACAGAACTCGGTTACCGGACAGGGATCGCCTGTCGAAAGGCAGCCCAGAACCGAATCGCACATCTCCGTTCCCGTGCAGAACAAGCCGTCGTCCGGGCAGTTGGCATCGTTGGCCGTGGATACGCAGCTCCCAGTTGAGCAGACGTCGTCCGTGCAGTCCACACCGTCATCGCAGTCCGGGTCCGTCAGGCACTCTGCCGGTGTAACCGTAATGGTTCCCGCTACGAGCGTGGCCGTCAGGCGTTCCCAATTGCTGTCCCCGACAGACGTGGAAAGCGTCACATCCCAAATGCCGTCGGCGCCAACGCTCGAGATCACCGGAAAGCCGGCCAGATCTCCCGAGAAGGTCACCGGAGCCGGCTCATAGTTTCCGTCATCGTCAACCGAACCGTTGAGCGTCACTGAGCCGGTCAAGTCTGTGTCATAAGCACTAAACGTGCCTAGTCCAGGCCATGGATCCCAGATCTGGACGATGTCCCCGGGGGGTGCGGCCGTAAACGTTACCGTCCCGGTGTTCCCGCCCCTGGGAACGATCTCGAGAAGAATATTGACGCCGTATGTAAATTCTCCGCTGACAGAGCCGGATACCACAACGGTAGCCGTTTGGTCCTGAGTCATGGCCAGGTTGACCACCGAGAGGTCGGCTGCTTGGACACTCCCCGCCCCGACCACGACCATCAGCAGGAAACCTGTCACTCGGCTACGGAACATTGCCAATCCTCACAGCACCGCCGCGATGAGCTCCACCCACCCAATGCTAGCCGGCGCTGACAACCTCAAACACCTCCTCGTAATCCGATACCCTCGATGCCGACTCCATGTTCCTTCCCCATTCACGGCGAAATCAGCGGAAGTCTGAAAAACGGGTTGACATCCGCCCGTGCGGCCCCAACGTCTGAGAGCCGTACTTTCGCATCCTTATCCATATCGTACGCCTCCGTTACCGGGAAGAATAGGAACGGATTGAAACACGTGCAGTTACGGATGAGGAACGGATCGGTCAACTCCGTCTTCCGGTTCCCATCTACATCGCCGGGCATGTTGCCCAGATAAAAGACCGCGTTCCCTCCGCCCGTTCCATCGCCACTCGGAAGCACGACGGGGTTGCCGCTCATCTCCCCGTCCAGCTCCACCCCGCTCGCGGTTACCTGTGTCGAATCGATCGTCACCTTCAGCCACCGGGCGCGCACATGATCGTCGGCCAGGACGATCTCGACAACCGTCACCCCACCTTGCATGCTCGGGGTGACCGTAATTGCGCTGGCAGCGTTGGTCACCGGCGTGAAGATATTCACGTCGCAGATTCCCCCGCCCAGAATGCACTGGTCGTTGGGATGGTCCGGGTTGCAGGATTGCCCGTGGTTGCTGCCACCGACGCACTCCGGACGTTCCGACCACTCGAAAAAGAATGCTGCATCCGGCGTTGTCGCAAAACTGACCACATCATTGAAGAACACCCGGACGCCGGTAACGCCGTTGACATAGTTGGTTATGTTGTCGAGGTTGGACGACGCACATGTACCGCGAGGGCAGCTCCCCGTGGAACAGTCGCCCGGACTGCTGCAAGGCAGCCCGTCATCGATACCGCCAACGCACACGGTGCAGTCAGTGTTATCCGTGCAAGTCAAACCGTCATTCCCGCCGCCGACACAAAAGAGCGCGGCGCCCGCGCCCAGGAAGGATCGACTCGGATCGGGTTGCTCCGGAAACGCGCAGATGCCGTCTGGTATCGGATCTGTCCCGACGCAGTTGCCGTCGGTGGAGCAACCGAGGCCGTCTCTGTTACCGCCAATGCACGTCCCGAACCGCCCGGCGTAGAACACCTCGAGATTGGCAACGTGGATGGGGGCGAGACACTGGTCGTTGGCCTCGTCACACAACAGGGGAGTGCAAGGGTCGCCGCTCGAGACACACACGCCCAAGTTGCAGGTCTCGGTCCCGTCGCAGAACACCCCGTTGTCGCAGGATCCACCCTCGTTGGCGGGCTGCGCTTCGCACAGCCCCGTTTGGTCGTTGCATGTGCCGACGTTGCAGGCGTCATCCAAGTGCGAGCAATCGATCGCCGTCCCCGCACAGTTGCCGGAGGTGCACACGTCGTTTTCCGTACAGAGGTCGCTGTCACCGCAGGGGAGCCCCTCGTTAACCGGCTGGGGCTCGCACGCATCCGTGGTCTCGTTGCACACGCCGTCGTTGCACTGATCGGTCAGAACACTGCAATCC
Source organism: Planctomycetota bacterium (assembly GCA_030616775.1). Taxonomy (GTDB): domain Bacteria; phylum Planctomycetota; class Phycisphaerae; order UBA1845; family UBA1845. The sequence goes on from JAUWWQ010000026.1 coordinate 12,398, forward strand.
GGTGGTGTCCCCGGTTGGCAGCTACCGCCCACAAACGTTTCCAGACCGTTGCAAAACAACCCGTCGTCGCAGGTACTGGTAATGACGGGCGAGTTGGTCGTTGGCGGGAACACGGTCGAGTTGTCCATCGCCAGCGTGAGCTTGTTACGGAACGGATCGACGCCGGCCCGGAAGGTCACAGTGGTCGCCCCTTCTCCGATGGCCTGAAAAATCAGCGTCGCAACGGGACCGGCAGCGGTCGTGTCCCCACCGTTAGCGACAATCGCATAGTCAACGTCGCCGTTCGTATCCGCCAGGTAAACCTCTATCCAGCCTTCCGCCGGCGCGATGAGCGGCAGGTCCTCCGGCACTATGCTGAGCAACGTGAGCAAGGTATCGTCATAGTGCATTAGCGCCTGGACACCATTGATGGCCGCCGACAGGTTGGCGACCTCCAGCGTTACGTTCACCGTGTCCCCAGGCATGACAGACTCAGACCCGGGGACCACGTTGAGGCTCAGATCATCATCAGCCATCGCCGGCGTCATCGCCAACAAGACCCATAAGCCGGCGATTGCCGCGATGACCGGAGCTTTTTCCCTATGTCTGATCATCCACAATGCCTCTTTTCCCTGCGCTACTGGGAGCTCGAACATCGAGCCTACCCACACTATTACGTTGCCTTACGGTGCGGGACCTAGCGCCACGTCTTGAAACGCAGCGTAATCGTAGTCGTCAATGTCCCCGTCGTCATCAAAATCATAGACGCCGCACGAGAGCCCCGGCGTCAAGGCGTAGGCCGGCGGCTCGATCGGATCGAGCGCGCCCGTAAAACACAACTGAAACTCCGAGAAGTCGAACATGTCGATCGCCGCGTCACCGTTGCCGTCGCCAAGCTCGACAATAATCAGCGTTCCGTCCCTCAGCGTCGTGTCCAGTTCCTCCCAAAAGCTGCTATCGTCGTAGGAGGTCGAGAGTCTCACATCCCAAACACCCTGGGCATCCGCGCTTGTTACCACCGGAAAAACCGTCAGCGGCCCCGAGAACGTCAAAGGTATCGGTACCCACGATCCGCTATCGTCTATCGACCCGTTGCGGTCCGGTGACGAACTCAAGTCAGTGTCAAAGGGAGTGAAGGCTCCCATCACGGGCCACGGGTCGCCAACTTGGAGGATGTCAACCGGCGGGGCCTCGGTGAACGTAACCGTACCCGTGTTTCCGGGACGAGCGACCAGCTCGGCCACAATCTCCACGCCGAACGTGAGACGATCGGAAACGGTCCCCGAGACGACGACCGCTTGCGTGCGGCCGGCCGCTGCAGACAAGTCCCATACGGACAACGCCGCCGCTCCGAGGATCGTAATGGATGCACTTCCGAGGTTCCCTGTCACTTTCGTCACACCCTGCAACACCCGTGTGACGGCATACTGCCCGCCCAGCGTCTCGACGATTGCAACCTCAGTCAGCGGCGTTTCAGCCAACGCGTTGAACCGGAAGGTCGCAACAAGAACGCCTTCCGCGGTGGCCGTTGCCGAACTGAGCGACCCCGCCTGAAACATGGCGTCACCGTCGTTGAACGGCAGGCCGGTGTACGGGTCGCAGAACACATCCTCACCACAATCGGCGTTCAAACGATCGAGCTGCTCATCTGATAGAAAGCCGAAGATAAACCAGTCGTGCGGGCCGTTATCAATCACCGGCTCGCCCAGTTCGAGCACCGCTGGATCCCAGGTTATCAGAACGTCCAAACCGGAGAACACGGTTCCCTCGTCGGACACGGCGTAGAGGCCGACGTCGACCACAGACCCCACGCCGAATGTCTGCCGCTCGGTCCGAAGCTCGAGGTCCACCGCGGCGCGCGCGTATGGCCCTGCCGGACTCGCAACTGTCGCGAGCGCTGCCAGAGCGCCGACCAGCGGAATCCTCATCGCTTACGCCTCTCCTCGTTCACCAACGGTCACTCACCGCGGCTGGCGGATGATTCCGCCAGCAGCCGGTCCCCCACCCAGTCGGCGACTCAATCGGTACCCATCGCTCAAGTCCGCTATCGAACCTTGATGGCACCGGGGAAGAGAACACCCCATTTACTTATCCAGACCTCGTCCCGATCGACGAAGGCTGGAACGGACTTTGCGTCCCTCGAGTTTGTCCAGCGTGGCCGTGAACTCCGGCGTCAATTCCAGACCGTTCCGCCGCGCGAAAGCACGAATGTCTCTCGCGTCGACAACGCCGTCACCGGTCAGGTCGGCCTTGGACGCACTGGGAAACGCCAGACTTTCAACGGAAACGCTGGCCAACGGTAGTCTTCTTATCTCGCCCACCGGAATAGGCTCTGCGTCGACAGGCTGCAGACCGCCATCCGTGATTCCGGCTGCTGCCGTGCAGTTGTCGACAGGTTCGCCGACCTTAAAGAAGTTCGCCTGGATCGCGGCAAAGTCGAGCATGTCCTGCAAACCATCGCCTGTCGCATCGCCACCGGTCGTAAGGTTCGGGTCGATACCCTCGTTCCACAGCGTCGCCAGGATCGAGAAGTCGGTAATGTCGCACAGGTTGTCCTGAGCCACGGCACCCAGGTGGAAGTCTCCGGTCAGCAGACTGCCGGAACCGGTCCGGGTAACCTGCGCCACCATGCAAGTACCATAGTTCACTTGCCTGCTGCGCCTGAGCGTGTGCCCCTCCTGCATACTGATCCAGTTAGCGGCCGCACTTGTATCGGTTATAATCACCGACCCGAGTCCGGTGTCGTTCACGGTAACGGGTATGACACGGTTGTCTATCGACCCGCCGCATTCGGTGATCACGAAGGTCACGTCTCGCGTGATCGTATCGGTGGGCAGCGGAAGGAGGACGCCCCCAAGCTCGAGCGTCACGTCGATGCTCGGTTGGATGATGTTGACGATCTTCTGGCACGTGTTCACGCAGCCGTTTGCATTGGTAACGTTGATTACAAGGGTAACGGTCGTGCCCGTGCCGGCGTCGTAGTTGATGGACTTGGTCCCCTGACCGCTCGTGATCTCTCCGCCGGTTATAACCCAACCGTACATCTCACCCCCGACCCCACTTGGAACCGAGGCGAAGTTGTTGATCGATTGATAGCAGACGTCATCAGCCGCGAGAATCGTGCAGTCCGGGGCATTAACAATGATTTCCTTCTGGCACATACTCACACAGCCGTTGGGATCGGTGACCGTGATGGTAAGCGTAAGCGATGTTCCCGCCTCCGCCGTGTAGGTGATCGACGGGGTGCTCTGCCCCGTGTCGATGATTCCGCCGGTTATGCCCCAGACGTAGGTCCCGCCCGTGGGGGGCACTTCGGCGGCGTGCCCGCCTGTCCCCGCACAGACCAAGTTCTCAGCCGAAATGGTGCAGTCCGACAGGGGGTTAACCGTGACCGTGGCACAGTCGATTGCACTGAAGCAGTTGTTCACGTCGGTGACGGTTACGCACACCTGGTGCTCGGCGACACCCGCGCTGGCCACGTCGAACGTCGGATTCGCAGCCGTGGTGTCGTTCAGGTACGCCGCCCCGGCACCCGTCCAATCGTACGTGTAGGGTGCGGTGCCGCCCAACCCTGTGGGCGACCCGCCGACTACCTGCCCGCCGGCGTCCTCACAGACCGCGAAGTCGGCCCCGGCGTCGGCTGTCGGTGGAGCGCTGGCCACCGTAACAATATACTGACATGTATTGGTGCAGGCGCTGATATCGGTCACGATGACGTCGATGGTCACCGTCGGGCCGGCGCCCGCCGTGTAGGTCATCGTGAATAAGTCGTCCGGTGTGTCCTGGTTACCGTCGGTCACCTCCCAGTCATACGTCGCTCCGAGACCGGCGTCGCCGACCTGCGCGTCATGCGTAGTGCCCGAGCAGACCGGATCAGTCGTCGTGATCGAGCAGTCCAGGACTATACTGACGCTAACGATCGCGCAGTCGGTCGCGGAAACGCACGAGTTGGCGTCGGTCACGGTGACACAAATGTCGTGCGAGCCGACCCCGGCCACCGACACGTCGAACGTCGGATTTGCGACGATCAAGCTGCTAAGGTAGGCGGCACCCGTTCCTGTCCACGCATAGGTGTACGGGGAGGTCCCGCCCAAAGCGGTCGGCGAACCGCCGACGACTGGATCCGACGCGTTGGCACACAGGGCGAAATCGGACCCTGCATCCGCGATCGGAAGGGCGCGGACGGTAACCGTGGCGCAGCTCACAGCGCTGTCACATCCGTTAGCATCGGTCACCGTCACGCATACCTGATGCGAACCTCCACCCGCGGTTGCTACGTCCAACGTCGGATTGGCCGCGGTCGTGTCGCTCAGGTATGCGGCACCGCCTCCCGTCCATAAATAGGTGTACGGACCGAGTCCACCTGACCCCGTGGGCGCTTCGCCGACCATCGGATCGGCCCCATCCGCACAAAGCGCAACGTCGCTGCCCGCATTCGCCGTCGGGAACGCGTATACCGTCACCGTAGTGCAGTCGGTCACGCTGACACAGGTGTTGGCATCGGTAACCGTCACACAGACCTGGGTGGTACTGGGGCCCGCCGTGGCCACATCGAATGTCGGATTCGCTGCGGTCGTGTCGCTCAGGTAGTTCGAGCCGGTTCCCGTCCACGCGTACGTGTACGGACCGGTTCCGCCCCAAGCAGTGGGTGCGCCACCCACCGTGGGACTGGTGTCGTTGGCGCAGGCCGTGATATCGGCACCTGCATTCGCCGCCGGAACCGCGTCGATCGTAACCGTGGCGCAGTCGATAGCGCTGACACAGGTGCTGGCATCGGTCACCGTCACGCACACCTGATATGAAGCGGGCGTGGGAGTGGACACGTCGAACGTCGGGTTCGCAACCGTTGTACTGCTCAGGTATGTGGCTCCGCTTCCCGTCCATGAATAGGTGTACGGACTAGTCCCGCCCAATGCGGTCGGTGCTCCACCCACCGTTGGATCGAGCTCGTTGGCGCAGGCCGTGATATCGCCACCTGCATCGGCCACCGGAAGGGCGTTGACCGTCACCGTCGCGCAGTCGGTCGTGCTGACACATGCGTTGGAATCGGTAACCGTTATACACGCCTGATACGAACCAGGACCGGCGGTTGTCACGGCGGTTGTCACATCGAACGTCGGGTTGGGCACTGTCGTACCGCTGAGATATATGGCCCCATCACCCGTCCATGAGTACGAGTAGAGGCCGGTTCCGCCTGAAGCGGTCGGTGCTCCGCCGACACTCGGATCGGGTACTACGTCTTCGCAAACCGCAACGTCGGCACCCGCATTCGCCGCCGGAACATCGTATATCGTCACCGTTGCGCAATCCGTCGTACTCACGCATGTGTTGGAGTCGGTCACCGTCACACACACCTGATACGAGCCGGGTTCGGCGGTTGTGACACCGAACGTCGGGTTGGCCACGATCGTGCTGCTGAGGTAGCTCGCGCCGGTGCCGCTCCACACATACGTGTATGGGCCGAGTCCGCCGGAGCCGGTCAGGGAGCCGCCGACCGCCGGATCGGCCGCATCCTCGCAAAGCGTTATATCACTTCCGGCGTCGGCGGCCGGAAGCGCATTGACCGTAATCGTGGCGCAGTCTTCGACGCTGTCGCAGGAGTTGACGTCGGTAACGGTCACGCACGCCTGATAGGAGCCCACCGCCGCCAGCGACACACCAAATGACGGATTCGAGGAAAACGTGCTGCTCAGATAAGTGACGGCCGTTCCGGTCCACAAATACGTGTATGGCGCGGTACCGCCTGTGGCCGTCGGGGCCCCACCGATCGTAGGATCAGAGGCGTCGGCGCAGACCGCGATGTCGCTGCCGGCGCTGCCCGTCGGCCTGGGGTCTACAGAGATAATCTCCTGGCACGTGCTAACACAGCCGTTAGGGTCGGTAACCGTAACGTCGATGGTGATGCTGAGCGGAACCGTTGCGGTATAGGTAATATCGTTCGTACCATCCCCTCCGGTTATGTCGCCACCTAAAATCGTCCACTCATAGGTCGAGCCGACACCCTCATCCGGCACCGAGGCCCCGTTGCCCGTCGACCCTTCGCACACCGGGTCATCGGCTGTCATCACGCAGATCGCAGGTCCGATAAAGATGCCACCGGAATCGATCATGTTCGGCCAGATCGTAGTTGCGTCGCTGGCTCTGGTGAGCTTTGTAACGAATGGCGGTTCGTCATCCCGGAACGTCACTACGGCCGTGCCGTTGGCAATCGCCGTGAACGTCAGCTTGGCGATCCTGTGCGGCACCCCTTGCGAGTTCCCGTTGATCACCGCAGCCCAGTCAATGTCGCCGTCGGTGTCCGTCTGGCTGATCTCGACATACCCTTCGTCGGGCGGAGGGAACTGCAGGTCATTCGGCTCGACGTCCACCAGGGTCATCAACGTGTTGTCGTAGTGCAGGCGCACCTGGACACCGTTGATGGCCGCCGACAAGTTGGCGATATCCAGCGTCACCTCCACCGTGTCGGTTACCTCGACACACTCTGTCAGGGGATCGACGTTGAGGCTCAGATCATCCTGGGCAAACGATGGCCTCACACCCATCATCGCTGCCGACGCCGCCATCAGTACAATGGCAAAAACTTCTTTCCGTTTCATGACGCATCTCCTCGGTTATTCCGGCGGACTCTATCTGTACCGCTCCCTGGCCCTTGTTTATATGACACTCTGATCCCACACAGGATCAAGATCCGTTTCTCAAGTTCGCCTTGCCTGGTTGCAGACGCCAAAGACACTTCGATCGCCCACTACGAGAAAGCCACGCCGCAATCACCCGGCCGCAGCCAACTCACCACAAACGCTACTTCTGAGCGTTTCGCGCCGGCGCCATCGGATTCCGCGCAAGCATCAAACCCACGAGGTTCAAGCCGCGTGGAGCAACCCTCCGTAGCTCTAAAGGGGTAGGATCAGGTACACATGCTCCCCCCAATGGTCCTTCTGGCGACCTCGCTGTCACCAGAGCTGCCTCTGCCCAGCCCTCCAAGTACAGGCAACAGCACTCCTTCCCCGCCTCAACGCTGGCGGTTTGTGCGCCGGTGAATACCACCCCGAGTCAGAGTCAACCGTGAATATATCACGTCGCCTCATATAATTCAAATGATTCCTTTATCCACTCCTACTTACATCCACCCCCTGGCTTGCAGGCAAATCGTATGCTTGCCACGTTACCGGTACTTCTCGCCCCCCTAAGACTATACGGCACAAGCAAGGTCCGGACGCCCACGGCGAGAGCTACCGCCCATTCAGTGTGCTGTCCGGTAAACGGCACTACCATTACCCGCATCCTCACGAGGCTACTGAGACCTTACCGCCTGGGCGGGCGCTGCCGCGTGGACTTACCCCGCTTTCCGCCTCCATCATCACCTATCGACCTACGGTCGTATTCGGACGGGAGGTCTCCATTCATCAGCGTGATCACGTCGTCCATGTCCAGTACACCGTCCTGGTTAAGGTCGGCCGCGATCAAATGCTCGAGCCCCATCTGCCGCAGCTCCCGTACCGATATCGCGCTAATGGGCCCGGAAGCTGCTGAGGCACCGCCCCCACCACAGCAACTAGGCTCGCTCGCCTGCAGGCAGCTGCCAACGAATATCACCAGGTCAAGAAGGTTGACCTGATTGTCTCCGTTGATGTTTCCGTCAGGCCCGCCGGTTCCGCAAGGTGTATTTTGATTCGCCTGTGACATGTGCAGCGAGAACAACACACCGAAATCCAGAATGTCGATGAAGTTGTCGTCGTTGAGGTTGCCGCCGAGCAAGTGGTGTCCGCCTGACCCGCGATCGCCGACGAAGGTCGCCGTGTAACTCCGGCCGTCGCTTGTCGAGAAGTCGGCGGCCGTGCTACGCAGAGTGTGAAGCTCGTCCCGAGCAGTTATACATTCCCATGCACCACCGGGAATCACCATGTTCGCACCGGAGCCCAGACCATTCGTAAACGTCATTGTATGCTCAATCGTGGCGTGGCGCGCCTCGGGGGGACCATCACAGTCCCACAGATCGAAGGTGATGCATCGGTCGAACGGACCGGCAACGACCGACGAAAGCTCGACATTCACGGTCAAGACCGCCGGCTCCACGGTGACAGCAAAGGTGCACCAGTCCTCGATCCCACACGAATTCACTGCGGTACAACTGACCATCGTGGTCCCGGGGGTGAATACCGATCCGCTGGGCGGATCACAGGTCACCGGAACAGAGCCGACATCGCAACTGTCGGTCGCCTGCGGCGTGATCCACGTAACCACTGCGGTCAAAAGGCCGGGGTCCGGCAACACCGTCATATCACCCGGACACGACGTCAGAATCGGCGGGCTCCCGTTGATCTTTGCCGGCGTCATGTCGACGAGATTGACCCTGACCTCCTCACCGCCCTGAGCGGTCAGCCGGTTAGGTTCGCCATTCGGCCCGGACGGACGGTATCGTACGTACCCTTCGCACTCGGCAATCGCCTGAAACGTAATAACCGCAACGGTGGCCGGCCCCCGAGTCGTGGTGCCGAAGCTGGTGCCTACAACGTAGTCGATGGTTCCATATACCGGGTCGACGGTCTCGTTGAATTCCAGCGCAAACGCGGAAGAGGGGTCCACCGAGTTGCCAGGGTCGATGCTCACAAACTGGAGCGTTGTACTGTCGTATTCCAGGAAGAATTGCGCACCGACAATGGGTACGTCCGAGGCGCCCATCTCGACCCGGACGTCGAACGTCTCGAGGGAAGCGTAACAACCCGGAACGGGCAGCGACCCGGGCTGGGCGACAAGTTCCAGCAGCGGTCCGGCCTCACAGAAGCAAAAACCGGGTACCAGGTCGCCGCACGTATTGTTTCCGAAACAGTCCGCGTCGGTTGTGCACCGGATGGTGTTGATGTCTGTGTTGACACAGACTCCGTCGATACATTCATCAAGTGTGCAGACTAGGGTATCGTCACAACCAGCATTGAGCCCGTTAGTTACGGGCTCGTGGTCTACCGAGCCATCGGGGTTGCAGATATCGTCCGTACAGGGATTGCCGTCATCTATAAGGGTCAGGTCGCCGGTCGACGGGGAACAGCAATAGAGGGTATCGTTATAGTTCGGCGCATAGACACAGGCACCGTCTATGCAAAAGTCATTGGTGCAGACGTTGAAGTCCTCGCAGGTCGTGTCCGTCACGCTCAACGTAAACGTACCGGTCGCACCGCCCCTCCCATGAACGAGAATCAGATAAGGCACACCCAGCGTCGAACACCAGCTCACGGACTCCCGGCTGCTGCCTATGTTGTCAGCGTCTCCCACACATGACAAAGCGGCGCAGCTTCCCTGGTAGACGGTCAAGCGCGTGTCATACGAAGCACTGGACAACGAGGCCGTCATGAGGTTGTCCGTGCCCACAACGGAATACCAAACGCCGGGCGAATCAACGAAGCCTTCGCCGCAGTCAAGCCCGGTGTCGTCGTTGATCGCCGTGTTCTCGGTGGACCCCCGGGTACTCGACGGAGCGCTGACCTGCCTGGCGTTTACGCACTCATCCGGGGCACAGGTGATCTCGATGCTCCCTGATCCTGTCAGGTCACCGGTCGCACCCACGCGGACCTTGTAACAGAGCCCCTGGACGACTCCCGTCGCCACTGCCTTTGAGGTAAGGCCGCAACCAGGGCCGTTATCGTTGCACACCAGCAGATCGCCATCAGCGACCGGACATGTGCAGGTGTCATAGACAGCCACTCTCGTGTCGAAGTCGGCGTTGCCGCACGTGCTGACCGTAAGGACACCGGTGCAGGTGGCTATGTGGTCGTACCAGATATCATTGCTGACCGTGTTCGAGCCGGCTTGGTCGCAACCGCTGCCCGGGTGTGAGGGACCGTCTGTCGTGGCATCGTAGGTACTGAACGATGTGGCCCCCTCGGCAATCGCCAGGGCTGCGGCGCATTCATCATTAATCACGAAATCAAGAACGGTTACCGTAACTCCGTTGGAAGGAACTACGGAAATCGGCGTGATAAGGGCGCCGTATTGGCTGAGGAGCATCGTGGGCTGGATTTCATCGCCCGGATCTGCCACCACTAATCTGACCTGGAAGTCGCCGGAGGCGTTAGACGAGGCCTTGAAGATGTACGTGCCACAGTACTTCGCTTGCGTGACTGTAAGGGCGCCCCCTGCATTCATCAGCGTGGCCGCAATCTCGAGCTCAGCCGTGTCGACAATGTCGAAGGCGGCCAGGTTGCTGAAGACCCAGTCCGTCCTGCTTGTGTCAACAAATATGCTCTCATTATCCGGCCATGGGGTCACTGGGTCCACCAGCGTCAATGAGCCCGCCGACCCAGACCCCGGAACAATCTCGAGCGTGGTTTGGTAGCCGCGCAGGCGGTCGGGGTCGACGATGCCGTTGACGAACACTTCAACCGTGATCTCGCCGCCGGGACTGATCGTCGTGACCCCACCTGGGACGACCAGGCTCAACTCCGCTGCCTGCGCGGAAAGGGCGGCAGTCAAGGCGCCCAGTGTGCAAATACCCCTAATGATTAACAACCTCATGAGGCTCCCTTCCAAAACGGATAGTCACGTTCAAGCCGCTAGGCTTTCCCCCCTCGACTATCCCCCGACCTCCAGTACCGCCGTCACCGGCAGCGGCCCGGTCGTTACGGTTGACACCGCGTGACGGCACAAGGGTCCGGGAACCCCCGAAACGCGTCCAAGTCGACCGTAACGTCAAGAATACTGATGACCCGCTCAGGCATGCACCCCGTAGCCCCATAAACATCAACGTTTTCCAACGTAGCCGAAAGGCACTTATAAACCGTAGTGTCGCACGTGAAGTGCGGCGGCACTGGCGGGTTCATGCAGTCTTCATCGATTTCGCAGTAAAACGTATGGAACATGCCACGGAACCCGTCCAGAATCCGAGTCACATCGCGGATGTCCACCCCGCCCCAATTGTCGGTATCCCCCCACTGCCACAGGGTAGCGCTTACCGGCTCGGAAAGACTGGTGCCGGGGTTTGCAGGATCGCAATCGGTCTGGATACTGTACGTTTTCCCGCCGATCAACTCGAAGCCCCGCACCTGGACCGTGTCCCAACCTTCCGGACCCGGTGGCAAGTAATCCGGCTCGCAAGGTGGGTTGTCGCATTGTTCTACTTTGCCTCTGTATGTCGCGCTTCGCACGTACCCGTAGACGCAGGACACATCCGGATCCTCGCCGGTTACCCATATTGCCTGCTCCGGCGGACCGGGTTGCGGTGTAACCCCGATATACCGCGACCCTTCCGTCACCGCCACCGGCGCCGGGCACGCCAGACATACGCCCTCTTGGCAGATACCGTACGGACAATCACTGCCATCGATGCATGCAACTTGCACAAGAGCGGGCTCGCCCAACAATCCGGTAACATCCTCCCCGGGCACTGCTCCGCTGGCGACCTTCGTTCTAGTCTGCACGATGCAGTTCTCGACAGCGACCGGCGTGCCGTCGGAGATCCCCAGGGTGGCCGCGAGGGCTCTGAACTTGAAAGTGGTCACCCAGATACCCAAGTCCGCCACACACGCCGGATCGGCACGCTCTCCGTCGCATACCCATTGCTGGTTAGCGGTGTAAAAAGCGTCGCCATCGTTCCCCGCAGTCCCCACCAGTGTGATGCAGTAACCCACGTCCTCCGGAGGACAGTCATCGTGAATCAAACAAGGTAGGCCGTGGTTGACTCCGCCAGAGCAGAATCGGCGGCACGGGGCGTTGATGTCGTCGCCGAACGGGGGGCAATCGGACGGGAAGAACGATTCGCTCCAGTTGTATCTGATGGGCGAGCCGCAGTCGTATTCGCACGGATCAGGATCGTCGCAGGGGTCCTCGGGGTTCACCCCGCATTCACCCACGCCTGCTGGAGGACATTCAGCGTCGGTCGAACAAGGCAGGCCGTCGTAGTCTCCACCGTAGCAAACACCCGTCGGAGCAAGCTCGAGAACAAGGGGGTCCCAACTGATGACAGCTTCAATGGCTGCCACGGGTTGGATAGTCCCTCCGCAGATGTCGTTCGAGGCGCATCCACTGGCCGTCATATGGAACTCGATCTCCACGATATCCCCGACGCTGATCGTCTGAACACCAGGTGCTCGAAGCTCGAGGCTGACGCAACCGTCAGATGGTCCACCCACGCAGACGCCGTCTTGGCATTCGTCAATCCAGGTGCACTGATCTCCGTCATCACATGGGACGCCGTCGCTCATCGGGGTGAAGCTGCAGTCGCCCGTTATCAGGCTACACCACCCCGTGTGACACTCCGGTGCTTCGGCCATGCAGTCCTTTGGCAACCCGGCGCATACCGGCCCGACGCATGTTCCGGAGACAATGCCAACGCAGTCGCGATTATCAATGCAGATCTCGCCGTCGTGATCGCCACCCTCACAGACGTCTCGACACGCGTCGTCCACTGTGCAGTTGTTGCCGTCATCACACGGCCCGGTGCTGGGCGAGTACTGACACCCATTCACTACGTCGCAGGTATCGTCTGTGCAAGGATTCTGGTCGTCGCAATCGGCGTGAGTCTCACACCAAACGCACTGGTCGAGAACCTCGCTGCAGAACTTGCCCGGCGGGCAACTGAGAGGCGTACCAGGAATGCATTGCCCGAACGGAACACCGCCGCAGTCCGGATAGGTTGTGCAACACAGCTCGGTCCCGTTGCAAAACAATCCGTCCTCGCAATCAGAGACATTCCAGCATACGCCGGGAGGGCCAGTAGGGCCGATCAGGCATTCATCTTTCGTACACGGATTGCCGTCGTCGCAGTCAGCATCAACGGTACAGGCTTGCACCACCGGTGGGGCAGCCAAAAACAACCCCAGAATCACTGCGAGGCATCCACGCCCACTGCAGAACCTCACCACCACCCCCGTGCCAGGCTTCCGTTCCAGCCAGTTCGATGACATTATTTGATACCCCCTTCAGAGTTCCGCACACCGATGAGCACCGATGCACTTTGACCGCTGCGTGCCAGCCGCTTCCCCTCGCCAGAGCTTTGCCGTGTGAGCCCCCAACGCCCCCGACGGGACAGAGACTGATTTGGCGCGGACGGCACCTTCTCCCTCATTAACCTTCGGTCAATGTACCCGATTTGCCCCCCGGTGACAACACGCATTCCCCAAAAAAGTATCGGACCCCCCCGACGCGTCACCCTACCTGGAGGCGGGGTAACGACGCTTCGAAGCGAGTATCCCTCAGAACGTTATGAGCCTGACGTGCCAAAGGCAAGCCTGGAATTGCCCGCGATTGTTGCCTGACCATCCGAGTATTCTGCCCGCTCCGGGTTCCAGCCAGTGGCGACCGCAGCAACGTACACGCTATCGCACAGCTCTGACAGCTCTGAGCTTAACTCAAACCGCACCCAATGGTCCGAGAATATGAGCTAAACTGGCCATTGAGGCCTGGATCACGTCGTCGGACCGACCACACGCTCATTATCAGCCCCCGCACGGGAACCCTCACAAGCAGGCAACTGCCCTGTTGGTCGGAGCCGTTGCCGGGTGGCTGTCCCCTCCGTGTCCAAGTGCACTGAATCGTGCCTCGGGCAGCCGGATCCTAGTGCTTGGCACGGTATATGTTGAATCAGGGGCCCGGGCTTGGTATCCCACGTTGTACAGCTTGTGAGCCCGATCCGGGGCGGGCGGACCGCCGGCTGACCAGTCAGCAGTGGCGCTGGTCCAGCTGGCTTGGCCGGTCGGGCAGAAATAGCAGAAATAGAGGTAAGGGAGAGGGGCTCCCGCTGAAATGGGGCTTTAGCCGAATACGGTCGCCGATCAGAGTTTCCGGACCTACGGAATGGGGCGGCGAACGGAGGATGGAAGGAGTTCGATGAAGCGCGGCGGCACGATTGCATGTTTGACGATGCTCACCGTGTGGGTCGTCGCAGCGAAAGGCCTCGCGGCCACGGTGGACTTTGAATCCGTGAAGCCGGGTACGACCTTCGGCCAGGCGTTCGGCAACACCACCGGACAGACTTTACTCACTCAGGAAGGCATCGCCATGTCCGTCGAGGAGTTCTTCCTGGGCACCTTTGTGGGATTCATAAAGGCCGAAGTCGGTGGGAGGTACGATGATTACTTCCCAACCACACCGCTCGAGCTTGATAACATCGGTGTCCGGTTCGACTTCGCCGATATCAGCTATGATGTCATGCTCGTGACACTGGAGTATCAAGAGTTCGGCGGCGGCAACAACTTTGCCGTCAACGACCAAACGCTCCACCAGGTCAGCCCGCTTAGCGACCTTCCGACCGATGTGGCTCCGGGCGTCACGGCTTCCGTTGATGCGGGGCTTGTCACGCTCGAGGGGAACATCGACAGCTTCCAGATCGGCGAACAAGAGCTTGGCATTGACAACATCGTGGCCGTCCCTGAACCGATGAGCATCCTCCTGGTTGGCCTCGGTGGCGTAGCCCTCCTGCGCCGTCGCCACAAGGCATAGCCAAAGCGGGACGCCGAACAAGCCGAACAAAGCGCTTACCGGAATTGAATACAAGAGTGTCGGATCCGAGTCGACTCGGATCCGACACTTTTTCGCGTGCCTTGTGGTCCTCATCACAACCTGGCGAGCATTCGATGAGGGGCAGATTGCGGGCGGGCGGTTTACGGCCGGTCGGATCGCCGGGGCGGGCTTCCAATTCGAGTACAACCCGATTCCCGGCGTAATCACGCCGGAGCCCACGAGCCTGGTCCTGCTCGGTCTCGGCGGCCTGATGGCAATTCGTCGCCGCACGTGCTGGCCCAATCCCCGTTTGACGCTACACTGCCGGTGGATCAGTTTGCGAGGCCGAGACTCCATAGGAGGATCCAATGTCGCAAGATGCCGGGAGCATGACGCCGCAGCACACGGTGCTTTTGGTCGAGGACAATCTGCAGCATCTCGAGTTGCTGGAGGCCTACATGGAGGACATGCCCGAGATCCGCGTGGTGACCGCCACGAACGGTCTCGAGGCCCTTCAGAAGGTGCAGGAAGAGTCGCCGGACCTGGTGCTGCTGGACATAATGATGCCGAAGATGTCCGGCTTCGAGGTGTGCAAACGGCTCAAGAGTGACCCGAAGACCCGCGACATCCTTATAGTAATGGTCACGGCCTTGAACGAGACCAGCGACATCGAGCGTGCGGCCGAGTGCGGCACCGACGACTACCTGTCCAAGCCGGTCGATCGCCAGGCCCTGGTCGACCTGATTCGTAATCTCCTGACTGCCAAAACGCGGGAGTAGTTCTTCGGGCGTCTTTCAGAACCCGTGGGATCATTGCGCTCCAGGGCTCTAAAGATGGAACAGCTTATTCGAACAGCAGTTCGTAGGAGATGCTTGTAAGATCGTTGACCAGGCCACCGCGGACGCCGTGATCGGTCACTGCGAACACGTTATCACCGATGAAGACGCCACGGGTGAAGGAGGCCCAGTAGTATCCGGCTTCCTCAAATCGCGTGCTAATCCACCCCAACTCGGTAAACCCATCCTCCGCAGACACACTGAAGACGACGAGTCCCTCGAATTCCTCGGGGGTAAAGGGCATGGCATCATCGATCGGTTCCGCCGGCTCATCAGGCTCGGGTGCCACATCCGTGTCGGTTTGGGCGGGGTCCTTGGTGTCACTTTCGACGGGGGCGACTACATCAACTACGCCAACACCGGTGCCCGGAACATCGTCAATCTCAAAATCAAGGAAGAAGATGTCGTTGTACATGGACACCGGCAGAGCTACCAGGCCGCGCTCGGCGAAGTAGGTAAACGCCTTGGGGTTATAGAGCGCTTCCGAAGATGCCCCACCCTGCTCACCGAGAACGACACTGGGCGCGGCGAGCTTCGGATCGGTAAAGTCAGAGACATCGAAGATGGATAGCTGCACACCCCATCCGAAAAACGGCCCGTCCTCGGGAATGTACTGGCCGACCGTAAGCAGATGATCGTCGCCCATCGGCACGATGAACGTCGAGAATCCCGGCACTTTCAGCTCGCCGGCTATTTGCGGATCGGTCGGATCACGCAGATCCAGAGTAAACAGCGGATCGATCTGCTCGAAGGTGACCAGGTAGCCACGCTCGCCGATGAATCGCGCCGACTGGATCGTCTCACCCGGGGCGATATTAACGATACTCCCGACTTCCTGGAGCGTTGTACCGGTCTGACCAAGAACGTATACGTTGTTGTGCGGCTGGCTGCGCCCGCCAAGCAGCGAGAACGTGGGACCGACCGTGGTGGCGATACGCAGGTGACCTGCGTATTCACCCATCGAGTACTGGTTGAGGACTCGCCCAGGCACGCTTCCCGTTGCCGTCGCCATTGCGCCGCGATCCACGTAGGCGAACTTGTAGATGTCGGTAGTCTCGCGATTGTTCCCCAAGAAGTCCCACTCGGTATCAGTCAAATACAACGCGTTGAGGGAGGAGTAGATCAGGCCGGGCTCGGCCACAACGCCGACCGCAGTAAACTCCGCGTCGTTGTCCACATCGAGACTGACCACCGTCACCAAGCCGAAACCGTCCGGATCGGTCGGCCGGTAAAGCTCTTGCCAGGTGACCGTGTTGCCGGTCTGCTCAGCCCCGTCGGCGTCGACGCGCTCGAAGCCCGGCAGTATCGCCTGGACGTCGATCGTACTGACCTCCAGCTCCGGCTGCCCGAGCATCGGCAGTACGTCATAGTAGTAATCCTGATAGTTCGCCAGAACGAGGTGCAACACGCCGTCGATCATTCGGCTCGAGGATGGGATGCCGTCAAAACCGGTCTGGGAAAGAATCACCGGCTCATCCCGCGAAGTTACATCAATCACCGTGACAATCGTACGAGGTCGCTCGTAGCGCATCTCGCCGACAGAGCCCGGCTCGACGACATCGGCCTCGACCTCCTCGGTGGCCATGTCGGAGCCGGTACTGACATCGGGTTCATCCATAGTGTCAACCGCAATTCCTCCGCCGCCGAGGATATAGAACCCGCCGCCCGTCTGGGTCAGTGCCACGACCTTGTCGCCGTACAGGTAAATCTCACGGCCGTTGCCTTCGAGCGATACTTCGCTAAGCAGGGCAAGCTGCTCAGGCGGTGACGCGCGGACAATGCGCAAGACACTGTCGGGGTATGCGCTGTCGATGATGTACAGGTACGTTCCGTCCGTCTTGACTACGTCAGCCTCGTCGACCCCTTTCTCCTGGATCGTCGTTTGGGAGAAGTCTTCGTCTGACAGACCTGCATCACCACCTTCGGCACCACCGGGCTCTCCCGGAGCGGGACCGGTCGGGGCATCGAGTGCGCCGTTCGTTCCGTCGGCTGCCGCATCGCCGCTGGTGAAGTCGCCGGCCGCCTGATCCGAGCGCCCCACTAGGCCGATCTCGTCAAACCGATCGTTTCGCGAGGTGATCTGCTGAGAGAAGTAGTCTGCAAGCTCCTTTTCGGACTCGAACGCTTTCAACTCGGGTGATCCCGTCTCGCGGTCGCACAGCCCGAACCACTCGCACCACACACCACAGCCGGGAATCAGGGCGACAGCGACGAACAAAGGCAAGTACCGATACATGGGGTGATCTCCTGAACTCGCATTTTCTGAGGGATCGACCGTCCCTGGCCGTCAATCCACATACACCTTAAGTATTCGTAGCCTAAAATGGCCGGTCAAGCGACCCCGAGCTGGGCAGGCGGCCAAAAACGTACGGAGTTGTAGCCTCCGAGGTCCTCACCAGACCCAGTAGGAGCGGTCCAACTTACACTGCTACTTGCACCGTCATGCCCGACAGCGGACAATCCGGCGGGCCGTTTCCAGGTACTTCATGTGCCTACAAGAGCACCGGCTCGGCATTGCCCGGGCCAGACTATGGGAAAATGCCATGCCAGAAGAACCTCCGAGAGGGGTAGAGCCTGCAGGGGATCCGTCGGCCGACGCCCAGGAGCCGTCGACGGAGACGCAGGTCACGCCGCGGATGCCTGCTGCAATACCCAAGAAGATCGGGCGGTTTCATGTCAAGGGCGTGATTGCCTCGGGTGGGATGGGGACGGTCTACAGAGCGGTGCAAGAGCATCCCCGGCGGACCGTGGCCGTCAAGGTGATGAAGCGAGGTATCGCCTCACGCTCGGCCATGCGGCGGTTCGAGTACGAATCGCAGATCCTCGCCCGGCTGCGCCATCCCGGTATCGCCCAGGTCTACGAGGCCGGTACGCACGACGATCCCGGCGCGCCGGGAGAGCCCGTGCCGTTCTTCGCCATGGAGTACATCCCCAACGCCAAGCCGATCACCGAACACGCAAAGGAAAAGAAGCTTGGCACGCGCGAGCGGCTGGGGCTGTTCGCTAACGTCTGCGAAGCAGTTCATCACGGCCACCAAAAGGGCATCATCCACCGCGACCTCAAACCCGGAAACATCCTGGTCGACTCGCACGGCGAGGTAAAGATCATCGACTTCGGTGTCGCCAGGGGCACCGATTCGGACCTGGCCGTCACTACAGTCCAGACCGACATCGGCCAGCTCATCGGGACGTTGCAGTATATGTCTCCCGAGCAGTGCGAAGCCGACCCGGATGACATCGACACGCGAAGTGACGTCTACGCGCTGGGCGTGGTGCTCTACGAGCTGCTGTCCGGCAGACTGCCCTACAACGTGAGCAGCTCGAAGATCTACGAGGCCACGCGGGTTATCCGTGAGCAGGAGCCGACAAAGCTGACCACGATCAACAAGGCGCTGCGTGGAGATGTGGAGACGATTGTCCTCAAGGCCCTGGAGAAGGACCGCGACCGCCGTTACCAATCGTCCGACGAGCTGCGACGAGACATCGAGCATTATCTCAAAGGCGAGTCAATCGCCGCCCGGCCGCCGAGCATGGTCTATCAGCTCCGGATCTTCGCCCGCCGGAACAAGGCCCTGGTCACCGGAGTGGTCGCCGTGTTCCTCGCCCTGACGTTGGGTGTGATCGGGACGAGCGTTGGGCTTATCCAGGCCAATCGACAGCGTCTCGCAACCGCCCGCGAGGCCGCCAAGGCCCGTACGACGCTCGGATTTCTGGAGGAACGGCTGCGGGCCGTCGACCCGAACAAGGCCCGCGGACGCGAGGTGACCGTTCGCTCCATGCTGGACGAAGCCGCCCGGCAGATCGAGGCGGGCGAGCTGGCCGATCAGCCCGAGGCGGAGGCGTCCCTGCGAGCCACGCTCGGGCAGACGTATACGAGCCTGGGTTTATACACCGCCGCCGAGCCGCATCTAAGGGCCGCCCAGAGCATCCGAAAGCGGGTACTCGGCGACGAGCACCCGGACGTGGCCCAGAGCCTCTACGACCTGGGGGAGTTGTTCTTCGGTAAGTTCGACTACGATGCGGCCGAGCCGCTCTATCGCCAAGCTCTCGCCATGCGTCGCAAGCTGCTCGGCGAGGACCACCGCGACACGCTCCTGTCCGCGTATTCGTATGCCTTCGTGCTGAACCGCCAGTGGAAGCTCGAGGAGGGCGAAACGCTCGTGCGCAAAACACTTGAGACCCAAAAACGCATCCTGGGCGTAGAGGACCGCGACACCATTAACTCGATGAGGCTGCTCGGAAACCTGCTTTCGAATCAGGGCAAAACAGATGCGGGCGAGGCGCTTTACCGCGAGGGATTCGAGCTTTCCCGCCGCGTTCTGGGTGAGGATGACGTCGACACGTGGAAGCTGGCGAACAACCTTGCGATGGCCCTGAGGTGGAAGGGTGACTACGCCGAAGCCGAGTCGCTGCTCCGCCAGTGCCTGGTAACGTATCGCAAGCTGCTGGGGGATAGGCACCCGTACTTGTACTACCCGATGATCAACCTCGCACGGCTGTTGATGGCCAAGGGTGAGTACGCCGAAGCGGAGACACTCGTGCGCCAGATCCTGGAAGTCCATCGCGGCGCTCTGGGTCTCGAGAACCCTCGTACGCTCCAGTCGGCGAGCGGTCTGGCCTACATGCTTGCGGAGGTAGGGAAGCTGCCCGAGGCCGAGTCGCTGAGCAGACGCAACCTGGAGGATTACCGCCGTGTGTTCGGCGACGAGGACGAGTCGACGCTTTGGGCGATGGATTCCCTGGCCACGCTGCTGATGCGTCAAGGCAAGCTGACCGAAGCCGAGGCGCTGAGCAGGCGTTGTCTGGAGGGTTACCGTCGCGTTCCCGACGCCGAGGACGCGTCCATGCATTATTTCCTGGACGCGTTTGCCAAGGTGCTCACGGTGCAAGGCAAGCTGGAGGAAGCGCGCCCCTACGTCGCTGAGTTTCTCGAGGTAACGGGGCGCCTGTCCCAGCGCTCGGAGGCCACCGCGCTAGACCTCAATAACTACGCCTGGGCACTGCTGACGTGTGAACCGGCTGACCTGCGCGATCCGGTCGCCGCGCTTCCACTTGCGAAGAAAGCGGTCGAAATGAGCGGCGGAGAGAATGCGACACTCCTCGATACGTTGGCCCTGGCGTACAAGATGACGAGCGACATCGACAAAGCAATTGAGACACAAAGGCAGGCTGTGGGCCTGCTCCAGACCGGCGGAAACGGGTTACGAACCGCCCTTGGAACAAGGCTTGTCAGCTTCCTTCGAGAAAAGGGAGATCACGATGCCGCCAACGCAATGCTTGATCAGGTGATTGCTCGCGTGCGCAGAGCCCACGGCGAGAGGCACGCGGAGCTGGTCGGGCGTATGATGGATCTGGCCTTACTGCTGTTGGCGAAAGGCAAATACCTCCTGTCGGAAGTGCTTTGTGACGGTGAGCTCACCCAACTGCGCCGCGGGTTCACACCACAACGGGAATCCGGCATTGCCCATTTGGTCGTGGTCTACGCGACCGCGCTCGTGAAGCAGCACAAGTACGCCGAAGCGGAGCCGTACCTGCGCGAATGCCTCGAGATTCGCAAGCTGGCCCTACCGGAAGGTGACTGGCGCGTGCAGGATGCCGGCTGGCAGGTCGCCCACGTGATGAGCCTCCTCGGCGCGTCACTCACCGGCCAGGGCAAGTTCGCCGAGGCCGAGCCGCTGCTACTCGACGCCTACAGCCAGATGCAAGACAACGCGGAGACGATACCCGAGGACTACCGAGACGACCGCATCCGCGAAGCCCGCGAGCGCATCGTCAACCTCTACGAAGCCTGGGGCAAGCCCGACCAAGCGGCCAAGTACCGCGTGAGGTTGGACAATAGCGAATGAGGAATTGCGAATAGCGAAAAGACCGACCCACGTCGGTAGAACACTACCGCCAGGGAAGATTGCCCAGGTCGACGTTTCCGCCGGTGAGAATTATCCCGATACGCTTACCGGACAGGTCGATGCGGTGCGTCAATAACGCCGCTAAGGTCACCGCGGATGAGGCCTCGACGACGATCTTCATTCTCTCCCAGATGTGGCGCATGGCCTGGGTGATTCCCTCCTCGCTCACGGTGACGACTCCCCGGACGTGCCTCTTGATGATTGAAAAGGTCAGCTCACTAAGAGGCATGCGCAGCCCGTCGGCGATTGTATCACGATTACTCGCGGGAAGGACCCTGTCAGCCTGAAGACAACAAGACGCATTGTCAGCCATTTCCGGCTCTACGCCGATCACTTGGGTCTTCGGTGAAATCGCGGAAACGGCAATAGCAGTCCCGCTGATCAGACCACCACCACCGATGGGCGTCATCACCATGTCGAGGTCAGGAATCTCCTCGCAGAGTTCCATGGCCGCCGTACCCGCACCCGAGACTATTCGCCTGTCGTTGTAGGAATGGATGAAGGTAGCCCCTGTGCGATCGAGCACCTCTGCGCAGACCTCTTCGCGAGCCTCGGCCGTCGGTCCACAGTAGTGAATCTGAGCCCCATAGTAGGCCACGGCATTTTTCTTGGGCTCGGGGGCGCTGTCCGGCATCACCACGTACGCCCTGGTCCCTCGCCAACGGGCAGCAAGCGCCAAAGCAGCCGCATGATTCCCGGATGAATGGGTGGCTACGCCTCGAGCAGCCTCCTGGTCGTCAAGAGAAAACACCGCATTAGCCGCCCCGCGGATCTTGAAGGCCCCTCCCTTCTGAAAGTTCTCGCACTTGAAAAACATCTCCGCGTTACACATTTCATTAAGGGCGCTGCAAGTGAGAACCGGAGTGCGGTGTGCAAAAGGTTTGATTAACCGATGAGCTTCCTTAATGTCTGTTATCGTGGGTTCATTCATCATCGAATTCCGGGTCTTACTATCTGGCGCGTGAACGCTTCACGAATTCTTCATACAGGCGCCGTGTGATCGGTCCGACCCGACCATCTCCTATCGGCTGATCGTCGACGGATGTGATCCCCAAAGCATCGACAGTCGTGCCGGACATGAACACCTCGTCGGCTGCGCATAGCGTGGCGATGTCGAATGCTTCTTCATTGACCTTCAGCCCGATCGCAGCGGCACACTCCAACAAAAGACCCTGGGTGACGCCGTGCAGGATAGATTCCGTGCGCGGCGGAATCGTCAGCTTACCGCCCTTGGCAATGAACAGGTTGTAAGCCGTGCACTCGCGTACCTCACCGGTCTCGGTAACAAAGATCGCGTCATCATAACTGCGGCGCAGGGCCTCGTTCTTGGCGATCACGTTGGGCAATAGTATGATCGCTTTCACATAACAGTTGGCCCAGCGCGTATCGAGTGTTGTCATCATGCGGGCACCGCGCTGCCGAAGCTCGTCCGGTACAACTGGAAGCGGCTTAAACGTCATGACCACGGTGGGCGTGATGTTCTCGGGGATCTCGTGTGACCGTGGGGCGACACCACGTGTGAGCTGAACGTACACCAGAGCATCCGAGAACTCGCAGCGACGCAACCCCTCGGCGATGATCGGTTCGAGCGGATCTTCATCGAAGTCGTAGTCCAGCATGATCGCCGCGGCGCTTCGCCGAAGGCGGCGCATATGCAGCTCCAGCAGGAACAACCGACCGTCGTATGCGACGATCACCTCATAGACCCCGTCACCAAACTGAAAACCACGATCCTCGATCGAAACCGTGGCCTCAGCGATCGGCCCGAAGACTCCGTTCACGTAGGCCAGCTCCGGCATGTGCTGATGCCCCTGCTATGCTTCCGGCGCCGGGCGTCCCAACGCTGCCCGGACGGTTTTTAGCCACTGAAAACACTGATCCCGACGCGCCCGATCCCGCAATGTCTCCATCGATACTGTCAAATGCTTGTCAGCCACTTCGTAGTCCCGCAAATCTCGGGCGTTGATGATACCCAACAGCAGTCGCACGTTGCCCGCTTCTATCGACAGCGGGTAGGATTCTACATAGCGTTCGAAAGCAGCCGCAGCCTCGGGGAAGTGCCCGGCACCGTAGAAATGGCGGGCAATGTCAAGCTGGTGACGCTCCGACAAACACTGCCGGGAATCGATCTCGAGCAATTGCCCGTACAGCTCGGCTCCGGCCGCGGTGTCAGGTCGCTCCAGTGCTTCACTGATCCGGCTCCGCAGGTTGGAGATCGTGTCAAAACGCTGCTCGTCGATCGCTTGCTGCTTCGGATCGGCAGCTACCGTTCGTGCCACGGATCCGTATTGAGCCTTAGCGGCCGCGGCTGGATCGGACATGGCTGCGGCAAATTCCCGACGCTGATGCCAGCGCTTCCACAGGGCCAGAATGTCGAACTGATCCCTCGGTAATGCCCGCATAAGGAGCATGCCCAAGGCACTGAGGAAGCCAAACAGATACCCGGCCAGATGGGCACCGTGAGCGACGGCACCCTGCCCTCCCAGACCCGGAGCGATGATGTTATCCCAGACGATGATCTTCAGGCCGATGATGATCATCGCCGGTAGCTCGAAGAAATGGATGAAGATAAACAACCACACCAGCACGGTCACACGGCTGCGCGGGAACAGGACAAGATACGCCGTGGTCACCGCGGCGACCGCGCCGGACGCGCCGACCAGATGAAACGGCCTGGCCGTAATAACAGCGTATCCCCAAGCGGCGAAGACACCTCCGGCCAGATAAAAGAGAAGATACGGCACGTCACCCATCTTGGCGTTTACGCTGTTGCCGAATACCCACAAGAACAGCAAGTTGCCGAGCAGGTGCCAGACGTCGGCGTGCAGAAACTGGTAGGTGAAGAATTGATAAAGCGCCGGCTCCGCCGAGTGGAAATAGAGGTATTGCTCCTTGAACGATGCCATCGCGGTGTCCGCCATCCCGTAGTTGAAGATGAGAAACAGAAAGACGTTGGCGCCGATCAGGACGTAATTGACCAGCGGTGTGCGTCGAATGTTGGACTCGGTACGGATTGGGATGATGAGCATGGCATCCTAACTACCGTGGCAACTCATGCTGCGGCGATCCATCTCCGGATAGGCCCGACTCTCCAATAGGGCAAAAACCGGCTGATAATCCGGTCGCACAAAGGACGGAATGGGACACTCTTCGGGCTGACACGGAACCTGGCAAGCGACAGCTACTTCTTCTTGTCCTTTTCGGGTTCCGACGGTGTCGGCTGGGCCGTTGTCACCTGTACATACTGCATCCGCAACTCGTAGGTCACGCTATCGAGCATGCGCTTTTCGTCGTCGGTCAGGTTACCCTCGGTTTTCTTCTGCAGAGCCTCCAGCAGATCGATGTGATGCTTGGCGGCGAACGGGTTGGGCGGAATACGCTCACCGCCCGGGCCTTGCACACCACCTAGGGCAATCACTACCTGCATGGCCAACAGGTTGACCAGTTCGACAAAGTTGGCGGGCGCTGCTCCGGCCGCCGCTCCTGGTGCCGCACCGGCCGCCTTCTGCTCTTGCTGCTCGCGTTTCTCCTGCTCGGCCAGGCGTTCCTTCTCTCGGGCAGCCTCCTCCTTCCAATCGGAGTCGATATGCAGACCGCCTTCCGCCGGTTCATCACTCATGGTCTTCTCCCAGGCCTGGTTAGTGTCCTAGCGTCCCCTGGCCCGCATATTGACAGTCGTCCGCAGCCCCTGGCGGGCCGATTCCACACCTCTACAAGCATCCCGGACGCGACACTATACCCGAAAACTACGTTGGGCGGGAAGGGCCTCGAGCAGCCTCTCCAGCCTCAGCCGGTCGAAGAGCCCGAAGAAGTACTCGCGCCCCTGGGCGATCCTGTTCTCCTGCAGGTCCTGGACGGCTTGTGCGAGCTCGCCGCGCTTGGTGGTCACTGAGTCCTTTCGCTCGCTCAGAATGGCGGCGTTCAGATCGCGGATCTCGGAGAACGCCGCACGCCGAGCCTGGTGGTTGCCCCGGTCACTCTCGCGCAGATCGACAGCACGCCGCACCATCTCGGCACGTCGCTCAATCAACGGCTGCACATCCGCACCTGTCGGCACATTCCGCTGTGGGTTGTACTGAAGATCACGCAGTGTGTGGCGCAAACGCCGCACGGTGTCGGGCATCGTGTCATTGCGCGGCAGATCCATGTGCAGCGTCGCGGAAACGCACGCCATCCCGGGCGCAGTGATCCCATAGTAATCGGCTATGATCGCGTCGGTGATACGGTCATACTTGGCTCCGCCGATCCCGTGAATGAACAAGTCCGCAAGCAGAAGTCTCGCCCAGATAGTAAGCGTCAGCGCCCGTGGCCGCAGGCGCCAGCCGGATAGATCGGAGAATACACTCTCCAAGTCCTCACACGAGCCTGGCCGCAGCAGCGGAAAGACACCAATCCGGGTCTGGTCGGCAAAGAGCTGCAGCACGTCACCCGCGCGATTGACGAACAGGCGGCGACGCGGACCATCACCCCGATACGCCCACACAGCCGCCTCGCACCGCTCGTCGCTCACATGCAGATCAGGGATTGGACGCTGGGCCCCACGGACTCGGTACTCGCGGCGGTACCACCTAAGCGCATTGTTGTAACTTGCAGCGAAGCGGTCAGCCCCAGTGAGCATGTCGATCAGTAACGGGCTGCACCAGACACTGCTGAAACGCTGTTCATCAATCTTGACGCCAAAGTCCGCCTCGACGGCCCGACGTCCGGCAACGGCCTGATCCACCCAATCACGTGCGTCGGTGGCACCAGTGAATCCCTTGAAGAAAGTGGGCATCTGCGACGCGTCGTACCGCTCACCCATTATCTCACAGAGAGCGTCCTGAAACTCCGCTACCTCTTGTGGTGTCTGTCGTGCAATTAGTTCGTATGGATAACCGGTCGGTAGTCGGGCAAACCGCACGGATCGTAGAGCCACGCCTGCCCCTGTCACCGATGGAACTGGCAAGAGAGTGCTTTGGGGGGCATCGCTGTCCACCACCAGATTAAGGGCCACACCGTCTACGGCGGCGGCCAAACGCACCGCGACTATATGCTTCGCCCAAACCCCCGGATGAATGAACGCCGGCTGATGCCCGGTCATAACCACCAGTGCGTCGTCGCAGCCGACTATGGCCTGGCGCGTCTTTCGCCGCCAAGCGGCCAAGGTCGGACCCGCCAGGGAAACCTCCGCCCCACGAAGGGACTGATTGTTCGCCCGCGCCGCCTTGACCAAGGCAGCAGCCTGCGGAACCACCAGCACGTCCCCATGATTGGCCGGGGTCTTCAACTTCGAGAAATCGAGCATCGGCGTTGTTATCAATGGCACGGCAGACAACCGACGTCGGCCTTCCCGGCAGGCACCGCCTCGTGGGCCATCTCCGCCTCGAAAACCGCCAGGTAATGCTCGAGGCGGACCATCGGATCATCCAACGTCCCCCCGAAGTGTCGGCTCGGATCGTTATAAATCAACCTCACCGGCAACTCCCGTACCCGAAGACTCGCCCGGGCCACCTGCACCCAAAGCTGCATCGGCATAGCGTAGCCCGGGACGGTGATATTGATATGACGCAGCGCTGCGACGCGATAGGCCTTGAAGCCGCAAAACGCGTCGGTGATGTCAAGGCCTAGCCGCTGATTCAGCATTGCCGTGATTTGTCGGTTGATTTCCCGGCGATCCGCCGGCACCGACACGTCGACTTCCCGTCCGATGGGATAACGCGTTCCGCTGATGAGGTCCGCGTCGTCCCGGGCCATCGCCGCAAGGAACCTGGGTATGTAGGACGCCTCGTGCTGCTCATCGCAGTCCATCGTGATAAGCCACTTGTAGGCATGCCGCTGTGCGAACTCGAAGGCGTCGCCCAGACTCTTGCCGTAGCCTTGGTTGTCTGGATGGGTAATCACGTGGATCGTGTCATGCCGTCGAAGCGCTTCCGATGTTCGGTCGGTCGAGCCGTCATCGATGACCAGGATATGGCGGCAGTACCGCTTGGCCTGCTCGATGACCCGGTGAACATATCGTTCTTCATTGAAGACCGGGATGGCGAGTAGATGCCCTTCATCCATGCGCTGGTTTCTCTCTAGAATGTCTTGTTTCCCGAGTCGGCCGCGACGGCCTTATCCTATGGCTGGATCACAGAAAATCAAACCGTACGGTGTTCAGACATGTCAGATCCCTCAGTCACGGCCAGGCCGGCGGCCCAGTGGCCAGTTCGGTACCGGCACTGTATAAGCCTCGCAATGAGTATCCTGCCGATGCGCAAGCCGGACTCTTTTCGGCGGGATACTTGGATTGTAGATTGAGGGACGTGTGACAGGCAAGGAACGACACACCGCAACACGAGCCGCAGGCTTCAGCCTGCGCGAACCTCTCTGCGTCTGCAAGGCCGGGGCTCGCCGTAGTCGGTGTACCACACGCTGGCAGAGCTACTTGATCAGATCAGCAGTTGCCGGCGCGGCGCTCGCTATCACCGGAGGGTGTGCGGTAGTCAACGAATATCGGGCGAACTGGCATGTCGACCGTGGCGAAGCACTGCTGGCGGCACAGGATCTGGAGGCGGCCTTGGCGGAGTTCGATGCCGCAGCCCGGCTCACACCGCAAATGGCCGTCGCACACTCGCGGATGGGTGTGATCTACCGGAGGATGGGTGAATACGAGCGGGCCATCGACAGCTTCGTGCAGGCGATCCACCGAGACCCTTTCTCGTTCGATGATACGTTCAACCTGGCCCAGCTATTCCACTTCATGGACCGAATCACGGAGGCCATCCAGGCTTACCTGCACGCAGTCCAGCTCGATCCTGAAGATTTCGATGCCCAGATCAACCTTGGCGTCTGCTACCAACAAACCGGCGACTTCAACCAGGCCATCGAGCGGTTCCGCAAGGCGATCGACATCGATCCGAATCGGCCTCACGCCTACGTGAACGTCGGCGTCGCTCTGGATGCCCAAAAGAGGTATTACGAAGCCATCCATGCTTACAAAGAAGCGTTAGAGCGCGACAGCCACCAGCCGCTGGTACTCGTCAACCTCGCCCATACCTACCTGAACCAGGACCGCCTCAAGATGGGTCGGCGTGCGCTCGAGCAGGCTATACGCATGGATCCGCAACTGGCCGCCGCTCACGAAGCGCTCGGTTACTGCCTGTTTCGCATGCGCGACTTCGAGGGCGCTGAGCTGAGCTACAAGCATGCCCTGGCATACGATTGGCGGTTGCCGCGCTCCCTGGCCGCCCTCGGGTCAGTCAACATGTTGCGATTCCTCAAGGACGATTCTCTGGTTGGCCGACGCGACCGCGCTTTAGAGTATTGGCACCGATCGCTCGAACTCGATCCCGACCAGCCGCGCATCCGCAAACTCATCGCCCAATACAAACCGAAACCCAGCGACCCCGAGCAAGCCCTGCTGGACCATCGCAGCACACCGTAAGCACACGTGGGACGGGTGGCCCACCCCGTCCCGGGGCGTGCGTGCGATTCTTGGCTTAACCAGACAGGTAGGTCGGGCTCCGAGAAGGATGAAATATGAGGGATGAAGGATGAACCGGAGAAGGTGTCGGACGGATGGACCATCCCGTTTCGGAGTGGGCTTGCGATTCTTGACTTAACTGCTGGTGCGAGAATCACTTCTCGCACCCACGATTGCGGGAATCCGTACCCCTAAATCGCAGGAAAGGATTCCTGCGGGTGTAGACGGGTGGTCCACGCTACCGCCAGTCTTACGGCCCACATCAACCGTATTTAGGTCCTTGTCGATCGCCGCAAGTGTCGCCCTGACAAGGGGACACGTTTGGGCACGTGCAGCCGAAGCTCTGGGGTAGAATCTGGGAGAAGCCGCTGGTCCCCAGAGGGCAGGATATGTTGCGTTGGCTTGACAGCGAGGGCTCCCACTCACGCGTACCGCGCGGTAAACTACCTCTTCCTGTGTTGAGGGGGCCCGTCGACTTTGTCGAGAAGAGTGAGGATGGCGGTCGTTCAGGCGTGGTGGAGTTTCTCATCGCCAAGGGTGCGGACGTAAATGCTAAGAGCAAGAAGGTCGTCACGCCTCGTCTGCCAAGCTCACGGCGCACCGTGCGGAGGTTGATCGGATGACACAGGACCCGGCAAAATCTGAAGCCATCTTCCTTGAGAGTGCCATCGCAACATTTCGATCGCAGAAGAAGCTCGCCGAGCGGGCTATCGAGCAATTGAACGACGACCAGCTTCGCCGGCCGCTCGATGCCAACACCAACAGCGTCGCGGTCATCATGAAACACATGGCCGGGAACATGCTGTCGCGCTGGACAGACTTTCTCACGACCGACGGTGAGAAGACGTGGCGAAAGCGCGACGGCGAGTTCGTGGATGATTTCGGCTCGCGGGACGAGATCATGGCGTTCTGGGAGCGTGGTTGGGATTGCGTTTTTGGGGCTCTTAGCACCCTTACACCGGAAGACCTGACCAGGATAGTGCGCATTCGCGGCGAGCCGCACACCGTGTTCCTGGCCATCCACCGCCATCTTGACCACTACGGCTACCACGTAGGGCAAATTGTCCTGGTTGCCCGCGTTCTGGCCGGGGATAACTGGACGACGCTGAGCATCCCGCGAGGGCAATCGGAGGAGTACAATCGTCGTATGTGGCAATCGTAGTGACAGCCGGCCGTCAAGATAGCGAAGCGCGCCGGACAGAACCGAGCCGTCCCGACGCCTGTCCCGATGCGCATCGGGGTACGTCGGGATCAGGAAGCGGCAAATTTCCGTGACACGGTCGCGGTTGCCGTTCGGGTCTCAAGACATTCGGTTAGAGATTTGCCGACTAGCGCGAATCCCGTTTCGGTGTACCGGGTACCGTCCTGCTCGATCGTCGCAAGGTCGTGGGATTCCGCGCGGGCTGAAGCCCGCGGCTCGGATCACAATTTCGGGAAATGCTCTAGTGTGGAGGATAGATGAATGCCAGATCCCAGGTTCTACATCGTCGACGTTTTTGCTGAAGAGAAATATACCGGTAATCAGTTGGCGGTGTTCAGAGATGTCGAAGGACTCTCGGATACGGACATGCAGCGCATTGCCAAGGAGATGAATTACTCCGAGACGACGTTTATTCTCTCCGAACAGACCCGCAACGGCGGATATGACGTCCGCATCTTCACACCGGAGGAAGAGCTGCCCTTTGCCGGCCATCCGACACTGGGAACCACCTTCGTGATACGACAGGAAATCGCAGGCCAGCCCGTCGAGCAAATTATTCTCAATCTGAAGGTCGGACAGATCCCGGTCACCATCAATTACAGCGGCGGGCAGGTGGATATGCTGTGGATGAAACAAATGCCACCCACCGCCGGCCTCACGTTAAACGCCGGGCGAATAGCACCGGTCTTGAAAATTGATGAAAACGATGTGGACGCTCGGTTCCCGATCCAGGAGATCTCTACGGGTGTGCCCAGCCTGATTGTCCCTCTCAAGACGCTGGATGCCTTGAAGAAGATCTCGGTGGCCACAGACAAATACTACGAGTTGATCAAGGACATGGATGCCAAGCTGATACTGGTCTTTTGTCCCGAAACGCGGAAGCCGGAGAACAACTTGAGCGTACGGGTTTTTGCCGACTACTATGGCGTGCCGGAGGATCCGGCCACGGGGGCCGCGAATGGGTGCCTGGCCGGATATCTGGTGAAGCATCGGTACTTCCAGAACGATCGGATCAACGTTCGAGTTGAACAAGGATACGAGATAGGGCGACCCTCGCTGCTGTTCTTAAGAGCGGAAGACAAAGAAGGTCAAATAGACGTCTTCGTTGGGGGAAAGGTCATAATGGTTGCCCAGGGGGAACTGAACACGTAGAGATATAGAGCTGGTTTGGGCGCCCACGCTCTGCAGACGCCGGTGGGAAGTGGGCAGAATGCGGCCTACCGGTTTAGACGAGGTGGGCCATCCCCACCGTGCAATGCCAGGAGGTTGACATGGCTAAATGGCCTTGGATCGAGCGCAAGTTCAACTTTGAATACCCCCCGACGAAGTTCCCGGATATTCTGGAACGATTTCGCGGTACACCGGCCCGACTCGAAGAGCGGGTAGCAGGGCTTCCGATGGCCGTTCTGACACGCCGGGATGACAAAGGTTGGTCGATTCAGGAGAACGTCGGACACCTGCTCGAGACCGAGCGTCTACCGCAGCAGCGCGTCGAGGAGGTGTTGGCAGGCGAGTCCGTGATGTGCGCAGCCGACATGACCAACCGCAAGACGAACGAAGCCGATCATAATGCCAAGCACATCGAAGTGTTACTCAACGCGTTTAGACGAGAGCGTGAGAAGTTGGTCGCACGCCTGGAGCAGTTGGACGAATCCGACTGGGGCAAGTCGGCTTTACATCCGCGCCTTGAGCAGCCCATGCGCATTGTGGACATCGTGCTGTTCCACAGCGAGCATGACGACTATCACCTGGCCCGTATCGGGGAGCTGATTCGGGCGTTTGCGTAGCAAGGCAGTTGGGGTCATCTGCTTGCGTGATGAGTGTGGGATAACGTATATACCCCCATCCCGATAACGCTTTATTCAGGTTTATCGCTGAAGAGGTTTGTGTACGGTCCGTAGGACGTCTTCGGCCGGGCGGTCGTGGTAATCCAGGAGTGTGGGTAGTTGGCACGATGCGATGCGGACGCCGCCCGAGCCGGCCAACGTGGCGCAGACGTCGGTGCCACCGACGACACGGTCACCCATATTACCAGTATATTGCGTAAGCCAACCGGCCATCGGCGTTGTCGCAGACGCCGCGTACGATAGGGCAGTGACGTACGGCGGCTCAAATGAATAGAGTTTCGCAAGTTGCAGATCGACCGCACAGGGTAGCGGGTTGCGCTTGGCCGCTGCGCGCGTGGCATCATAGTCCTGTTGGGCAGCCACCCCGTCGGCGCGAAGGAAGCACATTGCCTCGCGACCGGTCAAGCGTTCGTCGGGTACACCTTGAAGCTCCAGGCCGCCACTGTCGGTCGCCCGATATATTTCGTACGCGGTGCCCCTGCGGTGGGCATCGGACTCCCGAAGAACGCGGATCTCCGCTGCAGTGTAGCCGACCGAGACGTGGGTCCCGAAGTCGTAGACGTACAGTCCGGCATAACGCTCAGGGTGGGGAATCGGTGGGATCTTCATGGCCGGGCATTCCGTCCAGGTTACGGTAACACCAAGCGAACAAACCGACGTTTGCCCCGCTGCAGGATGTCGCCGGTTTTGACTGCGACTGGTCTTACCGCGTCCTCGATGACTACGCCGTTCAAACGGACCCCGCGCTCGGCAACCAGCCGCCGGGCTTCGCCGCGGGACTTCTCGAACCCGCAGTGTGTAATCATGTCGATCGGAACGATCTTTCCATCAGCGATTTTGTCGGCAGGCAGTGTAACCTCGGGAATCTGATCGGGCAGACCGCCGCTGCCGGCGGTGTGCACGCGCCTAAATTCTTCAGCGGCTGCATCGGCGGCTTCGGCGGAGTGGTATTGAGTGATGATGATCTTCCCGAGCGTCTCCTTGCTGTCGCGCGGGTTGCTCTGTGATGGATCGGTCAGTTTTGCGATCTGGTCAACCGGGACGTCGGTCAACAATTCAAGATAGGCGCGCATCAGTTGGTCCGGGATGCGCATTACCTTGCCGAACATCTCGCCGGGCGGATCGGTTACGGCGATATAGTTGCCCAGCGACTTGCTCATCTTTTCCTTCCCGTCGGTCCCGATCAGAAGCGGCGTTACCATGACGATCTGCGGGAGCTGTCCGGCGTTTCGCTGGAGGTCCCGGCCGCAGAGGTTGTTGAACGTCTGGTCGGTCCCACCGAGTTCGACATCCGCCTCGATTGCCACGCTGTCGCGAGCTTGCATCAATGGGTAGAGCAGCTCGTGCAGGTAGATTTCCTTGCCCTCGGCTTGGCGGTTTGCGAACGTGTCGCGCTCCAACATCCGTGCCACGGTCATCTGGCCCATCAGCTTGATAACGTCGGCGCAGGTCATCGGTGTGAGCCATTCGCTGTTGCGACGGACTTCCAGTTTATCGTCCGAAAGATCAAGCACCTTCCCCGCCTGCTCAAGGTAGGTTTGGGCGTTGGCCTCGATCTCATCCCTGGTGAGCATTGGGCGGGTTTTGGATCGGCCGCTCGGATCGCCGATCATGGCCGTGTAGTCCCCGATGATCAGGACCGCCTTGTGCCCGAGGTCTTGAAACTGCCGCAGCTTTCGCAACACCACGGTATGGCCGAGGGTCAGATCCGGTGCCGTGGGGTCCATTCCGAGCTTGACGCGCAACCGCTTCCCTGCAGCCAAGCGCGCCGTAAGCTCCTCCACGGTGTACACGCGATCGCACCCCCGCAGGAGGAGGTCCAACTGTTGCGAATCAATCGTCCGGCTCATATCCTTGCTGCACCTCGGGGGCACCATTGTAGGTAATCCGCTCAATGTTCGTTGCCAGCCCGGTCGTGCAATCGACGGAAACGATGACGCCGCACAGGCGTACGTCATCGGTCGCAACATCAAAGGGACTCGGCACGGCACTTCTCATCATGCAAAGCACACGCTCCTTCGCTCTGCCGAGCACGGAATCGTAGGGCCCGGTCATGCCCAGGTCCGTCACATAGGCGGTTCCTTGGGGGAGGACACACTCGTCCGCAGTGGGCACGTGGGTATGCGTTCCGAAAAGCACACTCACACGACCGTTCAGATGCCACCCCATGGCCACCTTTTCACTAGTAGCCTCCGCGTGCATATCGACAACGATGATCTTGACATCCCTGGGCACCGTCGCCAGCACCTGATCCGCCGCCGCGAACGGACAGTTGGCCGGCATCTTCATGAACATCCGCCCGAGCAGCGAGATCACCGCCACGCGGTGGCTTGAAGCTGTTTCACAAATTGCGAACTCTTTCCCCGGCGCCGTAGCCGGCAGATTGGCCGGACGCACGATGTTGTCCGCCGTCTCCAAAACCGGGATGATCTCCCGACGGCGATATATATGGTCGCCGAGGGTCACCAGATTGGCACCGTATGCGATTATCTTCTTGTGAATCGCGGGAGTGATTCCCGAGCCGGCGGCGGCGTTTTCCGCATTGACGATGACGCAATCGATGCTGCGCTCCGGTACGATCACCTGGAGCGCTTCGCGGAGGACGCGTCGGCCAGGGGCACCCACCACGTCCCCAACGCAAAGTATTCTAAGCTCCATAGCGATCCTGCCGAGTACGCACAACTAACCGGACGGGAACCATCCGGCCCGAGAGGTCTTCGCCCGACGGGCAACGGCACGACAGCCACAAGACCGCCCCGGGGAGGCTCCAGCCACCGCGGCCCCCTAGCGAGCACGGGCTACGGCCCGAACCTCGCGGAGGACCGTCACGCGAATCTCGCCGGGATAGGTCATCTGCTCCTCGATCTCCTTGGCGATATCACGGGCGATCTTCGCGGCAATAGCGTCGTCTACACGCTTGGCGTCAACAATGACCCGGATTTCACGACCGGCCTGAATGGCAAACGCCTCCTTGACGCCCTGAGGCTCTTTGGCGATCTCCTCCAACTGCTGGAGACGCTGGATGTAGCGCTCCAACGATTCCCGCCTTCCCCCGGGCCGGGAAGCGCTGATCGCGTCGGCGGCCATGACAATCGGCGTATACGGGCTGGTCGATGGAATGTCACCGTGGTGACCCTCGAGCGCATTGAGAACTTCCGCCCGTTCATTGAAGCGCTTGCAGAAGTCGGCTCCAATCTTCTGATGGCTGCCTTCAACCTCGTGATCGATGGCCTTGCCGATATCGTGCAGCAACCCGCAACGCCGGGCAAGCCGGCCATCGAGATTCAATTCGTCCGCAATGGCCTGACACAAAAAGGCTACTTCTATACTGTGCTTGAGAACATTCTGCCCGTAACTCGTCCGGTACTTGAGGCGTCCGAGCAAATCGAGTTGTTTACGGTGCAGCCCGCCGACATTGGCCTCTAAGCTGGCCTTCTTCCCCGCCTCGATGACTTCGGAGTCCACCTCCTTGCGCACCTGATCGACCAGCTCCTCAATCCGGCCGGGATGGATGCGCCCGTCCTGAATCAGCCGCTCGAGCGACCGACGGGCAATCTCCCGCCGCACGGGGTCGAATGCGCTTACCAGGACCACCCCGGGGGTGTCGTCCACGATGACATCAACCCCGGTGACCTTCTCGAAGGTGCGAATATTCCGTCCTTCCCGGCCGATAACCCGCCCCTTCATCTCGTCGGAGGGGATGTCTACCGTGGACACGGCGCTCTCACAGGTGTGCTCGCCGGCATACCGCTGGATCGCCGTCAGTGTGATCTCCCGTGAACGGCTGAAGGCCTCGTCCTTGGCGGTGGCCACGGATTTGGCGACCATTTCTGCGGCCTCATGCTCGAGTTCCACCTTAACATCGTCGAGCACCGTTCGCCTGGCTTCCTGGATCGACATTCCGCTGATCCTCAGGAGCTGTTCCTGCCGTTGGCCCAGAAGTTTCTCCGTCTCCTGCTCCCGTTTGCCGAGCTCCTCGCTGCGAGCAACCATCTTTTTCTGAGCTTGATCTAGGTTTCGCTCCTTGGTGACCAGCGTGTCCAGTTTGGCCTCCAGGTTGTCTTCGCGCTTGGTAAGACGTTTTTCCACCTCCTTCAACTCTGCCCGCAGCTCGTTGGATTCTGCGCGGAGCTTCTCCTGGCTCTTGAGAAACTCTGCCCTCGCGTCGACCGCGGCGGCCTTGCGAGTGACATCCGCCTCAGAGCGGGCTTCGTTGAGGACACGTTTGGCCTCGTTGCGCGCCTCATCAAGTCTCGCACGGCCCAACCACCGCATCAGGAGGTAGCCACCCATCAAGCCCACGATCGCGCCGATGGCACCCGTTAAGGCGCCGGGTAACAGGCCGCGCGGCACCTGCGCTATGATGCATCCCAACAAAAACGTATTCATTTCAGTTTGACCTGCCCTAATTTGAACGCCGAAGCGTAGGGTCTTACGATGCTCGCGCACCGCTGCACACCCTACCGATCACGCCCTTGCGCGATCGCGGCGGTTCCTATGGGATTGCCCGAAATACCTGATGAACGGCGCCCGTTGGAAGGGGGTGAACGGCCTGCCTGATGCCCTCCTCGACGTAGGGCCAAGGCCGCGCCGAAACGCGGAGTGAAACGTGGGTGACAGTCTGTCAGTCTACGGCTGCTGCACTCTCAGGCTCGATTGGATAATTCGACTGCCCGTTTCGCCTCGACCCAAACGCGTTGCCAGCCGGAACGCTGCATAGGCAACCACCACAAATGCGGTAATCGGTTCGCCAGGAAGAATCGCAGCTAAAACCATCCGGCTCCTTGGACCACGCGATCGATACGCCAGTGATGAGGAACTACATCATCGGGGCCGGCCAACGCCGGCCGATCAGCCCTACCCCCGAACTCCGGGCTCCTGTTCACAGGAAGGACGCAACAACGGCAAATCTTGCTGCTAGTCCCGGAGCAATCCCGGAAGATGGACGACGACAGTTCTCCTCAATCTTGAACTACTGGCCAATAAAATCTGGCCATACTGTACTAACTAGATGTAAAGCGGCAATTCATATGCCGCGACAAAACACTTCGTCACGAGATAAGTATAGTTAGCCATACCACGCTGTCAAGAACTATCGGCTCCTATGTAGGTCGGGCCTTTACTCTCGCCCGGACTTTCGTCGATAGGCCCGTTTACACGGCTGTGGGTGGCTTTGCGGGCAGCCGAATCGGCCTCCTGTCGATAGCTCGCACCAGGGGCGGGCAGGGCCGTCATTTCCTGTCGCGAAACTGATCCTTGGCCTGGACCTCGCCGTATAATGGTCAACTTGCGCGGCCTGAAAGAGCATGCAATGCTGGGCCTCTCGGTGGAAGGACATACAACCGACCCGGTGAGACTTCTTGATGATGAGCACGCATATGAGGATATGTGCAGTCGCAGCGGCAGGAACTCTGCTCGCGACGGGTCCGGTCCTCGCACAGCTGGGTCCCGGCAAGCCCCAGCCCAAGGGCAAGATCAACCTGGTGGCCTCCGTCGAGGCGGTGGCCCCAGGGCAACCCTTTGACGCGGCCCTTCGCTTTCAGCTTACGCCCGGTTGGCACATTTACTGGAAGAACAGCGGCGATAGCGGTCTTCCTCCCTCTGTACAGTGGTCGCTGCCGGAAGGATTTACGGCCGGCGACCTACAGTACCCCGTGCCAAAGCGACATCACGATGCCGGGGGGATCACGACCAACATTCTCGATGGGGAACCGCTGCTGTTGGTCCGGATCACGCCCCCGAAGACCATCAGCCAACAAAACGTCACGCTGGACGCAAAGGTCCAGTATCTGATCTGTGCCACGAAGTGTCTTCGCGAAGAGGCGGAGGTGCGTTTGGAACTCCCCATCCGACCACCGGGTGGGGAGGTGAGCTTTGTGAATAGCGAACTGTTCCGCCGTGCGCAAGCGGCGTTGCCGAAAGAAAAGAGCAAGTACTTGTCAGTCGCGGTGGTTACGGAGCCGAAAGAGCTGTCGGCCGCGCTGACGTTCGACCTCCTCGTGAACATCGACATCAAGCGGGGCTTCCACATCCAATCGCACGAGCCGTTGCATCCTAGTTTCATCAAGTGCGATGTTTTTCTCGAGCGGACCGAGGGGATTCTGTTTAAGAAACCGGTCTATCCGCCGGCGAGATTCCGCACGCTCAAATACCTGGGCAAAGTGAGCGAGTATGCCGACAGAATCACCGTACGCATTCCCGGCGAGATCGACACGGCAGGCGTACCCGGACCGGTGCGGCTTGGCGGCATCGTCAAGTATCAGGCCTGCAACGAGAAGGGACACTGCTTCCCGCCGGAAGCACTGGTTTTCTCCTCGGTGACCGCGAGTATTGGCGAGGCGCTTGCCACCGCGTTGACCTCATCCGACGGCAGTCAAGAGGCAGGATTCCTCGGCCGGTTTGGAATCGTAGGACTGCTGATTGGATGCTTTGTCTATGGTTTGGCCCTGAACGCTACACCCTGCGTCTTGCCCTTGCTGTCGATCAAGGTCATGGGATTCGTTCAGCATGCCCACGAGTCGCGCCGCCGGACCCTGGTTCTAGGCCTGGCATTTGGCGTCGGGGTGATGTTGTTCTTCGTTGTCCTCGGTTTCCTGGCAGCCGCAGGAAGGAATGTGCTGCAATATCCAGCCGCGGTCATCGGCCTGGGAGCAGTGGTCATGGCCCTGGCACTGAGCATGCTCGGCGTGTACACCCTGCAAGTCCCTACTACAGCAACGAAGCTCGAAGCCAGCATCCAGAAGGAAGGCCCGCTGTCTTCGTTCGGCAAGGGGGCACTGGCGCCGGTACTTGGGTTTGCGTGCACCGGGCCGCTGCTTGCCGGGGCGTTCGGCTGGGCAACACAACAGCCGCCTCTTATCGCGGTTATCGCTTTTCTGTTTGCCGGTCTAGGCATGGCCAGCCCCTACGTGCTGCTCGGCGCCAATCCCAACTGGCTGGGATTCCTTCCCAAGCCCGGCCCGTGGATGATCACCTTCGAGCGGATCATGGGATTTCTTCTGCTGGTGATGGTGATCTGGCTGCTCAGCCCATTGATTGCCCAGATCGGCCCCGAGGGACTGGAGTGGACGCTGGTGTTCCTGGTGGCAATCGGGATGGGGTGCTGGTTGGTAGGCAGGGTTGAAATAACCATGCCAACGTCGCAGCGCTGGCGCTATCGCGGTGGTGCAATAGCGCTGGTGTTGGGTGTGGGCGTGCTCATTTATGGATGGATATATCCGCTTGATAAGGCCAGTGCGAGGGAGCGATCTGCACGAATGGTGTCGCATTCAACCGACGCTGGTTGGCCCTCGGAGATTCCCTGGCAGCTCTGGTCGCCGCAGGCGGTCGAGAGGACAGTCCGCTCGGGAAAGATGGCCTTTGTTGATTTCACGGCCGCGTGGTGCGCGGTTTGCAAAGTCAACAAATTCGTGGCCATCAATACGCCAGAGTTTCAGGACAAGATCAAGGCGCTGGAAGTAGTGCTGTTTCGAGGGGACTTCACGACTGACGATCCTCAGATTGCCGCCGCGTTGAAGAGCCACCGCCGGCCGGCCCTGCCACTAAACCTGATCTACCCCGCAGGGCAACCGGACAATCCCATCGTCTTACGCCCCAACCTGACCAAGACGTATCTGCTTCAGAAGCTCGACGAAGCCGCCCGCCCCCGCACCGCCTCCGCCTCCGGCCGAGGGGAATGAACACGCGGTATCGCCGACAGATGAAACGGCAGTTTCACACGCGGGTTTATGGACATTGCTGCCACGTGGAAGCCGCAATCTCGCAAACCAAACATCGTCTGGGATCGTCGCTGCGATCGATCAGCGATCGAGCCTGCGATGCGGGATGCCCTGCCTAAATCCCACACCTGGTCGGCAGGGGGCGGGTGGCATGCTCCATGCTTGCGTGGGCATGTTTCACGCACCGCAGCATATCATGGCCACGAAGATGTGGCCATGCCACACAGCCGGGCGCGGTGGCCATGGCCGCCCTGATCACCCACCCGACCAACCGGACGCGGGACGCCTTCCGGGCCACCCAACCGCTCCGCCGGGCCGCATAATTGGCGTCTTTTTCAGGATGCACCCCGAAGGGCGTCGCAACACATACTGGATTGTTTGGCCTGTCGACGTATTATGGCATACTGTGGTCGCGGTGCGGGTCGGGAAACTCCCCGATCGTCGCGGTGGGCCGGACGACTTTGCGCCGTAGCCTCCGAGGATACTCGATATGACCGAACACCACGCCATATGGTACCTGCCCGATGAGGATGGTCAGCCGGATGGACCGTACACGGAAGATCAGGTCCTCCAATGGATGCACATAGGTAGGGTGCCCGAGTCGACGCGCATAATGCGAGAAGGCACGACCGACTGGCGTCCGTTGGAAGCGGTTGAGCCATTCGCTTCGGTGATCCGAGAGGGCAAGGCCGCTTCGCGCCGACGCAAGCTTCGGATTGCTGTGGCCGTCACAGCCCCTGCCGTGGCACTTGTCGCCATCGTCCTGGGGTATTTCGTACTTGCGGTTCCGCCGGAGGTCCGTCAGGGAAGGGAGCATATCGACGCCGGTCGGTACACTGAGGCGTCGCGAGTACTCGAACAGTTTGTGCGTGAACATCGGGATGATCCCAGGGCAGCCTATCTACTCGCGCTTTCAAAAGTGAGTGCGTATGCTTCTGCGAAGGGCGGGCCAGGCGGCGACTTCAGAAGAGCCCTGACCCGGGGCGTTCCGCTGCTGGAGGCGAAGAAGCTCTTTCAAGCCGCCTTCTCCCAGGACACGGATTGGATGCAGAACGCCACGACGGATCTGGCAGCGGCTTCCGCCCTCATCCCGGGAGACGCACCCGATGCCGTGGAGCGAGCCCTGGCCATCGCCCGTCTCCGCGATGAGCTGGGCGTAGGTAATCCCAGGCAGCTTGCTCGGGGTCTTCTGAACACGGTATCGACCCGTCCCGCAAATGAAGCTTTGCGCACCTTGGACGACGAGCTGGCTTTGCAGATTCTGCGGTGGGATCCTTCGCTTGCCGGAGATATCTTGGGACTTGCGTTGCCCGGAGAGGATGCCTCACTGGGCGATGTGTCCCGTGCGATTGACGCTCTCCGGCGGTGGGGCAAGAGGCACCGTGCCTTCGCCACCTTGTTGCCGTCCGCACTGCTTCATCGCGCGGACCAATTCATCGCATCGCGGAAGTACGACCACGCCGAACTTTTGCTGAGTGCATGCGGGCAGATCAGTCGTGGCCTGCTGCCTGAGGTGGCTCGCAAACGCTTGGCCTATCTCAAGCGGCGTTTAGAGGCCGGCGATGCCCCGGGCGTCGTTCGGGTCCTCGATCGCACCAGCAACGAGTCGCCTGACATGACAAGCGGAGCTGCAAAGTTGTACCTCGATGTGGCAATGCAACTTCGCGAAACTGACAGGTCCACGGCTCAAAACGTACTTGCGAAAGCGCTCAGGCTTGTGCCAACGGTGGCCAACACCGAGGAGAGCGCTTTTATATGTATCGAGCTGGCTCCGAAGCCGGACGAAGCAAAGCTCAAGCGCTGCCGGGCGTATCTGCGCGATTATCCCGAAAGCCGACACCGCGCAGAGGTCCTAATGACCATTCTCGGCGATACCGCCGCGGTATCCAGGGGACAGCGGGGTTACTATCGCAGGGAGGCCAAGGCGTACCTTGAGGTGGCTGAGCGTGTTGCTAAGGAGTTGCTGGAGGAGCACCCGGAGACAAAGGAGCTGGACGCCAAGGTCTTTGCCCTCGCACAGTGCCTGGCTGGCAATGATCAGACGGACAAAGCACTAAAACTCGCTTCAGAGCTGCTGGAAGTCGTGCCGAACACCCGGATGAGGCTCCAAGTCGAGCAAGCAGCCGCACGCTGGCGCCGGCAAGAGGGCCGCGGCACACTACCGCCCGAGTTCGATGAGCTCGCCGATCGTGTCGATCAGGCCCTCAAGATCATGACCCTCTCCGCTCCCGGCGCCGTGCGGGCTTTGGCGTCGGACCCCACGGCGGTCCACGTGGTGGAAGTTACCAAGAACTGTACGGCTGACAAATTCAGCAGTGAAGAGAGCGAATTACTCCGACAATGGGTGGCTCAGGGAGGCGTCCTGTGGGCTTGCAACGACGTGTTGTCCTTCTTCAATGTGGGCTTCTCGGAGGTTCGCCATGGTCCGGGACGCGAGTATGCATGTGATCCGGCCGCCGATCCACAATGGTGTCCGGTGCTCACGGGTTGCAATCGTGTCCAAATACGTATGCCGGGTAGGGATCCCACCATGCTGTGTAATCTGTCTCACAGGCAAGTGATTCCACTTTGGGGCATCGGTGATCGAACGCACATGTCCATGGTGCCCTTTGGAAACGGCTGGATCATTGATGAAAAGCCCATAGACCTGAACAAATATGACGGGGCCCGTTTCTGGCTGAATCTCCGTCTGTTCTGTTTGGGCTGGGATATCCCCGGCGCCGAGAAGCAAGCCATTGAGCCACCATCTCGCGGCAAATGGGCGGCGAAGCCGGTGGCCCAGCCTAACGTGATTACCACGACGGATGAGCTGTCCGAGGCGTTTGCCAACCTGAGCGAGCAGCGAGTCATGTGGGTCCGCATGAAGAAAGACGACATCAGCAGCGAGGCATGCCAGCAACTCAAGGAATGGGTCCGATCCGGCGGCGTCCTCTGGCTGGAGACGGACCTGGGGCGAAAGTTTACCTATCGTGTGGGTCTGGTCTCCTCACCCGATAGGTTGGGAGGCCAAGCGGAGGTGCTGGAGTCCACTCACCCAATCCTGGAGGATGTCAAATCGGACGCGACAATCGGATATACTCTGTCCTCGGACGGCTTTGTGGTAATCGGTACGCCCGGGAGCTTCCTCCGCCAGAAGATAACGCCATTACTAGGTTGGCAGAGGGGCAAGGCTTCGCGATCGGTCGTCTGTGCCCTGCGTGGCGAGGGGAAAGGGATGGTCATCTTCCGACCAGCCGAGATCGACCCTGGCAACGAAGCGGGCCGTCGCCTTGATGCCAATCTCCTGTCATTCAGCGTGAATGCTGCGGAACGGTCCCTCTCGCAATCGCCCCCGGACGACAACGAGTAAGATGACGAGTAGTGCCAAAGCAGGCATGCTCCACCGCGCAGCGAAGTGATTCTGAGGAACGATTCATTCCCACCGCTGGGTGAACCGCTGAGCTGGACGTCTTGAAAATGGAGTCGTACCCACGGCGCGCCGCCGCACGATGAGATTCCGATTCAAAGCGAACTAACGGCTTGTATCCAGGACGAAAAGACGGAACCCCGGCTCGGTTCGGTACGCTTCTATATGGTCTTGGGTCCATTGGGTTGGTGATCCGGACGGAAAGAAGTACTTGATTCCGTACTTGCGAAGCAACGCGCGGCGAGTCTCCCACGGCGTGTCCGCTGCGAGCATGGCCTTCAAGTCCCTGCGCCGCTGCGGGAGGTCGGGGACACCGGTGCTGCCGCGGCGCGGTGCCACAACGTGACAGTCGTGAATCATCGTCAGCACCATACCCGACCATTCTTCAACGAGCACATTCACGCCGCGCGGAATGTGTTTCTCGCAAAAGCCCATGACCAGTCGGGTCTTGTCCAAGTACTCTTCTCGTTCCTGCCGCGGTGCAACGGCCTTTGAGTAATAGGTCGGCCAGGTATAAGGCTCTTTGTGCTTCGCAAAGACCACGCCGAAGAATAGCGCGAAGCACAAGGCCAGCACGCTAATGATCGTGTTTACCCACCGGAGGCGTGTTCTCGGCTCGACAAGGAACGCCGCAGCGGCCGGCGCCAAACCTACAAAACCCAAAAGCAGCACGAAGCCCATCCGACCGACAATCCACTTCTTCCCGAGCACTCCCACAGCGGCCGTACAAAGCGGAGGCACATAGAAGACCAGTGCCGCTGTCCCCGCAATAGCCAGAAGAACCAAGGCCTGTTTCCGGCGCGAGCCTACAAGCGCGCAGATGATCCCCGCACCAAGACACGCTGTCCGCCAGTCGGGCGATCCCCAACCGGCTCTGGGGCCCATCCTAACCCAGGCTTTCTTGGCATCGGTAGACGCCGGCTGATCGGTCGTCGGCGCTTCTACAACCGACGAAGGCGAAGATGCGGATCTGCTGGTGGTAAACTTGGAAACCAACAGAAACGGCAAGGCCGCGGTCAACGCGGCGGTACACGCCGCCAGACGCCAGCGGTCCGGTTCCCGCCGAATAAATCGCACCAGGGCAACGCAACCCAAAACCGGTCCCAACACGATCCCCACAAAGGCGCCATACAAGCTGTGCACCTGTCCCAGGACCAACGATCCTACGGCGAGCTTCAACATAGACCGCCATGTGCACGGAGACTGGCACGCCTGAACAGCAAAGCCAATCATCAGCGCGCCGATCCACAACGGGGCGAGCTTGTTGGGATAGTTGAGGAAATTCAGAGGTCCGCGCAGGCCGACCATGAAAACCGCCGCCACCCAGCCGACCCAACGGCGGTCGAAGACGCACCAGGCCATGTAGTACGAGCCGGCGGCCACCACCAGCTTGGCCCAGGGCAGACTTGCAAACCACACGAAGACGTGGTGGATTCCGGTCAGTTGCGA
>JAUWWQ010000010.1 GCA_030616775.1 Planctomycetota bacterium
ACCGCTACCTGCCTGGGTCCGTCGATGGTCCCGTGTGCGGCGTTGGGTGGCTGCCAAGCTCATCCTGTATCACGCTCGGCTGGCCCTCAGGAAGGTAGCGGCATGATCCTTCGTGCGCATTCCTACAGCGGAGGTGGGCCACCCAGCCACAATCCTGCGACGATCGAGCAGGACGGGACCCGGTACACAGAAACGGGATTCGCTCTAGCCAGGATTATTTGTCCTTGGGTCTATTTTACGACCTCCCTGCGAGGTAACCTACGGTTGCAGAACGGGTTGGCTCAAGACAAGGAGGTCGATCATGTTGGCACAGAGTGTAGCTCAAAACTGCTTCGATTTCTTCTGCCGTCTCCCCATCGTAGTGGAGCCGCAAAAGGTCCAG
Organism: Planctomycetota bacterium; assembly: GCA_030616775.1. Taxonomy (GTDB): domain Bacteria; phylum Planctomycetota; class Phycisphaerae; order UBA1845; family UBA1845. Next base: position 383 of record JAUWWQ010000010.1, read on the forward strand.
GTCAGCCGCGACACGGGAATTCTACCCATCTGCCAGTTCGACGACTAGTCCCAAAACAAGCGAACCGTCTCGTCGATCCTGTCGCCCGGCACATGAGCCCTTTCCGCCGCCCGCACGGGTAGGGCGGGCATCCTGCCCGCCGGCAAGTGACGGAGCGTTCAGCCTGTAGCGTCCGCCCTGAGCCTGTCCCGATTCATCGGGATGGCGGACGTAGGGTTCGGGGTTCAGGGTTCGTGGTTCAGGATTCGATGCGTGCCACTGTTGTCAAGCAGTGCCCTTCGCGGACCTTTCGAACTCGCACTGCCCAAGAGCAGTCGCACATCGTCAGTACCACCCGCCGGCACGAGTGGCTCACCTGAATACCTATTGCTTGGGCATCACCGGTTCGGTCGAAGCTGCCGTGTCCTCTCGATTCTGGCCCCTTTTTCCAACCAAGCGATGGGCCGCTCGTCGGTCTTATCGGGATTGACCCAGACGATTCGCCTAATTCTGCGAACACTGTTTGCCGCCTTGCGGAAAGCCCGGAGCGCAGTGTCATCGAGTGCTGCGATAGCATAATCCGTTGCCACTGCGGCCTCGATTAATAACGTGTCCTTCGACAGGGTGTCCCGTTCCTTATGACTCGATGCGGCGTTCGATATTTTTGCTCGCAGTTCATCATCTACCACAGAACCTGGAGGCCGGCACACCTTCTTCCTGGCTTCCATCGATACACGCCACGTGCGAGCGAATGAGGACATATGTCGTGTCCATTGATTCCAAATTTCTGGTGTCATAACAACCCGATGGCAGATTGTGCGGACCGCCTTAAGGAAGTCTCGGCAGTTCTTTGACGTGGGAAAGGTGGCGCCTTCCGCCCCGGCTGCTCGCACGACGGATGCGTCTATCACCAAGCGTCTGGATGTCCTCTTACCCATATCAGCGAGCCCCCCGCCTCGCCTCGGCGGCATCCAGGTAATCACTCTCAGCGGCGATGACAACATCCGCGAAGTCCTCAGGCCACTCTCCAAAGGCACCAGCATCGTCCACATCTGCACTGAATACATCAGTAATCCCGTCTTGGGGACGTCGTTTGAACCAATGAAGCTTGATGATCTCCGGTGAAATGAACCCCTTGGCGACGAGCGTTTGAATCGCCAGTAGCATCGTCGTACTGTGGGTTTCTGCTACCACCCGAACACCGCGCTTGGCTGCATCAGCCAAGACCTTGGCCAATGCTACTTGCGCCCGTGGGTGCAAGTGGATTTCAGGCTGTTCCAGATACACGAGTTGTCCGCGTTTGGCTGTTAGAAGGGCCACAAGCACCGGCAAGACCTGCGAGACTCCGAATCCAATGTCTGCGATGTTCACAAGGTCTCTTGCTCCGCCTTTGGCCTTGGCAACCGTCCGCCCGACGCGCAGTTCAGCGTGTGCATCATCGGTTTGCTTTGCTTCAATCCTCCAAGTTAGTCCGAGCAGTTTCAGAGCCTCCTCCAGCTCTTTGATACGCTTGTCTTTGGCATTCTGCCAATGGTTGATTACACTTGCTACGTACTTCTCGAACGTTCCGTGAAATGTTTGCCCGATGCGCGTGGTGGTGTATGAGCGTTCTGGATTGCCCCGAAGGCCGGGAACGTGAATTACGTCACATACGTGTCGTTCGTAAAGGCCGCTAGGAGAAAGGGTTAGTGGTAAGTACGCCCCGGGTTTCCCGCGACCCAAGTACAATCTAACGCCAAGGCGAAGGAAGCATCGCTCGCGAAAAGCCCCCCATTGAGCCTTTCTTTTGCCAGCCTTTGTGAAAGATACACGTAGCTTGTCGAGCCCTTTCGGGATCACGGAGAAGATTTCTTTATGCGACATGCCTGGCCGGAGGGTTATCGATCCATCCGCTGGTTTGGCTGATTTGTACGTCATCTCGCGAAGTTCGAATGGCTTTCCCGTCGACTTTCTGAAGAAAAGACCGAGGTCGCCTTCCTCAGTGCGCAGGGTGATTGAAAAAGCGTTGCCCGCAGGTTGTCCAGACGTCCTTGACAAAAGCTGATGTGCATCTGTGAAACGCACGTTTGGGCCAAGCAAAAGCAACGCTCCGGGATCATACGTCGCCTCGAGCGTTTGTTTGAGCAACAGGAGGGGCTGCATCGCGCTCGATTTTCCCGAGCTATTTGCGCCCGCGAGAATCGTGAGAGGACGAATCTCGATGTTGCTCTCCTTGGCGAGGGACTTGTAGCCGCGAACCGAAATGCCAGTAATCCCTTCGGCAGAGTCCTTATTTTTCGCCGTGGACTTCGATCCACGCGAGTTCCTACCTTTCTTGCTGGGTTTTCTCGGCAAAGGCATTTTCGCTCCTCTCTTACACTGCGTGACTGGTTCAGACTACGGGTTTTGCGAAGCCCTGTACGACCCAAGCGTTCCGAATCATGGCACTCTTCGCAATCACGAGACCGTTTATGCAACATGCGACGCCGCCCCTGGACGAGCCATAGCGTCAGCCGGTAGGGTGCGTCCCGGACGCACGTTCCACTTCTGCGGGCGCTACGCCCCGATCGTCGCACTCGCCGTTTCGCTCCACGGTCCCTTTTCGCTGGTCGTGATGACCCCGCGGAGCATGTAGCGGGCGGTCTTGCCGCCATCTTCGCCGGGGTAGTCTACCACCTACGGCGTGCGCGTGTCGACCGAGAGGAAGCTCAGCTCGCTCGGGCCGCTCGGGGGCAGGCCCCCGACCGCGAGGCCCCAATCGGCCAGGTGGCCGTTGACGTACGTGACGAAGTTGTTCTGCCAGGCGTGGAACTGGGCGTTGGGGCCCGGGATATCGTCGTTGGCCATAACAGCTTGCTCCTGTGCGAGTTGAGCGCCACAGCAGCGTCCGGTCCGCATTATCGCCGTGCCGAGTGGCCGGTGTCAACGAGTATCGGCCGTAAACGTCGAAACGTCAAAACGTCGAAACGTCGAAACGTCGAAACATCGAAACGTCAAAATAGTGCGGGAAAGGGGGCAGGCACCTCGCGGGGGGGCGTTTCTCGGTGGCGTGACGGGCCATGAGCTCGGAGCCGGTCCCCTTTCGGAATCGTTGTCGCGGAAGCATCAGGTTGAAAAAGGGTACAGGCCCCTCGCGGGGAGCGTTTCTCGGTGGCGTGACGGGCCATGAGCTCGGAGCCAGTCCCCTTTCGGTTGAAAAAGGGTACAGGCACCTCGCGGGGGGTGTTTCTCGGTGGGGTGACGGGCCATGAGCTCGGAGCCGGTCCCCTTTCGGAATCGTTGTCGCGGAAGCATCAGGTGTTGGTTGAAAAAGGGTACAGGCACCTCGCCGGGGGCGTTTCTCGGTGGCGTGACGGGCCATGAGCTCGGAGCCGTGAAAAAGGGTACAGGCACCTCGCGTGGGGGTGTTTCTCTGTGGCGTGACTGGCCATGAGCTCTGAGCCAGTCCCCTTTTTGTCGGCCGAAAACAAAAAAAATGCCGAGATCGCCCCGATGGCCTTGACAGAAGTTCGGTATACCGTAGAATATTTGGAGGGGTGAACTTCTTGGGCGTTCGATAACAGGAGCGGCCCCGATGGCTACAACCATGAAGCTCAGCGCCAGCCTTGAGGATTACTTGGAGACCATCTTCCACCTGGTTGCGGAGGAGCAGGTCGCCAGGGCCCGAGATATCGCCAAGCGCCTTAAGGTCGGCCAATCCTCGGTGACTGGAGCCTTGCATGCCCTGGCCGAGAAGGGACTCGTCAACTACGCACCTTACGAAGTGATCACGCTTACCCCCAAGGGGGAGACGGCCGCTCGGGAAGTGGTCCGGCGGCATGAGGTTCTGCGTGATTTTCTGGTGAAGGTGTTGTTGGTTGACGAACGCGCCGCAGACAAGGCTGCCTGTGAGATGGAACACGCCATCCCCCCCCCCATCCTCGAGAGGCTCATTGAGTTCGTCGAGTTCGTGGAGGTTTGTCCACGCGGTGGAGCCAAGTGGATCAAGGGCTTCAGGTACCACTGCGAGCACGGCAACCTCGACAATTGCGAGCGCTGTATCGCCTCGTGTCTGGACGATGTCACAAAGAAAAAGTCCGAAGCTGGGAGGAAAGCTGTGATGACCGTCGCTCTAGCGGAACTGAGCCCGGGTCAGAAGGCCAAAGTCGAGCGTATCAAGGGACGGGGCGAAATCAATAAACGCCTCGTTGACATGGGCCTCACCCCGGGATCGGTCATCGAGATGGGTCGGATCGCTCCCCTTGGTGATCCGATTGAGATCAAGGTCAGGGGATATCACCTTTCACTTAGAAAGGAAGAAGCGGAGAAGGTTACGGTCGAGTTGCTTTGAATCAGGAGACGGGGACGTCGCGCGATTGGGTTTGCGACAGGAGAGACGGGATGGTACCGCTTTCGCTGATCGATAGAGGCCGCAAGGCTCGCCTTCACACGGTATGCGCAGGACGGAGGCTTACTGCACGCCTCGCTTCCATGGGGCTGGTGCCGGGCGTGGAGATGGAAGTCGTCAACAGCAGCGCGAAAGGCCCCTTCATCGTGTCGGTGAAGGGGACCCGCCTGATCCTAGGCCGGGGCATGGTGAGCAAGATCCTGGTCATACCGTAACAAACGGATACGGCGTGTTTTTTTGCAGCGGAAGTTCGTGATGGCAAACATTATGCGTGTTGCCGAACACCAGAACCAGCGGAAAACAGCCACCCGGTCGCGGCATATCGACGTGGCCCTGGCCGGCAATCCGAACTCAGGAAAAACCACCATCTTCAACAACCTGACGGGCGCGCGGCAGCACGTGGGGAATTACCCGGGCGTGACCGTCGAGAAGAAGACCGGAACCTGCGAGCACCACGGCATCAAGATGAGCGTCGTCGATCTGCCCGGCACGTACAGCCTGACAGCGCATTCCGGGGAAGAGATGGTGGCCAGGGACTACATCATCAACGAGCGGCCGGATGTCGTTGTGGTCATCCTCGATGCGTCAAACCTTGAACGGAATCTCTATCTCGCCACCCAGTTGATGGAGATGAATGTGCGCCTCGTGTTGGCCCTCAACATGAGCGACGTTGCCGCGGCACGCGGAATCAAGTTCGACCTCGGACTTCTGTCTCAACTACTCGGGGCGCCCGTGGTTCCCACTGTGGGCCACAGAAACGAGGGGACTAGCGAACTCCTCCACGCCATCGTATCCGCGGCCACGAACGAGCAGCCTGAGCATGTGTCGGTCAGCTACGGGAAGGAGCTTGAAGACGAAATCGGAAGGATCTCCGACCTGATCACGACCAGCGGTACGCCGTTGGGGCAATACCCACCGCGGTGGTTGGCCATCAAGTTGTTGGAGAGTGACCAGGATGTACGGAAGAAGGTGGGCTCGGAGGAGATCCTCGGCGCTGTCGAGCAGACTGCCGAGCGCCTGGAGAAGCTGTTCGGCCATCCTCTGGAGGTAATCATCGCGGGTCAACGGTATGGATTCATCAGCGGTGCTTGCACGGAAGCGGTTCGTTCCACGGTAGAAGCTCGTCATACGGCCTCCGACCAGATCGATGCAGTGGTCACGAATCGAGTTGGGGGCCTGCCGATCTTCTTCGGATTGATGTACCTGGTCTTCCACCTTACGTTCACACTCGGCGATCCCCCCATGGGCTGGCTCGAGAGCCTGTTTGGCTGGCTCGGTAAGGTGATCGACTCCTGGTGGTCTCCGGGTTCAGAAAGCGCCCTCAGGTCACTTCTTATCGATGGCGTCATCGGCGGCGTTGGAGGAGTGATCGTTTTCCTGCCAAATATACTGCTGTTATTCGTGGCGATCACCATTCTGGAAGACTCGGGCTACATGGCCAGAGCCGCGTTCATCATGGACCGGTTCATGCACAAGATTGGGTTGCACGGAAAGAGCTTCATACCGATGTTGATCGGCTTCGGATGCTCCGTCCCGGCGATCATGGCCACGCGCACCATCGAGAATCGAAAAGACCGACTGACGACGATGCTAGTTGTGCCGCTCATGAGTTGCGGAGCTCGCCTTCCGATCTACGCACTGATCATCCCAGCTTTCTTCCCACACTCCTGGCACGGACCGATGCTATGGACGATCTACGTCATCGGCATCATCCTGGCGGTGTGCAGTGCGAAGCTGCTGAAGTTGACCCTCCTCAAAGGTCAGGCACCCCCTTTCGTCATGGAGTTGCCGCCCTATCGCCTGCCCACGCTTAAGGGCACGCTGATTCACACCTGGGAGCGGGCTTGGCTATATCTTAGGAAGGCCGGCACCATCATTCTGGGCATATCGATCATTCTTTGGGCGCTGACCAACTATCCCAAGAAGACGGACTTTGGCCGAGTGTATTCTGCCGAGATTGCGGCGGCCGAGTCTGCATACGAATCGGATCCCGAGACTCTGGCAGCGAAGATGGACGAGATCGAACAAGCGATGCAGGCGGAGGAGTTGGCTTACACGATGGCCGGTCGTATCGGTCACGCGATCGAACCTCTTCTCAGACCGATGGGTTTTGACTGGAAGATTGGAACGGCCCTCATCGGAGCTTTCGCCGCCAAGGAAGTGTTCGTTGCGCAGATGGGCATTGTCTACGCGGTGGGCGAGGCTGATGAGGAATCCGATCCACTACGTGAGCGCCTGCACGAGAGCTATACGCCGCTGCAGGCCTTCTGCATCATGCTGTTTTGTCTCGTGAGCGCTCCGTGTATGGCCACCGTCGCCGTCACCAAACGGGAAAGCGGCTCATGGAAATGGGCCCTGTTTCAGTTGGGAGGACTAACCACGCTGGCCTACGTGTTGACGACCGTAGTCTATCAAGTGGGTAGTGTGTTCACGGCCGGCGCCGGCTAGGAGGGAATGACCTTGGTCGAGAACGTTGTCGTAGGGGCCATCGTGGGAATGGTATTGCTCCTGGCGGGCAGGTTTTTCTACCGGACGCTTACCGGCAAGTCCGACGGCTGCGGCTGTGGGAACGCCCGATGCGGGATGTCCGGTTCGTGTGCCCTGCCATGTGATGGCGCATCAGAAGATTCCAGGTTCGAGTCCTGACGGCCCAGTTCATAAGCTCTTACTTGACAAGCGCTTACGTCACGCAGCCCTCAGTAGGTAGGATGCCCCGAAACCCCGGTGCTACGCAGGCGCTACGGTATACGGCAAAATGCTGTTGACTTTTTGTAACCATGATGTTGACTCTTTGTCAACTTGTGGTATGTTTTAGGTACGACTCCCCGGCGTAATGCCGGTTGGGCAGCCTATATGGCTGCCTGTTTTTTTGTGTCCGGGGTCTGGGAGGAGCGGTGCTCAGCCGAACGATCGTCTACATCGACGGCTTCAATCTCTACTACGGGGCTGTCAAGGATAGTTCCTAGAAATGGCTCAACATCCAGCGGTTTTTCACCCTTCTCAGGCCCGCCGACGACCTCCGCAGGATCTACTACTTCACCGCTCTGATTGACGGCCCGCATCGACCCAGCCAGGTTAGCTATCTGAAAGCCCTCGAAACGCTTCCACTCGTCACGGTTTTCCTCGGCAAATTCAAAACCAAACAGGTGCGATGTCGAGTCAGGGCATGCGAGTACCAGGGAGACCGCATCTTCAACATGCCGGAGGAAAAGCGAACAGATGTCAATATCGCCGTGCAGATGCTCCAGGATGCCCACGAGGACAATTGTGACCAATTCGTCGTGGTCAGCGGTGACTCCGACCTGGTCCCGGCCGTAAACCGGGTGAAGAACATCTGCCCCAGAAAGAGAGTATTTGTCTACGTGCCTGCGCGTGATCCCAAGCGAGGTGCTGCTGTCGAACTCCGCTCCGCGGCCGACAAGGACAAAAGCCTTCCGCTGAACATCCTGAAGTTCGCTCAATTCCCACGGCGAATTCCTGATGGCGCCGGCAACTTCATCGAGAGGCCAAGTACATGGTAGTTGGCATGCTGCTCGGTGTGAAACCGCGATCGCGCCCGCGCGGTGAAATGAGCAGGACGGTGTCGCACAATTGCGCATGGTCATATAGCAACGATCATGGATCAGGCTATGTGCCGGTGGGGAAAGGTCCTGGAGCAGGGAAGCGATGAAGAGGGTTGGGGGCGTCGGTTCTTCCCTGATCCCGGACGCTATTGAGTCGAATGAAATGCACCTCCTTCCGGGATAGGCCAATCGGTTGGAAGACGATGAACTCTCACGAAACAGGAACGAGGAGTTTCACGGGAAGGAGACTTACCTGCACCAAGCGAGTTTGCCACGTGACCACTGGAAAACGAGGCTGAGCGATGGGAGATGCATCTGTAGCGAATGACTGTGAAGCCTATGGTGCTCTGGCGGGGATGGGTGTTTCCAGCTCAGCAGGTTGGGCACGTCCGGGGACGCGCCACATGTGCATGTCCGCCGCCTTTTGGACTTTCTTGATCTCCCTGGCAGGAACGCCGACCACCGTTGACATGGGGGCGACATCGTGGGTCACAACGGCCCCGGCACCGACCACGGCCTCATAGCCGATGCGGACATTTTGAATGATCGTTGCACCAATACCGACGAACGCTCCGGACTCGACCGTCACCCGACCCGCAAGTCTGGCTCCCGGGCAAATGTGCGTCGCGGTGCCGATCAACGACTCATGATCGACTAAGCAGCCGGTGTTGAGAATCACGGAGTCGCCGATCTGACAATGGGCGCAAACCAGCGCACCGGCAGCGATAACGATGTTTCTACCCAAGATGACGTTGCGAGCCAAGTTGGCGGAGGGGTGAATAGCATTGATGAGCTCGAAGCCTACGGTCTCGACGTGATCGGCCAGGGCCCGGCGCGCACCGTTGTCTCCAACCGCGATGATCGTGTGTTGAGCGCCGAGTTGGTCACGGATGCGCGGAAGGTCGTCAGGCCGCCCGAGCACCTTAATGCCGTCCACTCGACGGCCGGTCATGTCCGGGTTCGAGTCGACGAACCCGACCACCTCGTGTTCACCGGCGTTGACAAGGATATCGAGTACGACGCGCCCATGGCCCCCGCACCCGTTGATAACGCACGGTACTCGCTGCTGGCGCTTTGACAGCATCTGTCCTGAGCCTTGTGAAACCGAGTTTTTTGGCGGCCTCGCGCGGTCCCAGCGCACATGCTCACCGCGAAATCTTATCGGACGACTGAGGCCTGGCCTGTACCAAAACTCAGACCGATTACACAGAAGATGGATCAGCCAAGCTCTTCTGACTGCTCGGGGCCATCCGGCAGGTCCGAGCGAATCCGGGCTCGCACGGCAAGCAGCCTCCGATTCTCCACAACCACGGAGGACATTGTGAATGAAAGCAACCGGCAATGCCGATTTGACGCCTGGAAATGAGCGGCTTAAGCTCTAAAGTGCACGATCGGCCTGCCACAGGCAATTTGGCCACATGCAGTCACAGACACAACGAGCAGCACAAAGACTTGCTTCAAGCACTGTGACCCCACCTTTTCTGGTGGCGTTCTTGATGCTTGCCGCCGCCGCGATACTTGCGGGTCCTGTGGCCAAGCGGCTGAATATCAAACATGCCAAGCTTCACCTACCCCTCAAGGCTCGCCTGGCCGCCCTGAACGAAAAGGCGATTCTTCCGTACCGGATACGAGAGCGACACGTTCTCGAACCGACGGTAGTAGAGGCGCTTGGAACAGATGAATACTTAAGCTGGGCGCTCGAGGATACCAGTGTGCCGCCGAGTGATCCGCTACGGCACGCTCGCCTCTTCATCACCTACGACAGCGGCGGCCGAAATCTGGTCCCCCACAGACCGGATATATGTTATTTGGGGGCGGGCTACGAGCCGGCGCAGCCGCATGAGAACATCGAAATTGTGGTTCCTTCGCTGGCACCCGGCTCCAGGAAACTCCCGGTTCGGGTGTGCACGTTCGTACAGACATCGTTGCGTGATCGGGCCAAAGAGTCAGTACTCTACACGTTCCACTGCAATGGCAAGTTCGTAGCCAGTCGCACCGGTGTCCGGGTGCTGATCAACGACTTGACGAACACCTATGCCTATTTCAGTAAGGTCGAGTTAAGCTTTCCCAAGGCCACGCGGGCTCAATGCATCGAAGGGTCCAGGAAGCTTTTCGCTCGTGTATTGCCGGTGCTGCTTGCGGTGCATTGGCCCGACTTTCATGCCGCAGAAGAAGCGGCACGCCGGGGCGCGGCTGCGAATGATCAGCCGCTGCGGGAGAAGTCGGAGCCGGATCCCGGCTAGGAGTAGGTCGCCATGGCGAAGAAACAACTCAATAAGAACCTTGTTGTTTTCCTGACGCTGTCTGCGTTTTTGATGATGGTTATAGCGTCGGTGCTGATGCTCCGTCAGTTGCAGTCGCGCGATCCCGTCTACTACACGGAGCTCGCCAGGCGCTATGAGGGCGATGGGGACTGGGAGACGGCGGCGCTTTTCTACAGGGAGGCATGGGAACGAAGTGATGACGCGACTCATCTCGTTGCCCACGGTGAAATGTGGCTCAACGACGGCGAGGTCGGCAAGGCCCTGCAGAGCTGGCGTACGGCACTAATCAACCAGCCGGACCTGATCGAGGCCCATATTCGCCAACTCGAACTCTTGCTCGAACTGGCCCGGCTCTACGGAAGAATCGAGGACTGGGAGCTGGTGCAGGAAGCCGCTCAGACGCTGCTGGACACCGATGCCGAGAAGACGCCGGCCCAGGCGGCGCTGGCCCATAATGCCAACGGTCTGGCACTACTCAACTTGGTCAGGCGTGACGCAGGAAATGCCCGGCGTGGTGAGGCGGAGTTGGGCATCGCGGTTGAGCTGGCCAAGGACTCCGCCGATTACGCTCTTGATCTGGCGTCTTATTACATTCGCCAGAATCGCGCCGAAGAGGGTGAGCGGATCTATGGCGAACTGATCGAGCGACATACCTCCCCGGGCGCCGAGGCCGCCAGAGTCCGCCTGGCCTACGCCGGATACCTGGCATTTCAGCTACGGCTTGACGAGGCCGAGGCGTATTTCCATCAAAGCCTCACCCTCGCGGAAGACGAACCGACCGTGTTACTCGACGCCAAGTTGGGGTATGCGGTCTTCTCATCGCAACAATGGGCCCGCGCCGCTCGAGACAACCCCGACGATGAAGCCACACAGGCGTTGTTTGAGGAAGCCGAAGCCGTCTTGAGAGAGTGTATACAAGCCGATCCCGAGGACTTCGATCCCTACTTGCACCTGGCGGTGTTGTACAAGTCCGCCCGCCGCCACAAGGATGTGATCGAGCTGTGCGAGAGTCGCCTGCAACGGGGCTTTTCGAGGAAGGGAACAGAAGGGCCTCGCAACAGGATCAATACCTTCAGTCTGATGATCCAGGCGTCGGAGGCATGCGTTGCCGAGGCTGTCGCAGTGCACCAGGCCGGCGATCAGAACCGACGAGAAACCTACCTGACCAGGGCAGAGCAATACGTCGCGGATGCCCGGGGTGAGTTCCCCTCCCATCCTCGTGTTCACACGCAAGCGGGCCGCGTGAAGCTGGCGCGGGGACTGGACCGTGCGGCCCTCGAGGACTTTCGAGCTGCCGAAGAAGCCTATCGATCCTACGACGCCGTCAACTGGGAGAACAAGCTGATCCTGGCACGGCTGCATCTCAAGCTCAACGAAGCCGGGGCAGCCAAGGCTGTGCTCGAAGAAGTCATCGACGCAGCAAGGCAAGAGCGCTCCCATGATGCCAACTTCTGGACACTTTACGCCCAAGTGTTGTTTCAAAACAACGAGTTCGATGGGGCCCTGGCGATCAGCGATCAGATACTGGTCGCTGATCCGGACAACAACGGTGCTTTACGACTCAAGGCCGCCGTGTACGAACGAAAAGGTCGCCGGGAAGAGGCAGGTCGTCTTCTGGGGGACCGCGTGGTCCGGGCGATATTGACGGCCCGGCAGCTTTCGCTCGAGGGCGAGGTCGAAGGGGCAATCGCGGTTTTGCGTGATGCCCTGGAGAAAGATCCTGCCGATCCGCGCCTGGTGGGCGCTGCCGTCCGTGAACTCTCCAGTGCTGAACGGATGGAAGAGGCCCGGGCAATCGTGGATGCAGCCCTGACGGTTGAACCGGACGACTTGCAGCTACAGAGGCTGTCGGTAGTGACGCGAGAGGACCTGTCGCCTGATGAACGTGATCGTGCGATGCTGGAGATCATCGAGACGGTGCAAGATCCCTACGAGCGCACGCTGGCTCTTGTGGGGTTCTATCTGCGTAAAAAGGATCTACCCAAGGCGCTGGAGCTTATAGACCAGGCCCTCGAACACCTCATTGCCAAAGACACAGCGGTGGCACAAAGCGCCACCATAGCCCAACACCGGGCGCTGCTCAACGCGAAATTAAGCGTTGCGGCCGGAATGGATGACGCTGAGGCCCTGGAAGCCGCGCGCGAGGCCGCCGAACGATACAATGTGGACGGCGCGGGCGGTAAGTCCGTCCTCGGCCTGTATCACATGCACCGGAAGGAATACGGTCTTGCGGTCAACGCCTTCCGCCAGGCCGTCGCGGTACAGCCCACTGACGCCCGCTCCCTCACACATTTAGGACAGTCTCTGCAGATGCTCGGGAGGATCGAAGAAGCGAAGCGGGCGTATCAGCGGGCCATCCAGGTCAACCCCAATGCAGGGGACGCCCACAAAGGCCTGGCTACGCTCGCCAAGGCACGAGGCGACACCGAGGCCTACGAACAGGCCCTGGTGACCTGCCAGCGCCTTATTCCCTACGATCCGTGGATTCAAGCCGAAATCCTCCTCCGACAGGAGCAAGCCGACCCACAGACCGCAATCGCGCGACGCGAGAAACTTCTGGAAGCAAACCCTGATGACATTCAGAACCTCCTCAGGCTGGCGACGCTGTGTGAGGCTGCCAATGATCCGGCGAAAGCCGATGACTACTACGCCCGCCTTCTGGACCTCCGCCCCGACGACAAGGACTTGATGGTAGCTGTCAGCAGGTACTATCGCCGCACCGGCCGTATCGAGCGATCGCTTCAGCTGGTCACAAGATATGCCCAGTCGCGCTCCACAGTAGAGCAGAAGGCCAACGCTCACATCCTTATCGCCGCACATCATCTAAGCCAGGGTGATTTGGACGCGGTAGAAGACACGCTTCTTACAGCCACGGATATCGCTGAGACTTTAGAGGTAACCCAAAGCCTGGCTGAGTTCTATCTCCGCAGTGCCGACCGTCCCGACAAGGCCCTGCCATGGCTGGACAAGGCCATCGCGCAGGCCCGCAGCGCCCAATCGCCCATACTGCCTCGAATCCTGGCAGCTCGGGCATCCTGCCTGCTGCACAGGAAACTCAATGACATCCAGGCGGCACGACAAACCGTTGAGGAGCTTCTGGCCACATTCCCCGACCATGCGCCAGGGCTGCTTCTTAGCAGCGAGGTGCACGCCCGGACAGGAGAGATAGAGGAGGCGATCGACTCTCTGTCCGAATATCTGGCCCGAATGCCCAACGATCCCTACGCACTGTATCAGCGTGCGCTCCACCAAAGCGCCCGAGGGCGTGTCGGGGCGGCCGTCGAAGACTTGGAGACCATCAAACGCACCAATCCGCTGGCGCTCAATCTAGAGCCGAGGTTCCTGCTCGCCCGACTCCGCCAGTTGGCGGGACACGAGGATTTGTGGCTTCGTGAACTCGAGTCTCTGGCGCAAGACGCACCTGACTCCGCGAAGGCGCTCGAGGAGCTGGCAAGAGCCTACATCCAAGAAGAACGGTTCGCCGATGCGGAAAGGATCGTCACCGCTCAGATCAACAGCGCCGGCGAAAAACCCGACGCCCGCTGGTTCTACCTGCGCGGCCAAATCTCCCTAACGTTGGACGACCGCGCGGAGGCGCTGTCCGACTTTAGGCGTGGGGCCCAGATCAGCGGCTACATGGCCGAAGCCGTCACCAGAGTCCTGGACATGTACCTGCGGCTGGATAAACCCGCAGAGGGCGTCCAATACTATCAAACGCATGCACCAAGCGACCAGTTGACGCCGGCACTGCTCTCACGATATGCACTCCTTTTGGCTAAAGCCGATCAAACGGCTGAGGCCATCCGGCAGTTTCGACGGGCTATGGACTTGGCCATGCTCGACTCATCCGAGGTACGGCGAATCGTAACGGCCGACGTGCGCGCGGGTTTTCCCAACGATGAAGCCATCGCGCTGTTTGAAGGCAGTCAGACCGACCCTGCGATGGCACGGGCAAACGACCAGATTCTCGCCCAGCTCTACGTCATGGCCGAGCGATACGGCGACGCCACGGCCAAGATCGAGCGGCTGCTCGAATCCTCAACGGACAACAGTGAGCGGGCTGACCTGCTGCACGAGCTGGGCGATCTCCACCAGGTGGCCGGCGACCCTGCTGGCGCCCGCCGGGCGTATGAAGAAGCCCTCAGATACAACGATGACAATTGGATCACGTTGAACAACCTGGCCTACGTTCTGTCGGATGGACTTGGGGAGCACGAACTGGCCCGTCCCTACGCCGAACGAGCCGTTGCCATAGCCGATCGCTCGGCCACGCTCGATACTCTTGGCTGGATCTACGTCGGACTTGGCGAATACTCGCTTGCCGTCGCGGAGCTAAGCCGCGCCATCCGGCTGGACCCCGGAGATCCCTTGACATACTACCACCTCGGTGAGGCCTATCGCCGGAACGGACAGTATGAGGAAGCTGCCAATATTCTCAAAAGCGGACAAGATCTGGCTCGAAGCTCCGGTAGGACAGAGCTAGTCGCTCGATTTGACGCCTCCCTGCAGCAGGTTGAACGCTCCGAACGTACACCCTAACCCGGCAATTTCGTGGACGGTCGGAATCGGCGTCGATTGGAATGCGATAGAATACATTTGTGATGTTGTGGATTGCACTGGCACTTCTGTTGGTTTGCTCGGGCATTGTCTCGGCGTCGGAGACGGCGCTGTTCGGCCTGAGCCGTCAGGCCTTATACCGTTTCCGCCGCACGCCGGGGCCGCTGCGCCGCCGCGTATACCTGCTAATGCAGCAGCCGCGCCAGGTCTTGATGACCGTGTTGATGACCAACACGGCAATCAATGTGGCCATCTTCGCACTTTCGTTTTTCGCTCTCCGGCGTATTGGGGAGGCCTCCGCCGCCGTCGCCGCCGCCGGCAGTGTGATGGTGCCGCTTGCGGTCATCGTCTTCGGAGAAATGCTGCCCAAGGCCGTCGCCCTGTCAGGTCCGCAGCGGTTCGCGCCGCCGGCGGGCGGTCTGATCGGGATACTGCAAGTCATTCTAAGACCCATCCAGTGGATTCTCTCCCGGCTACTGGTTGAACCTATCACACGGTTGCTCGCGCCGCGGTCACCGGTGACGGACACTGTCACCACGGAGGAGCTAAGGCTTCTGGTGGATCATTCAGCCCAGGAGGGCGTCATTGATTCGGCGGAAAGCGAAATGCTGCAGGCCACCGTGGCACTGGGCGAGGTCAGTGTGCGCGAGGTGATGACGCCGCGTGTCGATATCCGCTCGATTCAAATCGATGGGGACCGGGCTGCGACTCTACGAACGATCCGGGAATCGGGTCGGCGCCGCCTGCCGGTATATGGTCGCGACCTGGACGACATCCGAGGCGTACTATACGCCCGCGACCTCTACCTCAACCCCGACACACCACTTAAAGGGCTTATCCGCCATGTCCGTTTCGTACCCGAGCAGTCCAACTTGATGCAGCTACTTCGCCATTTCAGAACAGAGAACATGCACCTGGCCGTTGTCGTGGATGAGTACGGCGGGACGGCCGGCCTGGTCACCACTGAAGACATCGTTGGATCGATCGTGGGCGAGCTTCCCGACGCAGAGACGCCGCGCCCGGCCATAACAACCGAGCGATTAGACGAGAATACCTACCGCCTGTCGGGCGACTTGAGCGCCCGTGTCTGGGCGGATCGCTTCGGCGCCGGCGAGATCGACCGTAATATCGATACGGTCGCGGGTCTGATTCTGGCAAGGCTCGGGCGGCTGCCCCGCACCGGCGACTCCATCCGCATCCGCAACCTGACGCTCACGGTAGAGACCATGCGACGACGGCGGATCGAGCGGGTCCTGCTCCGCCGCCACGCCGACGCGGCGGTCCAGGCGGAGGACCCGTCATGAGCTGGTGCATCGTGGGTGCGGTAATTGCAGTCGGGGTATTCATGTCGGCGTTCTTCTCCGGCGCAGAGACCGGGATGTATTGCGTAAATCGCTTGCGGTTGCGCCTGGCTGTCAAGCAGCGCGACGGACGGGCCCTTCACCTCGCAGGTGTACTCGGGGACCAGCAGGGGGCGCTCTCGGTGATGCTCATCGGCACGAACATGGCGAACTACGTCACTACTGCCGCCGTCGCCTACCTCTTTGCCGAGCTATGGCATTTCGACGAGACCGACGCCGAGCTTTATACTGTCGTGCTGCTAACACCGATTATATTCGTGTTCGGTGAGGTGGTACCCAAAAACCTGTTTCAACTCCATGCTGACACGCTGCTGGCACGAGGAAGCCGACTACTTGCCTTTTTCAACCGGCTGTTTCGATTGATCGGTCTGGTTTGGAGCCTCAAACGACTGGCCGGGGTCATCAACCGCCTCGCCGGTGTACCCACACAGCACGGGCTTGGCTTTCCGCCGAAGCGGCGCGTGGCGATGCTGCTTCAAGAGGCCCTTGCAGACAACATGCTCGGGGAGGATCAAGCCGACCTGATCGACCGGGTGTGCCGGCTTTCTGAAACGCTGTTGCATGCCGTTATGGTTCCGCGTAACCGGGTCACTGTCATCGGTGCGGATGTTGACCGACGGGGGCTGGTGCGCATGGCGCGCCGAACGGGGCATGCTCAACTGCCCGTCTACGAATCCAACCAGCGGCACATCATCGGGCTGATCAAGGTCGACCAGCTCCTGCAATCGGATGACTGGCAAACGGTCGGTGAGTGCCTGCAGCCACCACTGGTCCTGAGCCCCCACGAAACCGTGGGCAGCGCCATCACGCGATTGAAACGAGCCGGGCGAGGCATGGCCGTCGTTACGGACCATGGAGGCCAAATGCTGGGAATCGTGACGCTGAAAGACCTGCTTAAGGAGGTCGTAGGGGAACTTGCCGCCGGCGTTTGAATGAGACCTTGATGCCTCCTAGGATTAGATAAACGACTGCTTGGACGATCTAGTGCCGTGTTTCATGAAAACCGCGACTATCATCGCTGGACCGAGAATCCCTTCTCGGTCCTCTGGCAGTTGCCGAGACAGGATTCTCGGTCCAGCGTATAGTCGTATTACTCGAGAAACACGGGACTAGTCACGGCCGGCACAGGGGCCGGCCGCTACACGATAAAAGAGAATGCTCTGGTGAATCTTCGGGGAAGGAATCTGTTGGCGACGCTCGGACCGAGCGTGGCCCTATTGGTGTGCCTTTTGCAGGCCGGTGCCACCCATGCGGAAGACCAGAGGCGGGAGACCCGCATCCGCGCGGGACACGGTCAGACGATCGTTGAGGTGCGGCCTGGACCAGCCAGAGCGGACGCGGTCGGCGCCGCGGCCGCCGTGTTCTATCCCTATCCTCGTCCGCGGTTAGCGGGCTTCTCCCCGCTCGTGGCAATCACCACAACGGACGAAGGGCATCCACTGGGCTATGATTTCGAGTTTGAGCACGATTTGCAGAGCTCATATGTCGGCCTGCCTCTTAACCCACTCGCTGACCCGAACTTCGTGATCGGCTTTTTGGACAGCGGTGCTGACGTGAACCTGGCGGCGGGCAGTTTTGCGGATGCCCTTGGCCTGTTCGGCTCCAACCTGACCTCGAATTCGATTCCCATCGGCGGCGTCGGCGGCGAGGTCGACGCGTACGTCAGTATGCCGGTCGGATTCTTTGCGGCGGGTCTTTCCGCCATCGAGGTGGACGGTACGCTGGACTACAACGCTCTGGTTGGCCATTCCAACGTTTGCGGACTTGCCGCGCCGGCCATCGACTGCGGTACCGGCGAGGTCGTGACCGCGGTCATCGGCATGCCGTTTCTGGCCTTCTACAACTCGGTCATCAGCGTAGACACACCGCAAATAGTCAGCGTCGACGGGGTATTCTACACCGGACCGGACGTGCAGATTCAAGATCCATTCGATCCGTTGCCCCCATTCTCGCGCAGCGTGTCCATCGAGTTCGGCGGGCTATCTCTGCTGGCAACCACGGCGAACTACTATGTGGATTTTGAGGACCTGCAGACCCCGATCATCCCCACGCTCTTGTCGCTAATGCCCGGCGCGATCCCAACAGGCGGGGCGTTTTTCACAACGATCCTCGTGCTCGAGGGCGAACCTCACCCCACCAATCCGGTGCAGCCGATGCGCGTCATCGTGGACACCGGTTCGCAGAGTTCGATCATGAGCACGGCCATCGCAGCCAATCTCAGCCTTCCATACGAACCGGACTTTCTGGTCGACGTGTGCGGTGTTGGCGGGCTCGTCGAGGACGTCGAGGGCTATTACATAGACTATGTAAAGATCAACGCCCGAGGCGGTGCGCTGGAGTTCTCGCGGGCACCGTTCATCGTGTTTGACCTGCCTTCCCCGGAGGGAGGTCTACTCGACGGCATACTGGGCATGAACTTCTTCTGGAACCGAAACGTCATCCTGGAGCCGTCGCTAAGCCTGAGCGGCTTTCTTCACCTGTCCGATCCGGTGCCGTTTTCTTACGGCGACTTCGACGCCGATTTGGACGTGGACACCGAGGACGCAGCGACCTTTGTATCCTGCGTAACCGGGCCGGGCAGTGCAACGCTCAACCCCGAATGTGACCACATCGACGTCGATGAGGATGGCGATGTCGATCTGACCGACTTCTGGCTGTTCCAGTTGTGTTTCAGCAGCTCAGACTTCATGGCCAATCCCTATTGCGGCTATTGAAAATGGCCGGACTTGACGTACGGGGCGCCTGGCCTACGTTGATGTAGTGGCCCGAATCACTGCCCTGATCTTCGCGAAGTATCTCCAGCCCGGGAACGGTGAACACGCGGATGGTGCTACCGTTGTCCGGGAGGCCAGCCATACATGGCCGACACACTCCGCACGGAAAAGGTGATAAATGGACGACTTTGCCAAACTCAGTATCGACAGCTATCTCGATCAAGTTGGCGACCGAACGCCGACGCCGGGTGGTGGCGGCGTGACCGGTATGGCTGGGGCGCTGGCTTGCGCCTTAGCCCGCATGGTGGTTGCTTTTTCGGTGCGCAAGAAAACCGAGCCGGCCGTCCGCGACCAGATGGAAACGACAGCCAGGCGTTTTCACCGCATGGATCAGCTCCTTCGGGCCTTGATCACGCAAGATGCGACAGCCTATGCCGACATGACCGAGGCTGCAGCGAGCCGCAGGCTTCAGCCTGCGCGGACTTCC
Source organism: Planctomycetota bacterium (assembly GCA_030616775.1). GTDB lineage: Bacteria > Planctomycetota > Phycisphaerae > UBA1845 > UBA1845. The sequence goes on from JAUWWQ010000010.1 coordinate 19,674, forward strand.
CCCGCCCACGCCGCCTACAACGGCGCCGTGCTCGCTGCCGCGACCGTGCCGATGGAGATGGCGGCGATTGCCTCCAACGCTCTTTCGACGATGGACGATTTCAAGACCGCGGCCAGTCACTATATGTTGAGTGATCTTGCAATCGCAGCCGTTCTGGCCGATGCGACTGCCCGGGCCGCCCGATACACCGTGGGGATCAACGCGCGCGAGCTGAGCGATGCCGCCAAACGTGCGGAGCTGCTGGTGAACATCGACGATGTTGTTGAGCACTGTAAACGTCATCGCGAGTCAATCGAGGCGTTCGTCCACAACCATCTTGAGAGCGACTCGGCGGAAAGCCGATAGATCACTTGATGGAGGATCCGCCACCCTACCGCCTGGATGTCGACGGCCTTGAAGACCCAACGGGTTCGACTCGCCGACGCAGATGCCTACATGGACGTCCGTGGGTCGGCATTCACTTCGACTGCTGCGGGGTCTACACGCGCATCTATCGCAACGCCGAGGGTACCGCCTATCAGGGCTGCTGCCCGTGCTGTCTGCGCAAGGTGAGGCTGCGCGTCGGGGCTGATGGGACTGACGCCCGGTTCTTTGCCGCTGAATAGCGATTCCAAAATCGGCCCGCCTTTGCAATTGGTGGACCGTTGGCCGCGCCGATATAATCCCCACCTCATCGCGGCTACCACCGAACCCGATGTCAAGGAAGGATGAGCCGGTTTTGCTAAGCAGACTGCTGTTTCCCATTGAGCTGCCGACCTGGGCACTTTTTGTCGAGTTGCTCCTCGTAGGGTTGGTGGTGATTTTCGCGGGGGCACGGTTCACGCGATTGGCGGATACCATCGCCAAGCGACTCAACGTCGGTAGTGGCTGGATAGGCCTGATCCTGCTGGCAACGGTCACCAGTCTGCCCGAACTGGTCACCGGAGGGACTGCAACCGCCATCGGCAATATCGATCTGGCCATGGGGGGCATCCTGGGGAGCTGCTCGTTCAACATCACGATCATATTCCTGCTCAACGCTCTGTGGGGCGGTGGATCGGTCCTGCGGGGAGTCAGCACGTTACATGCACTGACCAGCTCCTTCGGACTGCTGCTGATCGGTCTTGCCCTGCTGGGCATCGTGCTTATGGACAAGTTCGAGGCCAGGCCGAACGTTGCCCAGATCACAGAACTTGCCTGGGTGGCTCTGATCCTGATCACATATCTGGGATGCATCCGACTTACATACCGGTATGAGCGCACCCAGAACAGCATTGACAATCCAGCAGCCCAGCGTAAGAGCCTCGGGACCGCATTGTCCGTCGAGGTAGCCGTAATGGCCCTGATCCTGGTGGCCGCCTCCTGGTGGCTCGCCCGGCTGGGCGACGTCCTCAGCACTCACGAGATTAAGATGATCGGCCGGCCACTCGGGGCGACGTTCGTGGGGGCTTGTTTTCTGGCCCTGGCCACCTCACTGCCCGAAATCGCCACCAGCATCGCAGCCGTCAGGCTCGGTAACCTGAATCTGGCCCTCGGGAACATCTTCGGCTCGAACATGTTTAACATCTTCGTGATCCCTATGCTCAAGATCGTTTCGCTATTGCGCGGTGATGCAGTGATGTTGGCCGGTCCTGCGTCGAACAGTACGCAAAACCTGATCGCTGGATTACTGGCCATTCTCCTGACCGCCATCGCCATCGGCGGGCTGGCGTACCAGAGCAAGCGCAAGCTGCTGGGCCGGTTCGGGCTTGATTCGATCCTTATCGCCCTGACATACGTCGGGGGGATGTTCCTGTTGTTGATGGAGGTGTCTTAAGGTACCGTTACCCTGAGCCGCGGGCTTTAGCCCACGCGGATGTAAACGCGACCTGATACCCGCGCCTCGCTTGAATCATCCGCTGCAGACAGACACTCACCCGAGGGGATATGCCACTGCTGGAATCGTCAAAGAAACGCTACCGGGCATTCCGAAAGCCCGAACGCAACGGCGCCGATTCCCCAACCCCCGAAGCCGACAATTGGCGTGACCGTTGGCGGCAGCGCAAAGACCACCTGCGCGAATATCGCCGGTGGCTCTGGCCCTACAAGGGACGGATCATTGTGGTCTTCCTACTCGCCCTGCTCGGCGCCGGTTTGTCCATGATCCTGCCCCTGGTGACCCGATACATCATCGATGACATCCTTCCGGCATCGACCCTGACCGTCGACCAGAGGCTGACGCGATTGACGACGGTCTGCGGTGCCATGGTGCTCCTGCTTCTTTTCACCCAGGTGATCGACACTTCGCGCAGCTTTCTGATGTCGCTGCTTAACGCCAAGGTGATTTTCCGGCTGCGACAGAGGCTCTTCGACCGTTTCCTGAGGCTCCCGCTCAATGAACTGGCCGAGCTGAAGTCCGGCGGGATCGTCTCACGCCTCTCGCAGGACACCGACAAGGTGACCGGCATGGTCCAGATGGCCCTGATCACGCCGGGCGTTGCAGCCATTCGCGTCCTCCTCACCGTCGCGGTGCTGATCTTCATAAGCTGGCAGATGGCCCTGATTGCCGGGGCGATGATCCCGCCGATAGTGTTAATCAACCTGCTATGGGTCAGAAAGGTCCGGCCGATCTACCGGGCGATGGCCCAGGAGCGTTCGGAGATCGACGGCCGGGTCACCGAGTCCTTCGGAGGCATCCGCGTGGTCCGGGCGTTTCGGCGCGAGCGAAAAGAGCTGCGCGACTATGCCGTCGCTCATCACACCATCATCCGCAAGAACCTGCTGGCCGAGAAGCTCCGGCTGGTGGTCAGCACCGGGTGGGGCTTGCTCATTCCCGCCACCAGCCTGGCCGTTGTGGGATTCGGCGGGTACCTGGCGATCAAAGGGCAAGGCACGATCGGCGACATCGTGGCGTTTCAGATGTATGCCTTCATGCTGCTCCATCCGGTCTCGCAGATTGTCAATTCGTTGAGTGCCACGCAGCAGGCACTGGCAGCCATGGAACGCGTCTTTGACATCCTGGAGCGGCCGCAGGAGAAGCCCGACCGGCCCGGTGCCGTCGACGTACCCTCCCCGATCCGCGAGATTACCTTCCATGCGGTCAACTTCGAATACCGGGAGGGATTGCCCGTGCTGGCGGACGTGTCACTGAATGTGCCGGCCGGCAGCACGGTCGCGCTGGTCGGGCCGAGCGGCGGCGGGAAGACCACGCTGGTTGACCTGGTCGCCCGATTTCACGACCCTACGAGCGGGGCCGTTCTGGTCAACGGGATCGACCTGCGGAACATCCGCCTGGCCGGCTACCGGCGGCAACTGGCCATCGTACCGCAGGAGGTGTTCCTGTTCGACGGAACTGTGGCCGAGAACATCACCTACGGGCGGCGATCCGCCGATCGCCGGGACATAATCGACGCAGCCACGCGGGCCAACGCCCACGATTTCATCGAGGAACTGCCGGAAGGCTACGACACACTGATCGGCGAGCGGGGTCTGAAGCTCTCCGGCGGCCAGCGACAACGCCTAAGCATTGCCCGGGCCATTCTGGCTGATCCCGAGATCCTCATCCTCGACGAAGCCACCAGCAACCTGGACACCGAGAGCGAACTGCTCATCCAGGCCTCACTCGTCGACCTGCTGTCCTCGCGAACCACGTTCGTCATTGCCCACCGCCTAAGCACGATCATCCACGCCGACATCATCGTTGTGCTGCACGAGGGCCGCATCGAGCAGATCGGCCCTCACGCAGACCTGATGACCCATGAAGGCCTGTACCGCGAAATGGTCGAACGCCAACAACGCCTCTTCCCCGAAACCGCCGAGGCCCTTCAGTGGGATTAAAGGCGGCACAGGTTGAAAAAGGGGACGGGCACCTCGCGGGAAGCCGTTTTCGGCGTCGCAAGAGGGCTATTGCTCGGAGCCAGTCCCCTTTTTCTGGGACGCCTTGGCTTAAGTCGCGGGACCAAGGCGCGATCGAGCATACCCCGGTTGCAGTGGCCTTGCTGCATTGGTCACACTCCTGCCCACGAAAGGGCTCCGGCAGGCGCTGTTGGTCAATGTACAGGCAGGATAAGGCAGGGCGCCTGCCGCGGCAAGGCCGGTCGGAGGCGCGGTCCCGAGCACGATGATCTGAGTGAATCCCTGCCGCGGCTCGGCAGGTTTCTCCGAAAAGTGGATACAATGCCGGCGACGGCCCGAACCCTGCGGACGGGTTCGATGCATTCTCAGCGCTCAGCCAGATCGAGAACAGCATGGGTAGATGTTTGATGGTGCGCTGGGAGAGCCGAGATCGTCAGATATGACGGAGACATGCGGAACCGTTTGGCTGTCGTTGCGGCCTTTGCCGATATGACCAGGGAGAAGGCAGGTGAGGCAAAAGTGTGATTTGTTGGCGTGTGTGACGGTGGTGCTCTCTGCCGCTTGCGGATTGCGGTTTTCGGATTGGGGATTGCGGATTCGGCTACTTCGACTGACGGCTGACGGTTCATAGCTGATGGCTGACTGCTGAGCGCACCGGTGCCCCGTTCCTCGCTTTTGGCGAAGAGAGAAACAGGTGGGTCAATGACCCACCCTACGGCTGGAAGCCGGCAAGCCGTTTTCACTGCAAGTCGTACAGTGGTCTCTTCGTGTTGCCCACGTTGCGGCACTTGGCGAGGTCTCGAGCCCTGATAGTCGCCGCTGTCACGCAACTTTCTTCGTGACGCTTGAGTTACGGACGTGATCGTGATATAGTAACCGGGCTGATTTATTCCTCCAAAAGCTTAGTTTCACGCCTGAGGTGGGGCTGGGACGGGATTCCCTAACGTAAGCAAGGAGTCTGGAATGCACCTACGGGCCAGCGGCATGGGCCGCATCGGAACGGTAGCGAGCTTGGTTAGCTTGCTGCTATGGTTTTCTGTTTCGCCCGATTTGGCGGCAGCGCCAGTGCGGGAAGGTCGTGTGGTCCTCGAGTCGCCGCTGCAGGTGGCTGACATTCAAGTAGACGAGCTTGTTACCCGTCTCGCGCTGGACAGGACCGCGTATCGCGACGTCAGGCCGGCAGATGATGTCGTGCTGACCAACTTTGCATTGGGCAGGGACCGGCGCGTGGACCTCGAACTCCACCGGGTCGAGGTGTTTGCGGACAACGCCCGCATCGTCCTTGGAACGCCCGATGGGGATGTCCCGCTTCCTAGACCTGACGTCACGCTCTTCAGCGGGCAGGTCGCGGATCAGCCGGGCTCGCTCGTCTTCCTGAGTCTCTCCCCGCACGGCAACCACGGGCTGATCCGGCTGGACGATGAGACGTTCATCGTGTCCAGCGGGAGGGAGTTGAACGAAGCGGACGCGGTTGTCTATGACCTGAATGCCCTGCCACCCGGCGCAATCAAGTGGCGCGACTGGACATGCAGCATCGACGAGCTACCGGCCCTCGAGAATGCCCGCATTCTTCCCGCCGGCGAGGATCAGCGAGCTTCAGGAAACGCGGCCGCAACGTCCGTTCCCTGGCGCCGCGTGGAACTGGCCATCGAGACCGACTGGGAATTCACCGGTTGGCTTTTCGGGGGAAACACCGGGGCGTCGGGCGCTTACGCGGCCACCTTGATCGGGGCCATTTCCGAGATCTACGCCCGTGATATCAACGCTGAGCTGGCGATAACCTATCTGCGCCTTTGGCCGGACAGCAGCGACCCGTGGAATCGGGACAGCACCATCGACCAGCTCTACCAGTTTCAGGACTATTGGAACAGCCTGATGACCGACGTGGAGCGTCATGTGGTCCACTTCTTGTCCGGTCGTAGTTTGGGCGGGGGGGTGGCCTACCTTTCCGCGCTGTGTTCAGTGCGCGAATACGGGCTTTCTTCCGGTATTAACGGGTATTTCCCGTATCCGCTGCAAGACAACCATGCCCAGAACTGGGACGTGACGGTTGTTGCCCACGAACTTGGGCACAACTTCGGCGCCCCACACACCCATGCTATGATTCCGCGCATCGACAATTGTGCAGGCGGTGACTGCAGCGTGACGCCGAACGGTACGCTTATGAGCTACTGTCACACGTGTCCCGGCGGGATGTGGAACATCCAACTGAGGTTCCACGACCGCATCGTCAACGAGCGGATCCTTCCCTACCTGGATTTCGGAGTCGACTGCGATCTATCCGGTGAACCTCCCAACTGCCCGGGCGCCGCGCGACCCTCGGCGGATGTACTCGGGGCCACCAACAGGCACCTGTCGATCGTGGGTGGGAATCCCAGTCAGCAGGTGGCGATTCGAGTTACGGTCACCAACCTTCCGCCACCGTACAATGTGTTAAACGGCCAGGCCATGTGGGTCGGTGAGCCGCGGCAGGTCAGTGAGAACTCGGGGCACATTGACCCCGATGATGCCCCGGGCTTCCCGGCGTTCTGGACTGCGACGCTGCAGTGTGACCCTTACTATACCGATTGGAGTACATACGGCACGGTCCAGGTATACGACGAGATCATTATTCCGGACGGCCTCTACTCGTTTCAGACGATCGATGCCATCTGTGATGCTGCGGTCGAAGTCAACTACTCATTGCCGTGGTGGTTCGCCACCAGCAAATGGGGCGACATGGTGAGGAATTGCGCGACCACGCCGTGTAGCCCGCCGGACGGTACCGTAGGCATCACCACTGACGTCACTGCGGCACTCGACAAGTTCAGGAACTTGCCAGGTGCCCCGATCAAGGCCAGGTGCGATCTCGAACCGGTTGTCCCGGACCAGACGGTCAACATGACCGACGTAACGTCTGTCCTCGACGCCTTCCGCGGGTTCGGCTATCCGTTCGAGGTCCCCGAGGAGCCGTGTCCGTAATAGGAGGTGCTGGACTTCGGATTGCTCGCTGCGGGCTAGGCGGTTGCCGATTGGAGACATACGTTTCGCACTCGGCGCTTGACATGTGACGGTAAGGGCTCTAGACTCCTGTTTTGAACCTGCGCGATGGTACGGCCGACTTCAGTCCCGCAGACGGAAGGATGGATGTAACCGTCCGGGGCGGCAGGAGGACTTGAGGACTGATCCAAGGCCTGCCCATCGCTCTGTTTTGTGACGAAGGAACCAGAATGGTCCCGGTTAAGAAGAAATCGAAGTGTCGTACGCGAACCCGCCGCTCGCATCACGCTCTCCGCCCTGTGACACTCAGCCCGTGCCCCAAGTGTGGCCAGGCCAAGCTGCCTCACACAGCATGCGGCGTCTGTGGATACGTCAGCGCGAAACTGGTGTTGCCGCTCGGCGAGAGCGAGGGCTGATGGAAATTCGGATCGCCGTAACGACTCCCTCGCCCGGCAGCTTGTTCGTTCTGCGCGACCTCGGTGCGAATGTCTAGGCATAGCCGCAGCATTTGTGCCATCAGGCGGACGCGTGAGCTGCCGCAGGCCGCTCTACTGATCAATCTCCTCGCCAACGTGGACGGACGCGGCGTGTTTGAGGATCGATTCAACGGCGCGCTGAATCGCCTTTGGCGCCGGCACGAACACAGCAAGTACGGTGGCGCGCGGCTGCTGGGCGTGCATGGCGTGTAGGTTTTCTTAGCCCACCGAACAGGACCGGATCTTAATGACACCGCGGTTGCCGATTCGGTTTTGCGGGACGGGAATGTACGTCCCAAAGGAAGTCTTGACGAACCAGCATTTCGTCGACTATCTCGATACCAGCGATGAATGGATCGTCACGCGTACGGGCATTCGCGAGCGTCGCAAGGCCGCACCCGGCGAATACACCTCAACGATGGGTGTAAAGGCTGCCCAAAATGCCCTAGATGATGCCGGGCTGAGCGCAAGTGACATTGATTTGATCATCTGCACCACCGCGACCGGGGACTGTCCCTTCCCGGCAACGGCGGCGTTCATACAGGCCGCATTGGGGGCCGGGAACGTCCCTGCCTTTGACGTCGTTGCGGCCTGTGCGGGCTTTTTGCATGGGACGATTGCGGCCGCCGGGCTATTGAACTCGGGTTTATACGAGCGTGCCCTCGTCATTGGTGCCGAGACCTTGACACGCTATGTGGACGCGGAGGACCGCAGGATGGTGGTTCTGTTCGGTGACGGTGCGGGCGCCGCGGTCTTGAGCAGGTCTACCAATCCCGAGCAGGCGATTCTGTACTGCGACATGGGTTGCGACGGTACCCGGGCCAAACTCATCTGGCTTCCTGCGGGAGGCTCCCGCCTGCCGGCATCCCAGATGACAGTGGCGGAACGCTTGCACTACATGCACATGCGGGGCCGGGAGGTCTACAAATTCGCCGTCAACAAGATGCAGGAGCTTATTACTAACGCTCTGGCGGCTACAGGTTTAACGCCGCAAGACCTGAAGCTGGTGATCCCACATCAGTCGAATCTGCGGATCATCGAGTCCGTACGGGAAAAGATAGGACTGGATCGGGAGAAGATGGCCGTCAACATCGATCGCTACGGCAACACCTCGGCGGCATCGGTCATCATGAGTCTGGACGAGGCTCGTCGCGACGGCACATTGCAGCCGGGTGATATCGTGCTGATGGTCGCAATCGGCTCCGGTCTTACGTGGAGCACTATGATCGTCCGGCTTTAGGAGCAACCTAAGCAGTGATAGAGTTCTTCCGGGCTGGACCGAGAATCCTTTCTCGGTCCTTCGTAAGACACGGGAAAGGATTCCCGTCGAGGATGGGTGCGAGAAGGGATTCTCGCACCAGCACGAAAGCCTCCGGCTGGGCAAAGACAAAGACATGAGTAGCTCAGCGGTCATTTTTCCAGGTCAAGGCTCGCAGTCAGTCGGCATGGGACGGGACGTTGCGGAGGCAAGCGAACGAGCCCGAGCGGTCTTCGACCGGGCCAACGATCTTCTGGGTTTCGACTTGGCGAGATTGTGCTTTGAAAGCCCGGCCGAGCAGCTTGAAAAGACCGACATCCAGCAACCGGCTATCTTCGTAGTGAGTGTCGCCATCTGGGAGGCGTTCATCGAAGCCGGTGGTCGGCGGGAGCAGTTCGCTTGGACCGGTGGCCTGAGCCTCGGCGAGTACACGGCCCTGCACGTCGCCGGTGCGTTAGACTTTGACGCGGCTTTGCGCCTCGTTCGGCGGCGAGGCCAGCTAATGCAGGAAGCCTCCGTTGCGAGCCCGAGTGGTATGGTCTCGCTCATTGGGGCCGACGAGGCCTCGGCACAGGCTCTGTGCGACCGGGCGCGCGGTGACGGAGTGCTCGCACCGGCGAATTTCAACTGTCCGGGCCAGGTCGTGATTTCCGGCAGCAAAGCCGCATGTAACCGGGCGATGGAGTGCGCGTCCGAGTTCGAGTGCCGGGCGGTGGCGCTCACAGTGGCCGGCGCGTTTCACTCGCCGCTGATGGAACCAGCAGCAAACGGTCTGTGGTCGGTTCTCCAAGAAACCCGCTTCGCTGCACCGGCCATCGCGGTGATTGCAAATGTCGATGCCCAGAGGCATCGAGACGCGGCGGGGATACGGGAGTCGCTCAAACGGCAGGTCACCCAGCCGGTTCTCTGGCAGCGTTGCGTGGAACGCATGATCGCCGAGGGTGTGGACCAGTTTTTCGAGATGGGTCCGGGGCGCGTGCTGACCGGCCTGATTCGGAAGATTAACCGCAAGATTCCCACGGTCAGCGTCAGCACCAAGGATGCGATCGCGGGGGCCACGGATAGGCTTGCAACAAGGAGCATAGAACGATGAAAGACAAGGTGGTGCTTATCACCGGCGGGGCGCGCGGTATCGGACGCGCGATCTGTCTATGTTTCGCCCAGAAGGGGGCGAATGTGGTCACCTGCGACCTGGATGAGACTGGTCTGGCGTCCCTGGCACATAAGGCCAAGGAGCGGGAGTGGTCCGGGTCGGTCGAGGTTCGCACGTTGAACGTCACGGATCGCCAGGCCATCGATCAGTTCGTCGAGACGCTTGGCGAAACCCGCGGGCGGATCGACATTCTGGTCAATAACGCGGGGATCACCCGTGACGGGCTTCTGATGGGCATGGAAGACGAGCAGTTCGACCAGGTGCTCACCACCAACCTGTACTCGGTTTTCTTCCTCAGCCGGGCCGTCAGCCGGATCATGATCCGGCAGCGCTATGGCAGAATAATCAACATAGCAAGCGTGTCAGGGGTGATGGGCAATGCCGGCCAGAGCAACTATGCTGCCAGCAAGGCGGGCGTGATCGGGTTCACCAAGAGTCTGGCGAAGGAATTGGCCAGACGCAAGATCACGTGCAACGCAGTGGCGCCCGGCTTCATCGCCACGGCCATGACCGATGTCCTGCCGGACAAGGTCAAAGAAGGCGCGAAGGGGCTCATTCCCCTGGGGCGTTTTGGGGAGCCGCAAGAGGTGGCCTCGGTGGTTGCGTTCCTGGCGAGTGACGCGGCCTCCTATATCACCGGGCAGGTTCTGGTGGTCGACGGGGGCATGCACATGTAGCGGGTCCGGCGGCACGCGGTGGCGCCTGGTAGCTCCCGCGGGGTAGAGGAATCGGGGCCCAACAGGCGGCAGAGGCGGAAGTCACAGCAACAAAACGGTTGCTATGCGGACCGCCGCGGACTACTATTCGCGGAAATCCAGGGCCAACAACAGGCGAGTGGTGGTGTTTTGGAAACTCAACTGGAGGAATGAGTGGTGCCTACGGTGGCTGAGATCGAAGAGAAGGTCATTCAGATTGTCAGCGAGCAGATGAGCGTTGATAAAGGAGAGGTCTCCCGTGACACCTCGTTCGTCAACGACTTGAACGCGGACTCCCTTGATACTGTGGAACTGGTCATGGAGCTCGAGGATGAGTTCGACATGACCATCCCCGACGAGGAAGCGGAAAAGCTCAAGACCGTCGGAGAGGCCGTCGATTACATCCAGAATCATCTAGAGTGAGTAGTCACACAGCGCGGCGACGATGGCTGGACGACGTGTAGTGGTCACGGGGATGGGGGCTGTTACGCCTTTCGGCGTTTCCGTCGATCTGTTTTGGGACAGCCTCGTAGAAGGGCGATCGGGGCTCTCTACCGTTTCGCTGTTCGATACGCAGGGGTTCGACGTGCGCGTCGGCGGTGAGGTCCCCAACTTCAACCCAACAGAGTATCTGGATCCAAAGCTGGTCAAGCGTCTGGACCGGTTCACCCAGTTTGCGATGATTGCCTGTGACGAGGCGTTCAAAGCGTCCGGTCTGGATCTTGAACGCGTGGATCCACAGCGTATGGCGGTCATCTTCGGCTCCGGCATCGGCGGAATGAACGAATTGGAGCAGCAGTTTGCCCGCCTGACGAACAAAGGTCCCGGCAGAGTCTCAGCCTTCACAATCCCCAAGCTGATGGTCAACGCGGCCAGCGGCAATATCTCCATAGCATACGGCACGAAGGGCAGTAGCGTTGCTGTAAGCAGCGCGTGTGCCTCTGCAACCCATGCGATGGGCGAGGCTCTGGAGCACATCCGTCGTGGCAAGGCCGATATCGTGTTCACCGGTGGGTCGGAGGCGGCTTTGACGCCGCTCGCCCTCGCAGCCTTTGCCGCGATGAAGGCCTTAAGTACGCGCAACGACGCACCGCAACGTGCGAGCCGACCCTTCGATCGCGACCGCGACGGCTTCGTTCTCTCGGAAGGTGCCGGCGCGTTGATCTTCGAGGATTTCGATCACGCAAAACGCCGTGGGGCGCCGATTGTCGCGGAGGTAATCGGGTTTGCCTCTTCTTCCGACGCCGATCACCTCACGCAGCCCTCGGAGGATGGGAAGGGGGCGGCTGATGCGATGCGAAGAGCAGTGGCTGACGCCGGCATGCCCGCTGACGAAATCGACTACATCAACGCACACGGAACGGGCACACCCCTCGGCGATGTAGCGGAAACCGTGGCCATCAAGGAAGTATTTGGACCGGCGGCCAAGAAACTGGTCGTGAGCAGCACCAAAAGCGCCATCGGGCACTCACTGGGAGCTAGTGGTGGTATTGAGCTCGTCGCAACCATCCGCGCACTTGTCCATTCAGTCGTCCCGCCCACTATCAACCTGGACAATCCGGACGAGCAGTGCGATCTGGATTATTGCCCCAACACCGCTCGCGACCGAAAGATCGACGTTGCCATGAGCAGTTCCTTTGGATTCGGGGGCCACAACGCCTGTATCGTGGTGCGGCGCCTATAGTGCCGCCGGCCCCAGGCAGCGTCAGGCGGTAGGGCCCGGTGGGGCTCCGGAAACTCGTCCGCTACGCCGATAAGCGACCTCCACTCGGTCACTGCTGATAGACAAAAGGTACCAGGGCGAGTTGTCGGGCATTCAAGCACGGGCTGACCATTCGTCGATATCCGATGCTAGAGAAGGGGTAGGTGCGCGCCGAGGACAGTGATTGGAGGTCGCATGGCGATTCCACAGGCAAATGTCGATGCACTATCTACAGAGACACCAATCTCAGAACCCGCTGCGCCCGGCGCTGCGGTAACCGGCGAGCAGGCGCCTTCCTCAACACAGGCTCGGCCCGCCTCCGCAAGCCAAGCCGGATCGCACGAGTCACAGATTGAACGAATCCTTGGCATATCCGTCCCGGTCGCGGTCATGCTTGCAGAACGCGACATGCTAGTCGAATCAATTCTCCGAATCACGGTTGGGACAATCATTGAGTTTGAGGTCCCGTTCGATTCGGAACTCATGCTACAGGTTGCCGACCGTACGATCGGACGCGGACTGGCAGTCAGAGTGGGCGAGAACTTCGGCCTTCGCGTCACCCACATCGGCACCCTCGAGGATCGAATCGACGCTATGGGCGGTCGGCAGGAGCCCTCACGACCCCATTAGCTTCCGGGCCATCGCCACAGCCTGCTTGTGGTCGGTGATATGCTCGTTTAGCTGGGCCCGATAAACCGCCTCCAGAATTTCCCCAATCCGACGACCGGGTGACATACCCATGTCGCAAAGATCATCGCCGGTCACAAGCGGCGGGGGGATGACGCTCGCAGCCGGAATCGCTGCGGCGCGGTCTCGGACACGTTCATACGGATCGAGGTTGGTTCCGGTCCCGATCAACTCCCCGCGCAGCAGCTCAAGCAGGTCGGGCCAGGACTCTTCTGCCATAAGCAGTTTGAAATCGGCGAGTTCGAGTGAGCCCTCCTTGTGGACCGCGGGCAACGAACGGACCATCCAGACCACCGCCTTGCTAAGACGGTTGCTCAATCGCAGAGTCCGACAGACACTACCCGCGTCATCCGGTGTGCGGCCGCACACCACAGCCGCCAATGCGAGCCTCGCCGAGACCGCCCGATTGGGTAGGGCGGCAAGGCGGTCGTGAGTAGCCATGTCCTCATCCCGCATCGGCGGCCATGCGGGCGCAAGATGCCCGCGCAGCCCGGTTTCCAGGAGCAATGACCAACCCCGGGCGCGCGTCGGGTCCGTCAGGATCATCTCGAGTTCCATCCACACCCGTTCTGCGCTGATGGACTCCAGGTGAGCTGCCAGGCGTTTGATCCCCTCAGCCGTGGCCGGCTCGATCTCAAAGCCGAACCGGGCGGCGAAACGCACCCCCCGCAGCATACGCAGGTGATCCTCAGCAAAACGCCGATGGGGATCGCCGATGGTTCTTATTATTCCCGCCTCGAGGTCCGACCGACCATCGACATAGTCAATCACGCGTTCATCGATCGGGTCGAAGAACAGACCGTTGATCGTGAAGTCCCGCCGCCGGGCATCCTCGATGTCCGTCCCGAACGTGACGGCGTCCGGGTGACGACCATCGGTATATGGACCGTCGGAGCGAAACGTCGCAACTTCGATGTCGTGACCGAATATGCGCACCAACATGACACCGAATTTTGCTCCAACCTGACGGGCACGCGGGAAAACCTCCTTCACACGGGTCGGCGTCGCATCGGTCACCACGTCATAGTCCTTCGGTTTACGGTTGAGCAACCGGTCGCGAACACACCCACCAGCCAGCAGCGCGACGTGGCCCTCGGCGCACAGCTTCCTTATGGCGTGCAGTGCAGCATCGAAAGCGTCGTGGGATTTAGCGTTCATCGTGTGAAGACAGTTATCGAGTTACTACCCAGCGTCCGCCGATCCACGACCCGCCACGGCTCGGTCGGCTCTATCTCGAAGCATACCTTGGCACTGTGATGCAGCACGACCAGGGGTGTGTTGTCTTCAAGTTCGCCAAGACGTGCAAGATATCGCCTCACAGCCCCTTGGCCTGAGGTGTCTTCGGAGTCGCGGTAGGGGGGATCAAGGAAGATGAGCTCGAAAGGTCGCCTATCGGGATCTACAACAGCCCATCGCCACGCATCCCGAGTCACGATAGTGGCTGCACCCCCGACACGCAACGCGTCAAGGTTCTGCCGCAACGCAACGATCGCTTCGCGATCGCGCTCGAAGAAACAGCATGACGCCGCACCGCGTGACAAGGCCTCCAACCCCATCGACCCGCTTCCCGCGAACACGTCCGCAACACGCAGCGGGGGCAAGGCGCCGGGGCAACCGTAATGTGATCCGAGGGCGTTGAACACAGTCTCCTTAACACCATCGGGCATGGGCCTGGTGCTTGCTGTGCGCGGCCGGATCAAACGTCTCGAACGCCACTGGCCCGCGATTATTCTCATCAGAGCACGCAGCTAGCGATTGTCACATGCGTTGACCGTGCGCGAATCCAGCCCGTATAATCCACCGTCGCGCTTTGCTTGGCAAGGCGCAGTGTCGGTAAGTCGGGAAAAGCTGTCCGGCGGAGTATCTTATGGGATCGACTCTGTGCGAACATTGCACAGCCGTGTGCTGCCGTTACCTCGCCCTGCCCCTTGACGATCCAGCCAAGGCACGGGACTACGACGACATGCGATGGTATCTAATGCATGAGGGTGTCACCGTGTTTGTTGAAGACGGGGACTGGTACATTCAGTATCAGGCCCGATGCAAGAACCTCGGTGCTGACAGCCTCTGTAGGATCTACGATATCAGACCCAAGACTTGTCGGGAGTACGGACCGGGCTCCTGCGACTACGCCGGCGGCAGCTACGGCTACGACCATTTGTTCACCCATCCAAAGCAGATCGAGGAGTACTATCACCAGAAAACCGGCAAGAAACTTGACACTCTCACAGAGCCCGGCCCGCCTCGGCGACCCAGGCCGCCCAAGAAGAAAAAATCGGCATAATGATCCCGGACACACGCCGACAGCTAAGACAAGCCCATCGTGTCATCTTGGCTGTCTCGCTAAGTGGGGTAGGGGGGTGCATCTCGGGGTCGCTTGCATCGAACACCGACCGCCACCCACTCGGCTATCGTTGGTCGGACGCCGGCCGGCAGATGGTGCACGTCGGCGAGACCGTGGAATTCGATTTTGTTCTACAGGACTTAATGCGGCGGTTCGTGCCGCCACTCGGGTTGGCCGACTACTGTGTCGCAACCATCGGCGGTGAACGCCTCGAGAGCGAGCCAAACGCAGCGGGCCATTTCCAGTTCGCTTATGCCTTCGATCAGGTGACACCGGGTGAGAAGATCGAAGTACGGACGATCGCGTACCAGCAGCGGGGCCATCGGGATTTCATGAGAATCCGCGAAAAGTGGGTTTACGCGGAAAGCCCCTTCAACCGTCCGGATCGGAAGGTAGCCGGTGACTCCATCCGGTTCACGGTGTACGAGGTGCCGATCGAACTGATGATCGTTCGGCCTCCCGATGACCTCGACCCGGAGTCCGGCGTACTGCGCATTCATCGTGCCGACGGATCGACCACGTCGGTCTACCTCGACCGGCCTCACCGCCCCGGATTTACGATCACCGGCCCCGCACCGGACGGCTACTATCGCGTTAGCTATCGATCCAAGGGTAACGAGCTGAACCCTGTCGGAACAACCGACGTCGAATTCGAGATCTACGACACGGCAGGTTTCCCGCATTATGCATCCACGACGCTCGAAACGCCGTAGGTAGGGGGGTGGGGCGGTCGAAGCGGACCCGGAAGGGAGTGAGCGTTGCATGGCACGGCCTCACATTCATTACGAAGCCGCCTTTGAGGACTACATCCGGTCGCGCGGCTGGCCATACCTGCCGGTGGACGAGCACAAGAAGGCCATCTTTGCCGGGGCCCGAATCAAGTCCTTTGACTTTCTGGTCTACCGGCCGGGCAAGAAGCCCTGGCTGGTCGACGTTAAGGGTCGAAAGTTTCCCTACGACGGAAAAGGCAGCAAGAGATACTGGGAAAACTGGGTCACGCGCGAGGACCTGGAGGGCCTGCAGAAGTGGGAGGGTGTCTTCGGCCGGGATTTCGAGACCGGCCTGGTCTTTGTCTACTGGCTTGTCGGCCCGCCGGATCGCGAACCGAGCACCGATATCCACGTTTTCAGGAACGAGTACTATGCCTTTCTGTGGATATCCGCCCTGGATTACGCCGCCCACGCCCGCCAACGCTCCCCGAAATGGGACACCGTCACCGTCCCCAGCCGAACCTTCCGCCGCCTGGTCAAACCTCTCCACGAAAGCTAAGCAACGAATCGGGCCGGTGTTCCGTTGGAGGTGGTTGCCAAGCTTGTAGGGCGTCGGCATATCGACACCACGGTCAAGCACTACCGGTGGATCGGTGACGCAGACCTTCGAGCCGGTGTCGCCAAGCTGCGGAAGGCGTCGGCGGGGTAGCTCTTGTTCATCAAACCGTTGACGGCTGCCGACGCTTCGCAAGCACCACAGCACCGTCCCTCAAGCATGGCGGCGCTGCGCTTTGCGATGCCACCCGGCCGACATTTCCCCAACGGCCTGTGCCCGAAGGCTCGACCGCCCTCGAAACCAGTTCAGCCTCCTCGACTCCACGGTTTTGGTGCGTCCGGGGCCAGATGCGAGGGGCATTCTGGCCCTTTGTAGCCGTTCAATCCGATGAGGCGGTTATTGTGTCGGCAAAGACGCCCGCGGCGATCTCATTGCCTTGCACGCTTAGGTGATTGCAGTCGCGGTAATTTGCGGGATCCGAGCGCAGCTCTTCACCGCTAACGGCCACGTCGACGAGTATCGCGTCCTGGCTGCTTACGGCCATCCGGATACGCTCGTTGAGTCGAAGGACATAGGCATTCGCGCGTTGAGCCTGCAGAGGAAGCATTACATCCACCGGAAGCGGCGGGCATTCCGACAGACTCTCGCGTACGAAGAAGTAGGTGGCAACGTAAGGTCGGACTTCGGCGCCGCGCAGAATCGCGATCGCGGATTCGATATTCGCCTGTATCTCAGCGAGCTGTTTCGCCAGGTCGTCGCCAAAGGGGTAGTCCAGATCGTCGGGCGAGAGCAGAAGGAGCGGGTCCCGATCCTGAATGAACTCGACGACGTCGTTACCGCCCTCCCAGTACAACCACACTTCTGCGTTAGGAAACACGTCGGTTTCCAGGAGACCCCGCAGCCGCTCAAGACCATCCTTAGTGGTTTCGCCCCAGCGTCCTTCGTTGGCGAATGTCTCGGGCGGCTCGCCAAGTATCTCGCGTAGGATGTCGGGATAATCACGCGTCGTTGACCCTACCGTCGTCGAGTCGCCGAAGGCAACGTAATGGACCTTGGGATCCGGCCTCCGAATATCCCCGCATCCGTTCGAGAAGCCAAGTGCCGCAAGGACGACGCCCAAGAGTGGACTGCTGGAGAAGCAACGAGAATATGCACCTTCGCGAAGCATTGGGCTACGCAGGCAAAGCGCTCTTGGCGTATGCTCCAGCCTCCGGCTACCTTCACGCCCACGTGCTGACAGTGAGTTAGCTGGGGTCAGCGTGAGTTCTCCTCAGGTAGCTGCGCACGCGACTTGGCACATTTCTCTGCGTAGCCCTTGCCCGGCTCATCTGCATCCCGGGCGTCGTAGAGCTTGATAATGCGCGTAAGCGCCACCGTGGTCTTGTGGGCGGAATTGCCGTGCACGGTCTTGAGCCTTTGGTCTGCGATATGCCACGGGATTAGCACACCCACCCGCGGCGCGCGAACCGTAAGCCTACGAGTGCAATCGGAAGTAGCACCATAGACGGTCCCACAGGTCCACAGAAGCCGCTCTGCAAACAGGCGTTGTCTTCCAGCTCAGCCATCAGGTCTCCGCACAGCTCGCTCCCGGGCTCAAGAGTCACCAACTCGTCACAGGACAACGCCGTGATACAGTTAGCGTATGCAGGCCAGGGGCATTCACTCGCTTCAGGCGTATCTGCACAGACCAGTGTCACCAGGGCATCGATTTGTTCCGGCCCCAGTTCCTCCGACTCACCGGTCTCTTCCATCCCGCAGTTGAACATATGCGTCATCGCGCGCTTGCACGCTGCTTCATTACTTTCGGGTGCAAGTGGACATCCAGCGAACAGGGGACACACAAGAATACATGCGATCAGGATAGCTCGTTTCCCCATAGCATTCATAATGGGCATAGATCTCCTTGCATCAACACCGTCACCAATAGACCGGACCGACCCTTCTGACCTAAATCCTAACGTGGCACGTGCCATGATCTTTCTCCCGAAAGAAACGAACACCTAGACTAGACGTGGTCAGTATAGCACGAACGCGGCCCGCGGTGCCGGCTGATTTCTGCCATTTTTCTGCCACAAACCGCGTTTTTGATAGCGCCAGGGCCGAACTCGTATTCAGGAACGAGTACTATGCCTTTCTGTGGATATCCGCCCTGGATTACGCCGCACACGCCCGCCAACGCTCCCCGAAATGGGACACCGTCACCGTCCCCAACCGAACCTTCCGCCGCCTGGTCAGACCTCTCCACGAGAGTTAGGCAACGAATCGGGTCGGCTCCCGCTTGAGGTGGTCGCCAAGCTGGTAGGGCACGCCCACATTGACACCACGGTCAAGCACTACCGGTGGATCGGTGACGCTGATCTCCGGGCTGGCGTAGCCAAGCTGCGGAAGGCGTCGGCAGGGTAGCCGCACCTCGATGTTACGCGGTTGACGGCTGCCGACGTTTCGCAAGCAATATGGCACCAACAGCCAATAGACTCAACGTAGCGGGCTCAGGAACTTCGGCGACACGGAACCCGACACGGGCGTCCTCGCCCGACGGGTAGCTGCCGTACCGGAAATGGGCGTGCAGGCTGCCGGGGTAGTCGTAGTAGTGGAACGACCCGCCACGCAGCCCGCGATCCGAACCGTAAAGTATCGGTTCATTCCACTCCGAGACATTCCCGCCCTGGTCGAATGTGCCGTAGGGGCTGTCGGAGTTCTCGTGAGCGCCACCCTCCGTGCGGTAGTACGGGCTCCCGATGGTGTATTCATTGTCGTAGAACGTCGCGTTGTTGCCCGGGTCGGTCGGCTCGACCAGATCGTTGCTCGGAGCACCGTCGCTGCTCGTCGGATAATCGTAGTAGTTGCCAGTCACGCCGTCGTTGTAGTGATACGCCGCCTTGTACCACTCGTCCTCCGTGGGAATGGCCCAGGTGGCGTCGACGTCACGCGTGATGGGCAGAAGGTCCGTGTTGCTGGTCGCGCCGTCCAGGAAGTACGATCCGTCCTCGGTCGTGCTTAGCTCCTGCGACCCCGTCGGCTGGCCGTTGTGCAGCCAGTTGCAGAACCGCGCCGCGTCGCCCCAGGAGACGTAGTTCACCGGCCGGTCCGCCCAGTCCGGTGCCACGCTGTACGTGTAGCTGCCCGAGCTACCGCTACGCTGGATCTTGGAGGGCCAGTTGCTCGACCACATGATCGTGTTGTATAGCCCGTACGTATCGGTCGCCGCCACCGCGTTGAGGAACTCGGTGTACTGCCCGGCCGTCACCTCGTATTTGCCGATGTTGTACACGTAGTCCACGCCGCCGAAACTGGGCACACCGCCGCTCGGGTACCGCGTGTCCCCAGGATTCCCCGGATTGCCGACGGTGACCGTTTCAATGACGACCCCTGCCCGCACGTTTATGCTCCAAGCGAAGATCCCGGCCAGCGTGACCAAAGCACTCGTGACACGAAACATGACGAACCTCCGTCCGAAAGAGACGAACAGCGAGACACGATACGACCACTATAGCACAAAGGCGGCTGTTCTTCACAGCCCGCGAGGGCGAGGCATGCCCGTACTGCGGGCTGAATCCTGCCACCGTTCTGCCACCAACCGCATTTTTGATAGCGCCAGGGCCGCTCTCGTATTCGGGAACGAATACTATGCCTTTCTGTGGATATCCGCCCTGGATTACGCCGCCCACGCCCGCCAACGTTCCCCGAAATAGGACACCGTCACCGTCCCCAGCCGAACCTTCCGCCACCTGGTCAAACCTCTTCACGAGAGCTGAGCGAGAGCGGCCGGCTCCATGAGAGTGTTTGGCGGCTTCAGCGCCGCACCCTCATGCAGCCTGAAAGGCTGATCGAGAGTAGCCGTGGGCAAGTCCGCCACAGGCGGACGCCGCCCACGGTAACCCCAACACCCGTTCCATTCGACCCTACAGGGGTCGTATAAACGCCACGTTGCACGCGCCCCAAGAGAATAGACGACCCTTTCAGGGTCGGGCGGCTTGGTAACACCCGGACCCGGTGGCGGCGCTATGCTTGCCACCGGCTACTTTCGGGCAGGCATTCAGCCTGCGATCCTGCCCGCCGTTTCTGTCACGGACCCCTGCGGAGACACCATGTGGACAAGCCCGTGGCACCACAATCCGTCGCTCGCGTGTCCTGTTGAAAGGAGTGGCGCAGACTGACGGCTCAATCGACTTCGGTGGGAATGACTACATCGTTGTATTGCAGGAGTGTTCCCTTGGCCCGCTCCAGGTCGACGATGGCGATGTTGTATTCGACCATGACGCTCAACATGGCACGCCGGATGTTGGCCAGCCGCTGTCGGGCGCCCAGTTCGTTGATGAGGGTGTTGTGGTCCTTGCGCTCGGCCCGGGCAACAATCGACTCCACCTCGCGCTCACGAGCCTCGGCTGATTCGAAGGCCGGACCGATCTGGTCGTAGGAAGTCTGTAGCTGGCGCGCGGACAAGTTGACGTCAACAATGATCTCCTCGAATCTCTGTCGAAGTTGGGCGACCGCCTGGGCGTGTTGGAGTTGGGCTCGGCGATGGGCGGCCCGCGGGCCGCGATTGCCCACCGGCACCTCGAATTCCACACCCACATAGTACTCAATGAACTTCCACCGGCTCACCTCGTCGAACGATTTGTCGGCATTCTTGGCAAGTCCGTCGAAGGTGGTGCGGAATGTCAGATCGAAACGCGGAAGCTCGGCGTTCTTGGCTCGGCCGACGCCTATCTTGGCCGTGGCAATACGGAGTTCCTGTTCCTTGATCTCTGTTCTGTTGTCCAGTGCGGTTTGCACCTCAGCCAGTTGGTCTATGACGATGTGCTGAAGCTGTGGGAAATCTTCCGGGATCAGCTCCACGCTGTCGGCAAGGTTGATGTCGGGATCGTTCATCAGGGCAATGAGCCGGTCTTCGGCGTCGAATACGTTGGCCCGCCGACCCACAAAATCGGCCCGGGACTGCTCCAGATCCGCTTTCGTCGCCGCGATCTGAACCGGGGTAATGTCAAAATCTCTCCTGGCGACGAGATACTCGTAAATCTCCTCGAAGTCCGCCAGCAGCCGGGGCGTGATGACCACATCGCGCCGTGCCTGGACCAGCCGCCAGTACAGCTCCTCGACCTGGCGAAGGGTGTCACGGACCTGGCGTCGGAACGCGAGATCACTGATCCGGCGATCGTTCTTCGCAACCAGGATCAAGGATCGGTTGAAGTCGATCCCGAAGTTGCGAAGGATCGGCTGACGCATCTCCAGAATGAACTTGCTGATGTACTCCGGGTTGATCTGCTGGAAGACGAACGCCTGTTTGGTCCGCTGCAGTTCGTACCGACCTCCAAGCTGCATGCCGGACGGCAGCAGCTTGCGGAGCCCGGTGCTCATCAGGAAGAAGTCAAGATCGGTCGACATAAGTTCAGAGCCCGTCGGGCGATCCACTTTGTTTTTGATCACGTTCGTGAAGAACACGGCATCAAAGGCAGCCTGGGCCTCCACCACACGCGTGGCTTCAATGGCCGGGTTGTAGCTGAGCGTCTGGATCAGGTAATTGTTGGCCAGCGTGCGGCGAATGGCCTCTTCCAGGGTGAGCTCAAGCCGCGCCGGACGGCGAATCGTCTCGATCCGCTGAAGGACACGCGGAAGGTATTTGATCCGCGAGTCGAGGTATCTGATCCGATCCCTGAGCTGGCCAATCCGATCATCCAGATCCTCGACATCCTCGATCTGCGGATCCACATTCTTGATCCGAGATTCGATCGCTCCGATTCGAGTCTGGTCGTCGTCCCGGCGGGCTTCTTCCAGCTCCCTGCGGGCTTCTTCGAGCTGTTCGAGGCGCGGGCGGGACTGTTCGAGTTCTCGGCGGGCCTGTTCAAGTTCGTCCTGGGCGTCCACCCAGAAGGCCTCCGGGTCCGGGACGTGCCCCGCCAACCGCTCCGGTGGAATGTATAGATCGGCGCTTGTGGCGCTGCCGGCCTCTTCGAAATCCTCCTCCTGTTGCTGGGTCGCAAGATAAGCTGTGCCGACCGAACTACCGCCCGAGTCAAAGACGGGAGACCCTGCGGACGATGACGCGCCGGTCAGAGAGACAGCCCCAATCACCAATAGTGAAGCAAGCGTCCGAGTGAGGTTGGTGTGTCGAGTCATGATCTGACCAGTCCCTGGTCGCGGGCGTGACAAACGTTAGAGACACAAACAGTTCTGCATGCCGGCTCGAAACGCCGAATCGCGGGGTCCGCGCCGCGCCACGAGACACCCCGCCGAACGACGAGGGCATGCTATCAGCAGCATCGCCCACGCGTCAATTCGACGGCTGCCGGTCTGCGACAAGTTCCGACGGCCCTCCGACCACACCCTCCGACTTGTCCCTCCAGGCTGCGCCGCCTGAACGGAAATGTGCAAGCGGGATCACATGCCCCGCAAACAGGTGGTGCTGTCTGGATCGTGTAGAGGTGCTCGTGTAAGCTGGGTGACGCTCCGAGGCTTGTCCCCATGCGAACTCTACTCAGACAGCCGTTCGACGACCTGGCATCCTGCCTTACCCGTCTTGCGGAGTCGCCCCGCCCTCTGCGAGCTATGTGCGTGGTCCTCGTGGCCCTTGTAGCCACGTGGTTTGTCTACGTTCCGGTGCACGAGCTGCTGCACGTGCTCGGTTGCGTCACCTGCGGAGGGACCGTGAGCGAGCTGGAAATCGCACCGCAGTACGGCGGCGCTTTGCTGGCACGCTGGTTCCCATTCGTCGTCTCCGGCGGAGATTACGCCGGTCGGCTGTCGGGTTTCGACACCAAAGGGTCCGACTTGATATACCTGGCCACCGACTTCTCCCCCTTTCTTCTCTCCGTTCTTCTCGGCGTGCCGCTTCTACGGATGTGCGCCAAGCGACGGCGGCCGGTTCTGTTTGGGGTCGCGATCGTCGTGGGGCTGGCCCCGTTCTACAACCTCATCGGCGACTACTACGAAATGGGCTCGATTATCACCACCCGCGTAGCGACCCTGCTGGGCGGCGGTGCTGAGACTGTGGCCTATGTGGCCATTCGCTCCGATGACGTGTTCAAGCTGATCGGCACTTTCTGTATGCGACCCGGCGAGCTGAACCTCCATGGAGCAGCCGGGATTACCTTGGGCGCCGCGCTGATCCTGGCATCTATCGTCGTGGGAGTCGTCCTGGCGTTTTTGACCTATTCCCTTGGGGACGGCGTAGCGCGGATCTTCTACCGCTTACGCGGAGTGCCTGGGCGCCCTCCCCAGCGGAGCTAGGCGTACACTCCGGCTTACGTTATTACACGTGTCGCTTTAATGTATGCGCCTAAATACTGTATTTCATAAAAAACGCGACTATCTTCGCTGGACCGAGAATCCCTTATCGGTCCTCTGGCAGGTGCCGACACAGCGTATAGTTGTATCACTTGTGAAACATGGTACTGGACCAAACAATTCTAGACAGTCGGTTGCGTCGCCCAACCGAGTCTGCTATTATGCCGAGCCAGTTTGCCTCCCGAGCCTGCGGAGCGTTGTGCTCGGGCGGCAGGCATGTGGGAGTGTGAGGCAGCAGGGTATGGCTGGGAGGAAGCGGTTGAGGAGAGGCGCCACGTCGGCTGTTATCTGAGCACGACTGCTTCTTAAGCCAACTTACACCCATCGAGAGTGACAACTTAGCGCGGAGTGCCACATGGTGTCTCCCGTAAGCACACAACGGCTTTTCAGCCGCAGATGGGTCAGCGTCAAGACCGCGGCACTGGCGGTGTCGCTGGTTGGCAGCGCCTATTTGATGGCCATCGCCGTCGCCTCGCCCACATATCCCTGGCTGGGCTTGTTGACCCTTCTTCCTCTGTTTCTGGCGATTCGCGTGTGCCGGCCATCTGGTGCGGCCCTTGGCGGGGCGCTGTGGGGTTTTTCGCTATACGTGTTTTCTGTCACCGGTAGCGGCCAGTCGATTGACGCATCCGTCGGCTCCCTGGCCCTTTTGACTGCGGTTCCATCTATATATGCGTATTTGAGCGCCTGTCTGACGCGCTGGATCGGGTTTAACCCGTTTGTTCTGGGCGTAAGCTGGATGGGGGTGGAACTCGCCTTCACGCCGCTCGGCCTGCACACCGGCCTGCTCGCCGGCACCCAAGGCGACGGTACGTTGATGCACTGGATCGGCGGCGCGTTGGGCTATGTGCTCGTCGCCTTCCTGGTCGCGTTTGTCAGCGCAGCGATAGTGTCGCTCCTGAGCCGCGCTTACGTTGGGGCTACGGCCCCACGGTACCTGGTCGGATCAGGCGATAGCGATTTCCGTCTGATTCAGCAAACTTTCTCATGCTTTCCACTTTTCGCCATTCCTCCATCCCGACCTCGTGCACCTCCGATTCAGGTCGCTCTCGTTAGCTAATTCGTGGTGGGCGATCCCCACCCTTTATTATCACATAACTGTGATGTACCCAACGCGGGGCAGAGTTTGCCCATCAGGTTTTTGAGCGTAAAGGAAATAGGTGACTGTCGCCTATTTTATGTCTTGATGTTTCTACTGTGGAGGTGATGACATGTACGCCACTAGAACAATTTTGGCTGTGGTGGCAATAGTAGGCGCCATACCTTTGCTTGTGAGCACTAGCAAAGCGGAGGCCATCAGTAATCCAAGTTTTGAAGAAGAGCACGACGGAACGATGCCAAACGGGCAGAGTACGGCTGGGAACCCCGACTGGGGTATGCCTGACGACTGGGTGTGGCGAAAGGTCGGGTATATGAACGGACACGGCGTGCGTGGCGCCACAGCGTGGACGACCGACGGTGAATGGTGCTTAAATTCATTCGCCTCAACTGAAGGAGCGCACGAAGTCGGCGATTATCTGGAGTTCTACCAAACTGTCGACCTTACCGACATCACGGCAATATCATTCGACGTGAAACTATACACTCACGATTATACCATTTCGTACTTCGCTGTCGATTCGGACAAGCTATGGACGGAGAGTACGCCTGGGGAATACCATGGTGTGACGGTAGACGTGAGTAGTTACTCGGGCTCACACGAGCTAGTACTGGGGGTTGAGGTTACAACGGCCTTTGGTAGTGGGGGCACCGCTGACGGACGGACGTGGTTTGATACTCTCGCAATAGACGTCACTTTCGGGAGCACGCCTATTATAGATGGTGTGATCTCACCCTCAGAGTACACGGATGCAAATTGGCTGGTGTTTTCGACGTCTGGCGGAGACTGCACCGTCTACTATAAGCATGACGGAACGACCCTATACGTAGCTTTCGACGTTCCAAACCTGGATGATGAGAGTGCCGTTCAAATCTTTGTCGACCCTGATAATGACGGCGGCGATACCCCACGGATAAATGATTATCGGTTTACAATCTCCCGAAGATCGGGCGACAATGAGTATGGAGAGAATGAGGGAAACAACACCGACTGGGGAGTTTGGGGGCCGCCGCCCCACAATTGGATCGGCGCGCACGAGGACCTTGTAAGCACTTGGAATGCAGAGTTTGCCATACCGTATGAGAAGCTGGGGATCACTCCAGGCGTGCCGGACACTATAGGAATAGCGTTCTATAACGCGTGGACGGCAACGGGTGACCATGCCTGGCCTGGCAACATGCACTATATGATGCCCTCGACATGGCGCACAGCCGTGTCATCAGACTTGTGGAGTCTACCGATCCCCGCTGTCTCCGAATGGGGTCTCGTTGTGATGCTGCTACTGGTGCTGGCGGCTGGGACGATTGTCATCAGGCGGCGTCGGGCCGCGGTTGCGTAACTGCTAGGAGTCGTGCGAAGTCGCGTAGCAGCCTGTTGAAAAATGTAGCGTCGCCCCTTGTGGGCGACGAAAAGCGCCTTATAGCGCCACCCACGAGGGGTGGCGCTACACTTGGGCGACGGGAAGCGACTTCTTCAACAGGCTGCCAGGCAAACGTGTGTGCTAACGGCGGAGTGAACGTCGAGTCGGCGGGTGGCCCGGCAGCCGGTAAGAGGCCCCCCTGAGTCCCCCCTTGGCAAGGGGGGATGGGTCCGTGACAGAATCGGCGGGTGGGGTCGCAGGCTGAAGGCCTGCACCGTAATAGCCGGGGGCAAGCGCAGCGCCGCCCCCGGATGGTGCCGCCACCGAACCGCCCAACCCTGAAAGGGTCGTCTATTCTCTGCGGCGTGTGCAACGGGACGTATATGCGACCCCTACAGGGTCGAATGGAACGGGTGTTGGAGTAACCGTGGGCGGCGTCCGGCCTCGGCCGGACTTGCCCACGGCTACTATAGGTCAGCCTTTCAGGCTGTAACAGCGTACGGCGATGAAGCTGCCTAGACTGTCACGGTCCCACGGGGGATGTGGGGGCGGCTGGCGTGTTGGGGCTTGCGGTGGTAGTATCAGCGGCGGTGAGGTGCGATTTGTGCTGGTAACTCACAGGTCGCACGATGCTCGGAACGCGGAGGTCCGCGTCCCGGCGCGCCGGGAAAGCCTGCGGATCGGGCATGGAGCGCCGCGCAGGCTAAAGCCTGCGGCTCGGAAATGGAACGCCGCGCAGGCTAGCGCCTGCGGCTCCGAAATGCTCGACACCGCGCAGGCTGAAGCCTGCGGCTCGGGTGTGAGACGCCGGTGAGTACGCGACGCAAGCGCAAAAAAAAGCAGGCATCGAAGCTCCCGTCCCGAGATTTGTCCGCACAGACCTCGGGGCGGGAGCTTGCTTATGATGCCGCCAGGCGGGAACCCGGGGCCTTTCGCCGATGGGTCCGGGCGAAGCGGCCGGTCTTGGGATTCGTCCTGCTGTTTGCAATCCTGATGGGCGTTTTCTACGCGATCACATTCCTGCCGGTTATGAACATGAACGTGTTCCCCGCTTACATGCGTTTCAACGCCCAGGCCTCCGTCGTGATCCTGAACGTGTTCGGTGAGGGGGCCGACACCCACGGCACTATGGTCACCTCGCCCCGATTTTCGGTGGACATTCAACACGGCTGCGACGCGATCGAGCCCTCGGCGCTGTTTATCGCGGCTGTTCTGGCCTTCCCTGCGCCGATATACTCCAAGCTTCCGGGCCTGCTCCTGGGGACGGTCGCCCTTGGCCTGGTCAACCTGGCCCGAATCGTTACCCTTTTCTACACGGGCATCTATTACCCCAGGGCGTTCCAGGCGATGCACGTTGACGTGTGGCAGCCGGTGTTCATCCTCCTGGCGCTTGTCTTCTGGGTGATGTGGGCCTGGTGGGCTACGCGAAGCAGGACTTCACAGTCTGATGTTTCCGGCGAAACGGCTTAGCGGCTTTTTTCTGCGCTGCGTACTTTATTACGCGATTTTGGTCATACCCTGGCCGGGATTGATGGACGGGTATCGTACCTTCTTCCGGGCCGGTGGGAATCTGCTGTTCAAGTCGTTCGGTGACGGCGGTTCCGTCTCCTTCGAGCCGCTCTCGTCTCTCGACCACGCCCAGGACACCAGGTTGGTGCTCAGGAAGACCAAGCCCTTTTCGGTCAGCGGCGACATGGACATCAAGAGCGTCTACGTGGGGTACAGGCCGACGATCTTTCTTATTGCCCTGGTTCTGGCCGCCCCGGTGCCCTGGTCGCGTCGATTGTGGGCCCTGTTGTGGGGTCTAGTCCTGGTCAACGCATTTGTGGCATTTCGAGTCTGGCTCCAGCTTGTCAATGCCTACAGCGATCCCAACGCTCTGGCCCTTTATTCCCTTGGCCCGTTTTGGAAGGGCATGCTCAGGGCGGCGGTTCTGGTTCTGTTTCGTGCCCCGGCGGCCCATTATGTCGTTCCGATGTTCATCTGGATGCTGGTGACCTTCCGCCGTGGCGATCTGCAACGCATGTTCGCTCGCCAGAAAAGGACGGCGAACGCCAAGACGGCTTAATCACACCGGGCGATTCCGTAGTATCCTGTCGGTATGAGAACAGACGAGACTGCCTCCACCTGCGCCAGGGTTGCTATTGCACCTGGTATCGAGAACAAGAGTGTTCGTGCTCGAGCGGCGGTACTGGCCGAAGAGCTGGGACTCCCTTTCATAGGCAGTGACCTGCCATCGGCGGAAACGCCCGAGCTTCTGCTGGTCGTTGGTGAGCGTCGTTTGGAGCTACGTGAGGCGGGGCGGGGTTCGATGGGGCCGATCTTCGTCGATTTTGTCCGCGGCCCGGTGGGCTTCCGGCGACGGTCAGGCCAATCACGCCGCCAGCCGATTGGTCTGGCCGTCGGTCTACCACGCGGACCGCTGACGGTGGTGGATGCGACTGCGGGCCTGGCACAGGATTCGTTTCTCCTGGCCAGCTTGGGGTGCACTGTTATCGCGGTGGAGCGTTCCCCGGTGCTTGGCGCATTGATTCGTGACGGGCTACGGCGTGCCAGAGCCGAGGGATCCCCGGAGGCCGTCGCCGTTGTTGGCCGGATCACGTTCATCGCCGCCGACGCCCGCAACGTCCTGGCGAGGATGACCGGTACGACCGCACCGGAAGTCGTCTATATTGATCCGATGTACCCGCCGAAGAAGAAAACTGCGCTGCCCAAGAAAGAGATGCGGATCTGTCGTCGGCTGGTGGGCGATGATCGGGACGCCGGTGAACTCCTGATGATAGCGCGCCAGGTCGCCACGCGGCGCGTTGTGGTAAAAAGGCATCCGTACGCGGCGCCGCTCGCACCCCGTCCGACAATCCAGTTTTCCGGGAAGAAAGTCCGCTATGACGTCTACCCTCCTGTTGGATATCGCCTACCTCGACTACGATGTTAAAGATGCGGTGTCCTCGGGTGATCACAATCTCTACGTGGGCCAGGTTGTCGCCGATGGCGTGGTCGAGCACCCCAAACCTTACACGCATCTGCGCATGAACGGGCTGTCGTACTGATGGAGCGCGGCGATGCCCGCAAGCCGCATCAACTTTGTTTGAGCTTCTCCTCCACGCTGCGGACCTTATCCTCCATGGTTTGCTTCCGATCAGTGCGCGTACCCAGCTTGATCGTCGTCGATATGCGCGGCGCGCCCATCTCGTGGATGACCTCGTGGCAGCGTTTCACGGCGGCAAGGACCTTGTCCCAATCACCTTCGACGGTCGTACCGTAGGCGTGAAGACGGGGGTTGAGCCCCGCCTCGGTCAGGACCGGCTGGCATGCGGCGACGTACCGCGAGACCGATACCCCCACTCCAATCGGCACCACACAGAGGTCCAGAATAACGTTCATGATCGTGGCCTCCTTTGTATCGCACATATTATATGCAGCTTGGACCTGAAACACCTGTTATGATTGCGGCTGCCATAGTGCTATGCACGGAGGAGTGCGACGGTTCGCGCTCAGGACGTGTGTTGACATGGCTGGTTACGACAGGAGAGCCTTGCCACCCAGTTAGCGGCCGGCCCCTATGCCGGCCGCGCGAAATCCTCCGACTACAAACGGCACTATGGCCTTTGTCGAGCTCATCCTGAAACGGGCACTCACACACTCGGCTCTACGAGGTGTGTGGTTCGATGTGCACGAGCACGTCGGCGACTTGGGGCCATCTTGCGATGACCACACCCTTGACGGCGTGTGCGATCTCGTGGGCTTTGTTAACGGTCAGAGTTGGATCGACCTCCAGGTGCAAATCCACGTAGAGATTGGGCCCCATCTTCCGAACGAGCACCTTCTCGACTAACTTCGCCCCCTCCGCCTCCAGAGCAACCGTGGAGATGGAATCGATCAGCGTCGTGTCGGGCGTGGTATCCATCAGCTCATTGACCGCGGACCGGGCAAACTTGAGACCGTTAACCGCGATCACAAGGCAGGCGGCAAGAGCCGCGCAGTCGTCGGCAGCCGCGTAGCGCTCACCGCCAACCAGTGCGATCGTGATGCCACAGGCAGCCACCGCAGAGGTCAGCGCATCGCTGCGGTGATGCCAGGCATCCACGATGATTGCCGTGCTGCCGATCCGCCTGGCGATCCGCGATTCGTAGCGGTACATGGTCTCTTTGATGACGACAACGACTAAGAGTACGACAAGCGTATAGGCAGCCGGGATTTGATGCGGCGTCCGAATTCCCTCAGCGGACTGTATCGCGATGACAGCGGCTGCACCGATCAACATCGCCGCCACGGCCAGTGCAGCGAGTGGTTCAGCCTTGCCGTGTCCGTAAGGATGACTCTCGTCCGCCGGCTTCGACGCCATGACCAGCCCGCCCCACACGATGGCCGAGCTGAAGATATCACCGAGGGACTCGATGGCATCGGCGATAAGTGCCTGCGAATGGCCGACGATACCGGTCACCAGCTTGACGATGGTCAGGCTCCCGTTAAGAGCCACGCTGATCGTCGACGCTCGCTGACCTTGTGCTAGGGGATCGTCCACGCACCCAATGTACCGGACGTCGACCAGTTTGGCACGGCCGGCCACCGGCGAAGGGGCGGGGTGGAGTGGTTGCGGAGCAGCGGGTTCGTCCGATCCCGTACACCTATCGTGCCTCCAGCGGTGCGTGCGTCCTTAATATCGACAGTGAAGGTTGAGCGACGGGGCCTGGTGGGCTACCTTTCGTAACAGGAGTACCGTGTTTCATAAATAGTGCGACGATGATCCTGACTACGCTGTGCCGAGAATCCTTTCTCGGCACCTGCCAGAGGACCGAGAAGGGATTCTCGGTCCAGCGAGCAGACTGAAGCCCGCGCAGGTTGACGTCCGCGCAGGCTTCAAGCCTGCGGATCAGATAGTCGCGAGACTTGTGAAACACGGTACATGAGTGACGATGTGTCGTTGGCTGAGTACCGTGGTGCCATGATCGACGTTGACGAAGCGTACAAGGTCCTTTTTGCAAATATCAAACCCCTTGGGACCGAGCAGGTCCCATTGGAGGCTGCCCTATATCGCACACTTGCTGCGCCGGTGCGCTGTGACGTGGACTTTCCGCCGTTTGACAAGTCCGCGATGGATGGCTACGCGATCCGAGCCGCAGATGTTGCATCCGCACCGGTAACACTGAAGGTTGTGGGGCAGATTGCAGCCGGCAGCATCTCGGAGAAGGCCCTCACATCCGGCGGAGCCATGCAGATCAACACCGGCGCGCCGATGCCACCAGGGGCTGACGCGGTCGTTCGTGTCGAACTAACCAAGCTGACCGGGTCAGGTGAGGCGGTCTTGATCCGCGAGTCAGTCCCGCCGGGCAAGTTTATTACCCCGCGGGCAACGTACACATCGGCCGGGCAGACTGTGCTGGAGGCCGGCACCCGGATGACACCGCTTGCGATCGGCTCGGCGGCGACGGCAGGTGCCACCCGCGTAACAGTGTATCGCCGTCCGAAGGCGGCGATTCTGGCGACAGGAGACGAACTCGTCGAGATCGATCGGAGGCCCGTCGGTGCCCAGATCCGCGATTCTAATCGACATCTGCTTGCGGCGTTGATCACGTCCGCGCATGCCGAGCCCGTAGCTCTAACCACGGCACGCGACGATCGGGAGTCACTGCGCGAGCAGATCCTCGCGGGGTACAGATCGGATGTGCTATGCATCACCGGCGGGGTATCGATGGGCGCCTTCGACTTCGTACCTGAGGTTCTGGAGGCCTGTGGTGCCAGATTTCATATTCGCAAAATGGCGATCAAACCGGGGCGGCCCACGATCTTCGCAACATCTCCCACCGGGACGCTGATCTTCGGGCTGCCGGGCAATCCAGCCAGCGCATTTGTGGGTTTTGAGCTGCTGGTCAGGCCGGCTCTTGGGGCGTTGGAGGGCCGCCCGGGTGCGGTGCCGCGAGGCGTGCGAGCGACGCTTCGTGGATCCGTCCAATCAACCACCAATCGTCGCGCCTATGTGCCGGCGCGGGCCTTCGTCGGTGACGATGGTGAGAGGGTGGTGGAGACGTTATCCTGGCATGGATCCGGGGATTCATTCGGCATGGCCGCGGCGAATGCCCTTATCGTCCAGCCGCCAGAGATGGACGCGGCGACGAGCGGGGCAGACGTTTCGATCCTCTTGCTTGACCGGACGTGATGCTCACGGTCGAGCTCATACCGGTTATCCTTAGGGTAGGTACCCGTTGAATCGGCAGGCGCGTTTGACTGGAACTGAAAACCGCGACGAGCGATCTCGCTTCGCCGTCAAAGCCGGGCTTACCATCGAGACTCATCGGGCGATGGTGCTGCTATCGCTGTCGTCACTTTTCCTGATGAGCCTGATCTTTGCCCCGATCGGGTTGTGGCCTTTATCGTTTGTGTGTCTTGTTCCGTGGCTGATCCTCGTCGGTGGAGCGAGTCGGGCGCCGCGGGTCTATTTCCATAGCTACATGCTTGGCCTGGCGTTTTTTCTGCTCAACATGCGTTGGCTATCTACGGCGACAGGTTTTGGGTATCTGGCACTTTCGGTCTACCTGGCCTGTTACTTTCCGCTGGTTGCGTGTCCGGTGCGGCACGTGGTTCGCCGTCGGCGGTGGCCGCTAGCGTTGGCCCTGCCACTTGTCTGGACCGGCAGCGAAATGTTGCGCGCCGTGGTGCTCTCGGGGTTTCCCTGGTTTTTCCTGTCTCACAGTCTCCATGGGGTGCTGACGCTCATTCAAGTGAGCGATCTGGTCGGTGCGTACGGTGTGAGCTTCATGGTAGCAGCTATCAACGGTGCGATTGCCGATGTGGTCTTCGCAACGATTGTGTCGCGCCGGGCGGAGCACTCGGGGTCTGGTGTGCGAGGCGTTCGGTTCAGCCTTATCTTTGCCGCGGCCCTGGTGATCTGTGTCGTGATCTACGGTCAGGTGCAGTTGCATCGCAACACAACGACCGATGGGCCCAAGATAGCTATCATTCAAGGCGATTACATCGACACAGTCTACCGCCAGCGAGTCAAAGACCATGACCGGGCAACCCCCGAGGAGAGGATGCACACCTATCTTTCGATGCTCCGGGCGAGCACCGCTGAGAAACCTGATCTGTATCTTCTGCCCGAGACGCCTTGGATCATGTATCTCAATCCGGAGGTCCGGGATTTTATCCCGCTTGCTCGGGCCAGTTTTGCTGCGTTGCAGGAACATTCCTCTCGGAACAACGGCGTGGTGGTCACGGGGAGTGCCACGCGAATCCCGACACCTTATGACCTTTTGACCGAGGAGCGGCGGTACAACTCAGCGACGGTGTTTCAGCCGGAGGGCTCCGAACCGCAGCGCTATGACAAAGTTCACCTGGTCTACTTCGGCGAGATCGTGCCGTTTCGCTTCGGCCGGCTCCGATTCCTCTACTTCTGGCTCAACTGGATCATGCCGTTCAGCGGCCCGGATGGGGACTTTGAGTACTCGTCGACCCCGGGGAGCGGGTTTCACCACTTCAGCTTCCAGGCCCCGTCGCAGGGCGGACAACGTTATCGCTTCGGTATTCCCATCTGCTACGAAGACGTGATGCCATATATCAGCCGTGAGTTTGTCTGTGGGGGGTCGAATGAGAAACGGGTTGATTTCCTGTTGAATATCAGCAACGACGGATGGTTCGGGCGTGGGATCCGGCAGTGGCGCCCCCAGCAGTGGCAGCATCTGGCCATCTGCGTGTTTCGAGCAGTCGAAAACCGCGTCGGGATCGCCCGGGCAGTCAACACCGGCATTAGCGGTTTTATTCAGCCCAACGGCCGGGTGCATGACCTGATTGCCGGGAATCCGTCGACGCCGTGGCCGGGGGAGTGCGGCATTGTGGCGGCCAACGTGGGAGTTGACTCGCGGTTTACCGTCTATTCACGCTACGGTGACTGGTTTGCGTGGGGTTGTGCCCTGATGTGGCTTGTGCTGTTTATCGACTACTGGATCGTTCGGGCACGAACCCACAGCGACGAGTGAGGCGCTGAGATCCGTTCATGGTACATGGTTTGAGCAAGCTGGTGCCGTTTTCAGCAGCGGAGTCGCGCGGCCCGTGGAGCGGCCGGCCCCTGTGCCGACCGTGGAGGGCTTCGCTGCGGAAAATCCTCCCACTGGAGACGGTGCCAGTCGGACTCTTGCTATTGACGATTACGGCGGGTTGCGCCCAACCGCACAAGGCGGATAATGACCTCAATCGCATGACACTTAAGCGACGCGCGATGGAGTGTCTGACGGCGGCGATCCGGTACCAGGCCAACCCCGTGGTTCGCGTCGAGGCGGTGGAGGCTTTGGAATCGAGCGGATGCAACGAAGGACTGCCCTGGATCCGTGCCGCCCTTCTGGACGACCATCCTGCGGTTCGGTTTGCGGCATGCGTCGCCGTCGGCCGCTGCGTCGATCCGGTGGCCTTGGAAAGCGTGCGAAAATGTGTCGATGACCATGACGCCAGTGTCCAAGTTGCGGCACTCTTTGCCCTGCACCATCTCGGGCAGACCTGGCAGACGGGGCGGATCCCCACGTATCTCCTGAATCACGATGATGTGACTGTTCGGCGCAACGCGGCGCTGATTCTCGGTTTGCTGGACGAACCCGGTGCGGTCAAGGTATTGGCCCGGGCCATGCGGGATCGCGACGCCGGGGTGCGGCAGCATGCCCTCGAGGCCATGGCCCGGTTCGGCAACCGCGAGGCCAGGCAAGAGCTGGCGTTCATGACCAACGCGGGCATCGGTTCCGAGGAAGTCTTTGCGATAGGGGCGCTGGCCCAGACCGGGGACCCCGTGTACCTGGAGACATTTCGGTACAAGCTGGCCACGGCCACGCACCTGGAGACGCGTCTTGCAGCGGCCCGCGGACTGGGACGTCTGGGGTCGGATGAGGGGTTCGAGACGGCGCTTAAAGCTCTTCGGACAAGAAAACCGCTGATTAACGATCCCAATGATCCCCCCGCGGGACAGATTCTGCGGGTCAGGCAAATGGCTGCCGCGGCGCTAGGCGTGATCGGGCGGTCCGAGGCGCTACCGGCACTTGGGGAGTTGATGGAGGATCCGGCCGACCCGCGCGTCCAGGTATCGGCAGCCCGGGCGATTTTGGAGATTCTTGAGGCGGATCGCGAACGGGCCTTGCCGTTTGGGCCCGCCGAGTAATCCAGCAACGCCTTGCGGAGCCCTGTGGGACCGACATATCAGTCGGTCAGCAGGCCGGCTAGTACGGCGTTTCATGAATAGTACGACGATGATCCTTCGCCGAGCCGCGGGCTTCAGCCCGCGCGGACGTCCGCGCAAGCTGAAGCATGCGGCTCAGATAGTCGCGAGATTTGCGAAACACGGTACTGGACCGTGTTTCACAAGTAATACGACTATACGCTGTGCCGAGAGTCCTTACTGGGCACTGCCGGAGGACCGAGAAAGGATTCTCGGTCCAGCAATCTCCAGCGAGGATAGTCGCGTATTTTAAGAAATACGGTACAAGGAAACCTATTTCCTACGGCTTTGACAAGGGTTTTTAGGCAAACGGTACACGATGCAATGGCTTTCGTTCATTCTCTTGGCTGCCACTGCTCTGACGCTCCAGTCCGCGATCGCGCCGCGATTTGAACTCTTCGGTGTTCGTCCGGACTGGCTGTTGGTGATCGTGGTATTTTTTGCCATGCACGCGTCGCCGCGCGATGCCGCCATTGGGGCGTGGATTATCGGCGGGTGTGCGGATCTGATGACCATCGAGCGGCTGGGACTTATGGCCCTGACGTACACGCTTGTGGCCGTGGCGGTCACTTCGGTTCGGAACTACGTATTTCGTGACCAGGCGCTCACGCAGTTTCTTCTCACCTTGGTGGTGTCCGTGCTGGTTCGTTTGGCATGGACCGTCTATTCTCGCCTATTGCATGACCCTGGGGGGGCGCTTTTCGTTGATCTTGTGCTGGAGGTTGTGATAGCTTCCGTCTACACGGCCGTGTGGGCGCCGCTCTTACACAAAGGGCTGCTGCGTATGTCTCGGACATTTGGCCTGGCGCGACCGCGGTACACTTATGCCGGGCAGCAGCGAATGGGAACCACCGGTGTTTGAACGACGTCTAAAGGTGTTGCTCGGCCTGTTGGGCGTGGCGTTGCTTAGCATCGTCGGACGGCTGGGCCAACTCCAGATCGTCCAGGCGGAGTACTATCGCAAGCGGGCCGAACGGTCGCTGAGTTTGACACCAAGGCAGATTCCCTTTGTTCGGGGCAGCATTCTGGATCGCACCGGCGAGGTGCTTGTGCGTGACGAACCCTGCTGGGGTCTGGCGGTCGACTATAGTGTCATCGCTGCCGACGTAGGGGATCAACCCGCCGCAATTAAACGCCACATCAAGCGTTGGAAACGCGCCCGTCGATACCCGGACGCGACTACCGACCAGGAGATCGAACAAGCATTTCGCGATGAGGTCGCGGCGATGTGGGCCGACATGGCGGAGTTTGCGGCCGGTCTGCGATCGGTTCCCGCGGAGGGACCTCGCCTACATGCCTGGGACATCTACGATCAGGTTGTGCGTATTCGCAGGGTGGTGGCCGACTACCGTGGCTTTGACACCCCGGTTGCCGAGGAAACGATTGCCCACGCGGTCGTCACCGATCTTACTTCCGACGAACAAATATCTGCCCGGGAACGTTTCGCGCATTTCCCCTGGGTTCACGTAGAACCGGCCTCGACGCGCAAGTTTATGGAAGACGCGGAGTCGTTTGCACACCTGTTGGGACGGCTGGGCAGGGTCGACGCCAGGCACGTGGCCAATGACCCCAACGCCGACGACCCTTTCGCCAAGTATCGCGCCGATGAACGCGTGGGCATTACCGGCGTGGAGTACGCAGCCGAACAAATCCTGCGTGGACGGCGAGGGCAGGTTTCCCAGGACCGTCAAGGCAACCTGGTCGAGGAGGGGTTCATAGAGGCCGAGGACGGTAAGGATGTGACGCTGACCATTCACGCCGATCTTCAGCGCCGGCTTTACTGGATGTTGGGGCAGGCGGTCGAAGCGATTCCGGAGTCTTCCGGAGGTGTGATTGTCGTGCTCGACGTCATAAGTCGCGAAGTGCTCGCGCTGGTATCCTATCCCTCCTACGATCCAAACGGGTTTGATCAGCTTTATCCGGCGCTTCGTGATGATACCGACCATTTGCCGCTCCGGTTTCGCGCCGTCTCCAACCACTATGCCCCCGGGTCGACGGTCAAGCCGCTAACCTGCCTGGCCGGACTCATGAACGGGACGATCACGCTCGATACGCGTCAGATATGTACAGGTTACCTGTTTGACGACGTGAGGGATCGGTGGCGATGCTGGAAGATACATGGAACGAATCAGCGAAAGGCCCACAGGTCCGTGAATGTAGTCGAGGCCCTCACCGGAAGCTGCAACGTTTTCATGTACCGACTCGGTGAAATGCTCGGTGCCGATGGGCTTTGCAGCGTGTTCGATATGGTGGGGATCGGAAGATACTCCGGGATCGGCTTGCGCGAGGAAACCAAGGGGATCAATCCCACACCGAGCTGGCTGATGGCGCACAAGAACATTCGGGCCACGCCGGGCACCGCGCGGCTCTTTGCCATCGGGCAGGGTGAGCTTTCGATGACACCTCTCCAAGTGGCTAATCTGATGGCGACCTATGCTAACGGCCGATACCGCCACGTCACGCTGATTCGATCTGATACCCCGACGCCGGAATGGATCATTCCGGCCACACCTGAGCAATGGGCGGCGATTCGCCGTGGCATTTACGGCGTCGTCAATGATCCCGAGGGAACAGCCTACCGGTATGCCCATTTCGAGCATGATCGCTGGGCGCTCTGCGGCAAGACTGGAAGTGCCACCGCCCACCCTTGGCCGACTTCGTATAAGATTCCCTACGTTGATCAGGATGGTGTCGAGCAGTTGGCCCTTGTGCGCACGGGCACCAGAGGCGCGGCTATTAAACGGTTCGTCGCCGGCCATCCCCAGGCAGTGTTCGACCCGGCCAAGGTTGAGGTTGCCTCCCGTTGGCCACGTCATCCACCGCCGCCCGGCGAGGACTACTCGCACGCCTGGTTCGATGGGTATCTCCAGGCGCTGGATGTAGCAGGCCTGCCGGATTGGTCGCGTACACCGCGCCTGGCATTTGCGGTGTTAGTCGAGTATGGAGGTAGCGGAGGCCGAACGGCCGGGCCGCTTGCCAAGGCCGTCGTAGCTGAACTGTTGGACGTCTTCGGCCCCGCTTTGGATATCGACGCTTACACTGTCGGACAGGCACGCCGGTGAAACGAGCAACGCTGGACCTGACGCAGCCCGGATGGATCATCCTGGGTGTGATCTCCGTGCTGGTGGCCATTGGGGTAGCCAGCATCTATGTGACAGATACGCATTACACTCGTGGTCACGACGGACCTTTCAATGCAGGCAAGCAGTGTGTGCGCGTACTGGTTAGCCTGGCGTTAGCGGCGGTCGTCGTGAGAATCGGATATCAGCGCATCGCACGCTATGCCTATGAGATCTTCTTCATAATCCTCGCGCTTTTGGTGCCGCTGTTGCTGGCCAGGCTCTTTCATAGCAGCTTCGGCGGCCTGACGGCACCGCGCAACGGCGTGTACCGATGGCTTCACCTGCCGGGCTTTCCGCTGCAACCTTCCGAACTGATGAAGGTTGCCTATGTGCTCGCGCTTGCATGGTATCTACGCTATGGGAAGAACTACCGAACGTTCAAGGGGCTTTTGCTTCCGGTGGCGATATCTATAGTGCCGCTGGGACTGATCCTGTTCGAACCGGACCTGGGGACGGCGCTGCTCTTGCTTCCGGTGCTGCTTTTCATGCTGTTTATGGCGGGTGCCAAAATACGGCACTTGCTTATTATCATCATGATCGGCCTTGCCGGAGCGCCCGTTGCCTGGCGGCAGATCAAGG
Source organism: Planctomycetota bacterium (assembly GCA_030616775.1). GTDB lineage: Bacteria > Planctomycetota > Phycisphaerae > UBA1845 > UBA1845. Next base: position 58,684 of record JAUWWQ010000010.1, read on the forward strand.
GATACCAGCGAGCCCGCGTAACCGCGGTGCTGCTGCAATCTGACCGGGTGCGCCAGGCGGTGATCGACGACCAGGAGACCTACGGTTTTCTGGCCAGTAAGCGACAAGCAATGGAATGGGCGGCCAGCTCGGGCTATCAGCTCGTGCATTCAAAAAATGCCATCGGAAGCGGCGGTGCGTTTGGCGAGGGTTGGGGCGATGGCGTGTATGTGTGCAGTGCGTTGTTGCCTGACCGGCACAACGATTTCGTATTTTCCATCATCGGACATCAATGGGGGCTGGTTGGGTGCCTGCTGATCCTTGCCTGTTATCTGGTGATAGTGCTGTCGGGCGTGCGGATCGCTGCGGCGACAGCGGACCCCTTCGGCCGGCTGCTTGCCGTGGGCATTGTCAGCTTGATCGCGACACAGGTCACCATCAATGTTGGAATGACTGTAGGCTTGATGCCCATTACGGGGATGACACTTCCGTTTGTGTCTTACGGCGGCAGCAGTATGTTGACCAACTTTGTGGCGGTGGCACTTCTTATCAGCGTTTCGCGGAACCGGCCGTTCTTGCTGGCCACCAGACCCTTCGAGTTCGCCCGCAAGGAATCCAAGAAGCCGCACCTCGTGGAGTACGAGGGTGTTGGAAGCGGCATGGACTCGGACGGTCACAGTGCGACACCCGAAGCCGGCGGACCCCGTACGCAACGGAGTAGAGGTCAGTGTTGTGTTTCATAAATGGTGCAGCGACGATCCTGCCCCCAGCCGTGGGCTTTACAGCATTCTCGGTTTTCGTGTAGCGACCCCACAGACAGCCGCACATGAAGTTGTAGCGGCCGGCGCCCCTGCCGGCCGTAGTATCACGTAGTATCACAGAATCGTGGCAACTGGCTACGGCCGCTACGGGGGGCGGCCGCTACGTAAAAACGAAGCCTGCTGTAGCCCGCGCGGACGCCCCCGAAAGGACGCACAAAAATAATCCTGACAACCTTTGTTTTTCCCCACCTTTGTTTTTCCCTTTGTTTTTCCCAAGGGGACAAAGCTGCAACAGATTGCGGCGTAGCTAACCCAGCGGGATGTTCCCACTAAGACCGGCAAGTCACGGTGGTGGACACATCAGGCGGTAGCCAGGATTCTCAAGCGGCCTGACCGCCCCTGACTGACACAGCCAAATCCACTGAATAGGGTCCTCGGCGGGACTAAGAGACCTTATGGTGCGCAAGCAGAATTCGCGTTCCGTCTGGAGTGTGGGCGATCGGTGTCGATGCCGGTGCGGTACCAGACCGATCAGGATGAGTCTTTTTTGTGGCCTGTTTATGGTGTGGACGTTACCTGGTGAGTTCGACAGCTTCCTTCCCGCGCTTCTTGGCTATGGCAGCGATGACCTGGGGGGTCTACCTAGGGTGTCAGCCGCTCGATCATCGCTTTAGCCAACCTCTGTCCCTCCGCGACCGCGTCTGAAAGTTCTTGTTGAGCCTGTTGTTCGGCTTCTGCGTCGCCCTGGGCCACAGCGTTATGCAGCCTGGTGACGCAGTCGAGCTTGGTTCGGTAGTTCGCTGTGATGGTCTCAAGGGTGCCCCTGATTCCGGCATCCTCGATGGCAAGGGTACGAGCGAGCATTTCAATATGCACTTCGCGAAGCTCTATGACGTGTTGGGACGCTTCCTTTACCCAACGATCGGCTGGAACGTTGGGGTCAAGGTAATCGCGCACGAGGGGAGTCGCTGCTCGATTCCATCGCGCCGCGAAATCCTCGAAGTCTTTGATGGCGTCCGCGTCGGCAGACGAGGTTGATTGCCCATGAGCCTCGAGCGCAACACGAGCAGCATCCTGGCCAGTCTGTTTATTCTGCTGGTGCTCTAACTTGGAACCTGGTTGATTGCGTGAGCGCTCGGATTTCGACTCTGGCGGAGGGTCGCAGGCGACAATCATCAGAGTGAGTCCAGCGATACTCAAGAAATGACTATTCTTCATGGCATTCCCTTTCTCTTTGACACATGCCCGTGCAGCCTAACAATGCTGTGGTACTCCCGCCAGCCCAACGCCCCATGATTCGCCGCAGGGACGCCACACGTCACCACTGTGCGATGCTGCACTAAGTCTCGCCGTTATCGTCACCAAGTTCTTCTTTCAGCTTCTTAATCTCACTCCTACGGCGTAACGCATCCAACTCCGCTTTTTCACGCCGCGTTTCCTGCATTGCCTGGACGGTTTCGCTTCGACTAATACGAGAGTATACGAATCGACCGATGTTGAAGATGAAGTACCATCCAACCATGTTCAGGGCAACGTAGAAGAAAAGAATCTCGATAATCGTCTCCCCTGGATTATCGTATCCCCCGTCGAATTGCTCTCCCAATTCTTCGTCGATGCAGCCCTTGATGAACATCAGTACGCCAATCATGCCCAGCAGGCAGAGCATGACCTTCTCGCCAGCCTGAGACGTTGGCCACCAAAAGTTGAAGGGAGCGGGCTCCTGTTCTGACATGGATTATGCTCCTATCGACCATCACGCTGTTCGTCCCAATCATGCTTTGCCAACGTAATCGCCTGCTCCAAATGCTTCATCCGTTTACACATATCCTTGACTTGTTCGCAGAGTCCCGCCGCTTCATCCTTCAAGGGTCCCGCTTCGATCTTCATCCACAGGCTGTCCAGCTTTAGATGCAACGCCTGCAATGCGTCCTTCATGTCCCCAGCATTTTCTATCGCCTTGTCAATCGGCTTGTCAATCGGCATAGTCCGTCCCTTCAAATCTACTTGCCCTCAAGACCTTGACCATTTGAATCACGCGATCAAGGTAGCAACGCAGCCGAGACACGCAAGCCCAGAATCTCGCGGGGAAATTGAATTCTTTCACGGTCCCACGGAACCAGCACAAGAGCTTCCAAGCCGTCCTGCCTCTCGATAGACCAGCCAGCCGAAGAAGGCTCAGAAACCGCCTGAAAATGGCTCCTAGAGGCATCCTGAAGCAGCCCCACGAGCCAGCACGAAACGAGTCAATAAAATCTCAAGATTTCGGTGACATGACCCTTGCGCTGAACGGCATTCTCTGGCGCAATGAAGCTGGCGAATGGTCGCCAACAGGAGCCAGTAACCATGAAAACAATCTGTTATCTCAGAGTAAGCAGCCGCAAGCGAAACGGACGCTCTCGCCAGACCACCGAATCCCAGAAGCTCGCCCTTCGTCGTTACTGCCAACAGCAACAAGTCCTTGAAGCCTGTCGTCAAGGCAAGTACGGTCAGCTCATCGTCTGGAAGCTTGACAGGCTCGGACGCTCCACGCTGGAGACGATCAGGACGATTCAGGAACTCATGCAGTTCAAGATCAGGATCGTGGTCACGACCCAAGGGCTGACGTTCGACGACTCGCCTTACTTGATCTTTCTGATACAGCTCTTCGCGGCTCTCGCGGAACTCGAATCCAACCACGCCAGCGAGAGGATCAGGGCAGGCTTAGCCGTCGCGACAGCGAAGGGAACGAGACTCGGACGCCCAATCGACCAACGCAAGCGAGCCAAGCTCCAGAAATGGGCTGACAAAGGCGTCCCGGTCAAAGAACAGGCGAAGCGACTCGGGGTATCCCTCGCGTCGGTCTACGCCATGCGCGGACGCATGGAGCTATCGGATTGAAACGCGAGGCAGACCGCCAAGTAGGTGTAACGTGGCCTACTCATGGGTGATTTGACGCCGACTTGGCGCGGAGCCCTCTTTCTGGTATTCGTAGCTGTCATGGGAATCGGTGAATCAATCAAGGTTGCCTTGGGGCTCGCAGTCAAAGTTCGTGACGCGAAGCTACAGGCTGACATACAGGCAGCTCTTATTTCCGCTCAGGGCGAAGCCCTTTCATTACAGCAACGGGTATCGGAGTTGCTGGAAGAGAACGATGCGCTGAAGGCAGAACTTCGCAAGAAGGTCGATACTCCCGCCGAGCGCAAGTCAATCAATGGCATCTGGTGGGGAGTTCTTCCGGGAGAAAAAGAGAGCATGCCGTTCTGCCCGAAATGTGCTCCTGACAAGTGGGCACCTCTTGAACGTGACTTCCGCTTCGCTAACGGTCGAGTTCGCGACGACGGAGAATTCACGTACTGTTGCGGAGCTTGCGGTTTCCTCTCGGTCAGGAACATCGAAGACGAGAGGAGCAAGGGGGCATTGCTTGACCCGCCACCACCAGAGCCACGACAACCCTGCGATCCACAGTTCCCTCCAGAAACGCCGTGTGTATGAGATGGGCAAACTTTATAGTGCCACACATCCGGCACCCGAGCCGCTAACATAATCATTTGTTTGAGTTGTCGTCGTGATCCTAGCTCACGTACGAGGGGTCAGAAAAGGTGTCAGGATGAATTTCTCGACATCGTGAGCAGACTCGGTAGACTTTGGGCATGGGACGACCGCCACGCGTCACGGAGCCGGGGCTTGCCTATCACGTTTTGAATCGGCGGGTGATACGCGGACACGATCGAAGAAGTTGTATCCATCATTCGAGACGTAACCGAGCAGTAGTATCACGGAATCGCGGCAACTGGCTACGGCCGCCACGGGGGGCGGCCGCTACGTAAAAACGAAGCCTGCTGTAGCCCACGGCTCTCTTAGGATTTTAGTGGCAATGCTCGTGAACCCCGGTACTAACGCCGTTGATGCCTCATCCTGAGGCCCGAAGCGCAAACCCCGGACGGTTGCGCGGCACCGGGAGGTCACCCTCCCACAAAACCATACTCTCTCAGTTCCGGGGCGAGCATGCGATCGATCCGCGACTTGCACGAGGCCAGATGGCTCTCTGAAGCGAAATCGACGCCCCCGCTCGCCAGGGCTTGCTCAATCTGCTCGTTCAGCTTGCGCAGTGAGTTTTGAACCATAGCGTGTAAGTCGGGTGACACCGCCGTCCCGGGTTGTGTTCGCACAAGCGGCTCGACGACGTTGAGGTACTCGCGCTGCAGCGAACGCCGGATGCTGGAGATAAACGGCTGGGCATCACTCCACTGGCCGCTGCTTATTCTCTTTGGGTCGGCCAGGTCGGACCAACATGCCCCTTGGACGCGCTGCAAGTATTCCGCAATGGTGAACTTATCCTTGGAGGTCGTCTTCATCTCGGCGTCCTGGATACGGCGAAGCGTGTTGGGGAAGAGCCTGTCGAACAAGTTCCACCATTGCAGCACACTGATCAGGTCATGGATAGGGAAGTCCACCATGAAGTTGATCTGGACACCGGCATGCCACCAGCGCGGGGCGGCCAGGTGATTGAGCACCTCCGGAGAAACCGAGAAGAACTCATCGCTGTAGAGATTCTCCTCGATAAACGCCAGTGCCTTGCGCTGCAGCTCGGGGTCAACGAGCACGAGCGGGGGTGAGGCCTCGGGATCACCCCGGTGACTGCGGCTGGTATACTGCCCGCCGATATAACGCCCCACATAATCGATCGTGAAAGCCTTCTCCACCAGCAGACTGACGTACGCTCGACGGAGGTGGTACCAGCTCTCGCGGTCTTTGACGGCCCATTCGAGGATGTTGTCCATCCGCTTGTCGATCAGCTCAAATCGCTCGCGAGCCCATTCGATCGGGTCACTGCCCATGTCAAACCTGTTGGAGCGTGGGTCGGGACTCAGGCCGGTGGTATCCTGATCGCTGGCATACGCCAGCTCAGGCTCGGCGGCGCGCGAGGCAATGGCGTGTAGCATTTCGAGCTCGGCGGCATTGGGGCCCTTAAACGCCGGTGCCGCGGGCTTCTTGTCCGGTTTCTCATCGGAGGCCGCTTCGGCCATCATCGCCTTTGCTCCCTCGGATTCGATCAGTTTCTTGATCTCCGGAGGCAGCTTATCGAGCAGTTCCTTGGGGATCTGACCCAGCACTCCGGCCCCGGCATCGCCGGCCGCCTCAGCTTCGGCTTTCTCTTCGCTCTCCGGTGACTCCTCCTGATCCTCAGCGGGTGTTTCCGGCTTATAGGAGCCGTCGGCGGGTCGATAGCCGTACTCGATCGCCCAGTAGTCATAGGGGCCTATGGTCGGGGTGATGAAGTGGCCCTCGAGAGCGTCCTCCGCGAAGAACAGCATCGGATTGTAGTCCATGATCGATCCGACCAAGGGCTCACCAGTAGTGCGTCGCCGCTTGATCTCATCGAGTGAGTAGATCGAGCTGGCTTTGAAGTTGTGTCGCAGGCCGAGTGTGTGTCCCACCTCATGCGTTACGACTTCCTTTATCGCGTCGTACAAAAACCTGTCGATGACCTCCTTGGGTTGGCCGGCCAGCATCGCGTGAGCGATGGCCATTTGATGCTTCATGCCTTCGGCGTATTCACAGCCGATATGGCCTCGCTGGTGCATTCGCTGCCGCATGGCCTCGCGCATGGCGGATTCCTCACCCTGACCGAAGGCGAAGCTCTCCCATTCACGCTGTGGCCGCTTCCACTCGGGGTGTTTCTCCAGAAACTTGCGAATCGCCGGGTCGCGCATCTTCAAGGCCGTCGCAGTCGAGGGCAGATTGTGCTCGGCGCTTAGCTGAAAATAGCGAACCATCGAGTCGTCAAAGACGATATCCGCATCGTAGATCTGACCGGTAAACGGGTTCGACCGATGCGGTCCCATGGCAAACCCCGCACCGGTCACAATCCAACGGAAGAAGCTGTATCGCATGTCTTCGGGGTCTAGATCCTTCCACTCATTGTCTTTAGTCTGCTGCCGGACTTCGACTGCATTGACAAAGCCGATCTTCTCAAAGGCCTTGTTCCACTCCAGGATGCCGTCGCGCACCGCCCTGCGGAACTTCACCGGCACGGTCTTTTCGATATAGAAGGTGATGGGTTTTTTCGGCTCGCACACGGACAAACTGGCGTCGCGCTTCACCAGGTGCCACCGGTCGATGTAGCGGTTGAAAATGTCCCGGGAGTCGGTCGGCTTGGCCCAGTCCTGGTTGGTGGTGAGAAAGTAACCGACACGGTCATCCGCCACCCGTGGTGTGTAGTCGCTTTTGGGAAACTTCCAGAAACTGAAATGGACAAGCTTCTTGTCGTACGATCCCGGCGGCGCCGTCCGACCGACTGCAAGTTCCACGCCGATCTCTACGTTGAACTCGAAAGTCTTTTTCTTTGTCCACTTACTGAGTGACGGATTTATGGCACCACCGCGCATGCCCGGGAACATTCCTGCAGACATCCAGCCGATATCGGCGAAGTTGCTCTTGAGCATTTTGCCAAGGTCGATCAGCGGGTCGCCGCCTGGTGACTTGGTGACAATGGGGACGGCCACACGGATGCGGTCAGGGTACGTGCGGCGCACCACGTCGCTTACGGTGTGGTCGTCCTTGACCACGAAGCGGGTCTCCGGCTCGATGAGCAGCAGTTTCTTGGCGAGCACTTCCCATTGAACCACGCGCTCGTCGAGGGGGAAGCCGGTGAAGAATCCGCCGCCGGAGAAGCTGGTCGACAGCATGAACTTCTCGCCCAAAAAGCCGGACGGAATCTGGCAGAGCAGCTTCTCTCTGTCCTTATCCTTGGCACTTGAGGGGTATTGCCACAGGGTGAACAACCCCTTTTGCGATTCCATGTCCTTGGTGACTTCTTCGAACTTGGGGAACATCCCCTTTTCCGGCGGCTTGCCGGCCTTGGCTTCGGCTGCCGCCTTGACCATCTCGGCGGCCTCGAGGGCCTGATCGCCGGCCGGTGGACCGGCCTCCGTGCTCACCCAGGCCAACGATACGGCAAGGCAACAAGCGGAAATGCGGCGCAGCATGGCATGTCTCCTTAGCGAAAGACGCCGACCGCCTCAGGCACCACGCGCGCCCTAATTGGCTCGGCCGACGAGACCTCCCTAGCATTAATAACAGCCCAAAGGGGCATCCCGTTCGGCGGGGATGATACACCAAATCCCTTTGGAGCGCTTCCTTATATGTCGGCTGTGGCGGTAAGTTTCAGTCAAGATATGTCGGCCTTTGTCGCCGGGTCTCAAGCGGCCTCGATACCAATACTGCCAAAGCAGGTACGGCATCTTCCACGCCTCGAGAGATAGTCCGCCCGTCCAAAAAAGGTGGGTCCTGCGACCCATCCTACGTTCTCTGACCCCGGAGAACTGACGACTGATGACTGAGAACTGACAACTGCTCATCCGGCTTCGCCACTGGCCTCATGAACAGGATGCTCCTGTTCTGCCTGCCTCAAATCGGGAAGAGACGCGGGTGGTCGGCTGGGACGAGATTCCCATCTCGTCCCGGCTCGGGCAGGAGTCCGTTCCTGCGAGTGGCTGGAAAGGATTCCAGGAGTGAGGGTGCGAGAACGGATTCTCGCACCAGCGGCTCGACACTCTTGTGCGAGAACGGATTCTCGCACCAGCGGCAGGGACTCTCTTCACCACGACGCCCGTGGCCGCCGCGCCCACGCACTAATCCGCTCGTAGCACGACCAGTTAGAAGCGGCGCCGTTTGATCTTGATCTTCTTATGGCCGCGATGAGAGGGCTTGAACGCGTGTTTGCCGACGATGATCCAGCGCGAGCCGTTCCAATTATGCCCGCAGTGCGGCCCGTGCCGGTGGCCACCGGCCAACACCACGACTCTCGTTCCATCCCAGTAGTGGTCGTGACAATCGTGAGAGCAGACGTGACCCTCGTGCGCGTACACGTGCGTCACGCCGGCGGGTCGGTGGCGATAATGATGGTCGTCATAGGCGCTCATCGAGAAGCTGCTGATCCGGCAACCGCCGGTAAAAATCACTGCTGTTGCGAGAGCCGCGAGGCCAATCAAACGAGTGTACATTAGTCAATCTCCGTTCCGGGCGTATGAATCCCTATCCAACATAAGATTCCCCGTCCGGGCGGGCCAATAGGAAAATGGACCATCTTCTGCGGCTGGGACGAGATTCCCATCTCGTCACAGCTCGCCGAGGAACCCCTTCCTGCGAGCACCTGGACAGAATTCCAGGAATGAGGGTGCGAGAACTGATTCTCGCACCAGCGTGTCCTGGCCGTCGCTGCTCCCAGGCCGTATCGCCACGCGCTGCAAAAAGCAGCGCTGCGCCGCCTCCGCGCCCCTTGAATCACACACCGAACATCTAAGAATAAACTCAGCCTCGTGGACCCATAACCGACTGCGCCGGGGTGCCCATGCTTCTCGCGTGCAATCGGCAGTCTCCCGTGGCCATGTTGCGTGGCTGTCCCATCCTCTTGCGAAGCACGGCGTGGGACGGACGTGTGGTCTGGTGAAGCCAGGCCGTGGCGTACGAATGCGTCTCTTCAAGGAGTGCGCCACCCACGAGGGTTGGCGCTGCGTCTGGACTTGGGGGTCGCGCATAGCTCAACCTACGATCTTGACACCACGGCCCTGCTGCGCTTCGCTCCGCAGGATCGTGGCGTGCTGCTCCGGCCCCTGGAAGGTCGAAGATTCCGATTCATTGGGGGACGAAGCACGGTCGCAGCCTTTGGCTGGCGAGAGCCGGTTGTTCGTCGGGTTTATTTGGCTTCGGCCCAGGTGGGGGCCCAGGCGACATCGACGACGATGGGTACGTCCAGCTTGATGGCCTGTTCCATTTTCTCGCGGATGAGTTTGGCGTCACGGTCTACGTGTCGGCGCTGGACCTCGAAGACCAGCTCGTCGTGGACCTGGATGAGCATCCTGGCCGAGTGCTCGCCGGCCTTGTACGCCCGGTGAATGTCGATCATGGCCCGTTTGATCAAGTCGGCGGCCGAACCCTGCACGACGGTGTTGACCGCGATTCGCTCGCCGAAGGAGACCTGTTGCCGGTTGCGCGATTGCAGCTCCTGAATCGGTCGGCGTCTTCCCAGAATAGTCTCGGCATAGCCGGTTCGCCTGGCCGTGGCGATACAGTGGTCGATGAACGACCGAATACCGGGATAGTGATTGAAATAGGCGTCGATGAACTTCCGGGCCTCGCCGACGGGGATGCCGAGCGATCTCGAAAGCCCGAAGGCGGATTGCCCGTAGATTATGCCGAAGTTGACGCCCTTGGCGGCACTTCGTTGAGCGGGCGTAACCTCTTCGAGTGACACACCGTTGACCTGAGCCGCGACTGCCCGATGAATGTCCGCACCGCTGTGAAAGGCTTCGAGAAGCGCCGAGTCCCTACAAAAATGAGCGAGAAGCCGCAACTCGATCTGGGAATAGTCGGCGCTGAGCAAAACGCTGTCCGGATCACCCGCAACAATGGCCCCACGAATTTGCCGCCCCATTTCCGTGCGGACGGGAATGTTCTGCAGGTTGGGATCGCGCGACGACAACCGGCCGGTCACTGTACCGGTCTGGTCGAACGACGCGTGCAGGCGGCCGGTCCGCCGGCAAACCATCGTGGGGAGAGTCTCGACGTAGGTCCTTTTGAGCTTGGCAAGTTCACGGTAATCCAGCACCAGCCTGGGGATGGGGCTCTCGGTACGAGCGGCCAACGTCTCCAGTGTCTCGGCATCGGTGCTCCGGCCGGTCTTGGTCTTTTTCACCACTCCAAGATGCTGCTCATCGAAAAGCACGGTGGCGAGCTGTTTGGTGGAGTCAATGTTGAACTCGTGCCCGGCCGCCCTGTGCACCTCGCGCTTCAGGTCGATCATCCGATCCGCCATAGACTCGCCCAGTCCGGTCAGCAGCTCCACGTTAAGGGCAATACCGTTGTTCTCCATCTCCACGAGGACTTCGACCAGTGGCATCTCGGTGTCACGAAAGAGCGGCTCCACGTGACTTCCGGTCATGCGCGGCTCGAGCACCTCCTTTAGGCGCCACGTGAAGTCAGCGTCCTCGGCCGCGTATTGACAAACGCGACCGGTGTCGACTTGATCAATCGTTATCTGCTTCTGACCCTTACCGATCAGATCGGTGATGGGGATCATGTCGTGGCCGAGCAGTCCCTTGGCCAGCGAGTCCAACGAATGAGATCGCATCAGCGGATCGAGCAGAAAACTGGCGATCCTCGTGTCGAACTCCATGCCCGCGACTTCAATACCCACCTGCCTGAGCATGAGGGCGTCGAACTTGATGTTGTGCCCGACCTTGGCTGTGGTAGGATTTTCGAGGATCGGCTTGAGCTTGGCCACAACGGCGTCAACAGGCAACACCGATCCCATCGCGGCCCGGACGGGAATGTAATAGGCTTCGCCGGCCTTCCACGAGAAAGACAATCCGACCAGATCGGCGGCCACTGGATTCAGACCGGTAGTCTCCGTGTCGAATGCGAATGACAACTGTTTGGCGAGCTTCTTGACAAATGCGTCGAACTGGGCCGGTGTGTCGATCAGTTGATAGTCGTCGCGCTCGACCATCGGCATCGGCTGCGTTGGCGCCCGCTCAACCGGTGCACCGGATCGACCGACGAAGCTGTCCAACTGCTCTTGAAGCCGGTTGAACTCGAGTTCGTCGAAGATCGGTCGCAGTGCGCCGAAGTCCAGACGATCCGTGGGGCAGTCATCCAGGGCAAGGTCAACGGGAGCGTCGCAGCGCAGCGTGACCAGTTGCCGCGTCAGAGAAAGCTGATCTGCAAAGGCCTTGACCCGTTCGCACATCTTCGGCGTAAGCTTGTAGGCATTGTCGACGACGGCCTGGGCCGACCCGTATTCCTTGATAAGTTTTACCGCTGTCTTTAGACCGATGCCCGGCACTCCGGCAACGTTGTCGGTTGAATCACCGGTTAGCGTCTGGATCTCAACGGCTTGCTGTGGGGTGTAACCCTTCTTTTCCGCCAACGCAGCAGAATCGACGACCTCATCCTTGCCGGCATCATAGAGGCGGACTTTCTCGGTGATGAGCTGCTCGAGGTCCTTGTCCCGGCTGACCAGATAGATATCTACGTCCTGATCACGAAGCCGATGAGCCATTGTGGCCATCAGGTCGTCGGCCTCGAAGCCAGGTACGCGATATATCGGAATGCCCAGCGTCGCAACGATGGAGGTGATGCGATCGGCTTGAACGTGCAATGCTTCGGGTGCCGGGTCGCGGTGGGCCTTGTAACTGGCGTCCAGCTCGCGCCGGAAGGTGGTCTCGTCACTGACGTCCAGCGCGATGGCCAGGTAATCCGGCCGGCGGTCGCGAAGCAAAGCGAACAACATCTGGCAGAAGACATAGGTAGCCCGCGTCGGCTCACCACTGGGACTGGTCAGATCCCTGAACGGCGCGTAAAACGCCCGGTAAATCTGATAGTGACCGTCAATGATGTACAAGCTCTTCGCCATCGGCCGTCTGCGCGTACGTTCCCAAGCGGCGTGCTAGTACCGTGTTTCACAAATACTACGACTATAGATCACGCGCCGAGCCGCAGGCTTTAGCCTGCGCGGAGCACCGCGCGGGCTGAAGCCCGCGGCTCAGATAGTAGCAGGACTTATGAAACACGGTACTAGGTCATACCATATCTCGCGTCGAAGGGATCGGTTCCGACCGTGCGTCCCACGCCGTGGTCGGGATTGGTGGCCGCGTGCTCGAGAATCTGGTAGACGGCTTCCACTGCGTCAGGTTCGCCAATCGCGGCGGCGATGTCTTCCACGGTCCGCGACGACTTGGGACTGTCCCGAAGGTGGGCCAGGACCCGTCGCTGCAGGTCAAGCACGGCCCCGGCGGCCTTCTTGCCGGCTTCGACACCCGGCTGGTCATAGGCATTGACGTTTATCAGCTCGGCATACAGGCCGACTGTACGTTCGAACAACGCGATCAAAGCACCAAGGCTGCGGGAATTGAGTTCGTCGAGGGTGATGGTGATCGACTCGCGCCCATTCTCCGAAAGGCCCTGTCGAGTTCCCTGCCAGAAGGCATTCAGGTAATCACCGGTGGTAACGTCCTCTTCCACCCGGACTGATTGCCCCTCGCGGCCGCGGCGGACGTTGATGAAGGTGACGAAGAAGTCGTCGGGCCCATCACGAAGCTGCTGCACATAGGCGTGTTGATCGGTGCTGCCTTTGTTGCCGTAGACGGTGAGGCCCTGATGGACCGTCTCGCCCGCGCGGCTGCGCTTTTTGCCGATCGATTCCATGACAAGTTGCTGAAGGTATCGACCAAGCAGTGCAAGCCGGTCCCGGTAGGGCAGGACGACCATGTTGCGCGTGCCCTCCCCGCCACCGCTGTAGTGCCACATTAGTGACAGCAACGCCGCCGGATTCCTCAACAGGTTCTTCTCACGAGTTACGATATCGCACTGCCGGGCTCCGGCAAGCATCGCATCGACATCGATCCCCTGCAACGCCGCCGGCAGCAGACCGACCGCCGAGAGCACCGACGTACGGCCGCCAACCCAATCCCACATCGGAAAACTACCCAGCCACCGCTCGCGGGCCGCCTGTTGATGAAGGGAACTCCCTTCGCACGTGACCGCGACCGCGTGCTTTGCAAAGCTCAAGCCCGCCCGCTGATAGGCTGCGGCCACCTCCAGCATGGCATTGCGCGACTCTCTGGTTTCGCCCGACTTCGAGGTGACAATGGCAAGCGTTTGCGGCAGCTCTTCGTCCAGCTCCGCAAGTGCCCGATCGATGCCGTCGGGGTCGGTATTGTCGATGAACCGAACGATCAGGGGGTCGTCCTTTTGTCCGAGGGCGTCGCAGACAAGCTGCGGGCCCAACACCGATCCGCCGATTCCAATGACCAAAAGGATATAAAATCCGTCGCCGTGCTGCGGCGCGACCGCCCCGGTGTGCACCTGACCGGCGAACTCTCTGACCGCGGCTACAGTCTTTTCTATGTCACGCCGGATCACGTCATTAGGGGCCAGTTCCGGGGCCCGCAACCAGTAATGGCCCACCATGCGGTCCTCATCGACGTTGGCCTTGGCGCCGCCTTCGAGCTTTTCCATAGCGGCCAGAGCGCGGTCCATCGGCCCGGCCATACGTTCAAGGTATCCCTCGTCGAACATCATCCGGCTGATGTCAACTTGCAGCCCGATGCCGGGTGCTGCGCACAAGTATTGCCTGTAACGCTTCCACAGTTCACGCTGATTCATTCGACTGCTCCAACGTGTCGTCATGTTGATAGTGCCTATCCGCTGTGATGCTCGAATCTTCACACGGCGCCAGGCTCTGGATCGCAGTGAAGATCTTTCGCGTGACCGTCTTGACCGTCTCCCTGTTGGATCTGCCGGCTCCGAATTCGCTCAGATCAACCGGTTTGCCGAGCCGGATTCGGGCCCGGTGTCGCGTCAGCAATCCCTTCACTATTCCGTCGCGGTAGATTATGCCGCTGATGTGAGCCGGGATAACCGTGGCTCCTGTTCTCAAGGCAAGCATGGCAACGCCGTCCTTTGGCTCCACAGCCTGTCCCGGTGGGACAATTCGGCCTTCTATAAAGATGCCCAATGCCTTGCCGGCGCGCAGGTGGCGGATAGCCTGCTTGGTTGCGTCCGCGTCACGGGTCTCTCGCCTGACGGGAATACACTCGATCAGTCGCATTATCGACCGTGCGATCGGCCAATTGGCATACTCCTGGGCCACCAAAAATGAGATCGGTCGATAGGGTACGGCGGCGCTTAGAAAAACCGGGTCCGCGGAACACGCATGATTGGCCGCAATGATGACCGGTCCCTCACGGGGCACGGTCGACGGTCCGATCCGCTGGAATCGCCACCAGCACTTGGCCAGGAACTCATTGAGGTGTTCCCCGAGTGTCAGCCGCGTTCCGAGCATGCTGCGGTGGAGGTGTACGCCGAGATTGATGATCCCGGCTGCGAGAGTCACCACCGCGACACCGATGAGGATGTAACCGACCCAATCGTCAAGCCGGGCCCATCGGGGAACACCGAGCAGCCCGGTCGCGAGCAACAGGGCCGCAGTCGTGCAGAGGTCTCTGACGCCGAAAACCCGTCCTCTGTACCGATCGGCTACAATCCGCTGCAACAGGGTGTTGAAACTGGCGATCACCATCACACCGAACATCCCCGCCAACACAACCCCAACCGCACCAATCACGGCCCGGGTGAACAGCTCAACGGGGAGAAAAACGGAGGCTGCAAAAACCGCAATACTCGATCCGATGCCGAACAGCCCCAGGATGATGGCAATCTCACTCCGCAGGGCGTTACCCAGCACCGTTATAACCAGCGCACCCAGGATGAAGCCGGCACCTAGAAAGGCCCGGTATGTGCTCATTGCCTGGTAATTCTCTGTGTAGCCGTAGGCATCACGTACAACGGCCGGTATGACGCATTTGACCAAGGCACCGCAAAACCACACTAACGCGGCGATGGCAAGCAACTCCCAGACGCGGCGGTGACACATGGCGTAGCGAAATCCGCCGACAAGCTGTCGTGCGGTCTCGCTCATGCCACGTTTACGGGCAGTCTGACTGAGTTGCGGCGGGGCTCGGAGCATCCACAACAACACTGCGCTGCCCAAGAATGTGGCTGCATCGATACGGAATGCGTATACCGGCTCGAAGTGGTCGGCGAGATACCCGCCAATCTGGATCGCCACCATGGTGGCAATAACGCCCAGGCCGCTGATCATACCGTTGGCCCGGATGAGCTGGTGGGGGCGGATCAACGTGGGTAGAAGCGCCGAACGGGCCGGCGAAAAGAGCGCCGCAAACGCCCCCACCAGGAGCAGGGGCATAAACGGTCCCCATGTGCCCCAAGGCACGGTCCAGGCCATCAGGACCACGAACGAAACCATCACCAGGCAGCGCACCAGGTCGGCTGTGATCATAAGGCTGCGCCGAGGCAGCCGGTCGGCCAGCCAGCCCGTGATCGGTGCCAGCAGGAAAAACGGCACGAAGAACAGAAAAGTCATCCGGGCATCCAGCGGCGTGACGTCGACGTCGGAACTGGCCGCGTTCTGCGTCTTGAGGATGGCCATCTCGGAGAGGTGATCTCCAAGCGCACTAATCCCATACGCGCACCACAGCAACATGAAGTTGCGGTTGCCGATAAGGTCCCACCGGCGGCTTCGAGGTTGGCCGGCGGCTGATGTCATCCGTTGCTCGTGCACTCCGCCTTCTCGGGTGGCATGCTGGTGTCGGGGCTCCCGGTAGAGTTCTTATCGTAAACCACCGTGGGCCCGATGGATAGCGTTCGGTTGTGCATCCCGTCTAGGGTCAGGGCAATCGCATCTAAATGCCTCGACCGAGCAGTGCTCCGTTACTCGTGCTTTGAGGAATGGGTGACATGTCGAAGATCCCGAGAATCGGGAGCCAAGGGTCCGCGTCGCACGACAGGAGCCAAGCCCCGGAGGGGCGGCGGAAACTCATGACAGCCATCCATCGCCCCTTCCGGGGCTTCTGTGTTTGCACCATTCTCATTCTGGTTGGTTGGGTCGGGTGGCCAATGCCCTTTGGACATGGGGGAGACGATGACATACGCTCGTTTCCGTAGGCCATCTGGTCCGCACAGCGGATCCTGCAATAACTGCCATGCTATCCGCGACGATCATCGCCTCCGAATCTGCCACGGACCTGCCGTGAATCGCGCCTATTTGCCCGCTCCAAGGGGAAAAAGGGGACCGGCTCCGAGCTCATGGCCGATCACGCCACCGAAAAGCGCCCCCGGCGAGGTGCCTGTACCCTTTTTCAACAGGCTCCTGACGCCTCCGCGACAACGATTCCGAAAGGGGACTGGCTCCGAGCTAATGGCCGATCACGCCACCGAGAAGCGCCCCCGGCGAAGTGCCTGTACCCTTTTTCAACCCGCGCATCATCAACCTCTGCCCCCATCCCGGCGCACCGGGACCAGCCTTCGTTTGGTACGTGTTTAGCGTGGGTACCTGGACCCCCCTCCCTGACAGGGAGGGGCTGGGGGAGGGTCGGCCTTGTGGAGCTCCGGTGTTGGCGACCAACCTGAGACCCCCCTGTAGTCCCCCCTTGCAGGGGGGACGGTTGAGGTCGCTAAACACATGCTTCGTTCGGTGGCCGCGTCAGCCACGCTGCATGAGCGGCGGCGGCACACCGGCGTTGCAGCGGCCGCCTCTCCATGTTATGCTCCCTGCATGTTGTCTAACGGTGCCTGCAGAAGCCCTTTTTCTGGCGCGAGTTTGACCTATGAAGAGCAAGGATGAAGGCGGAAGAATGAAGGATGAGTAGAGAAGCGGCTGCCCCGCCTTCATCCTTCATCTTTCATCCTTCATCCTTGCGGAGCGCGCCTCTGGCAGACGATCCATAGGCGTGTCATGCGGACAGAAAACCAAAGTTCCGCATGATATGCGGATCAATCTAATTATTGTTAGGCCTTTTTCTAGCGACGCCCTGAAATGTGAAGGCTGTTGGCAATGATCCGCACTATCCAGAACATAAAAGCATTTGGAGTTTTCAGTGGTTTTCGGTGGCCCTCAGGCCTCCCAGAATTCAAACAGTTCAATGTGATCTATGGGTGGAACTACTCTGGCAAGACCACCCTATCGCGCGCCTTCCGGTGTTTTGAGTTGAAAGAGCGGCATTCGGACTTCACTGACGCGGAAGTGCAACTCAAGGCGGACGAAGGTCAACTGCACCAGTTGTCTACACTGCATACCGCGCCCGAGTTACGCGTGTTCAATACCGACTTTGTCCGCGAAAACCTCAGGTTCGAATTCGGGAGCGCGTTGCCCGTCTTAGTCTTGGGCGCAGTGGACATCGCGAAGCAGAAAGCCCTGAAAGCTAATAAGGATGAGCGGCAAGAGCTCACCACAAGCAAGAAGTCGAACGAAAGACGGCGGGAGAAGAGACAATTGGCCATCGATAAGGCTCTCACCCGCTACGCACGAGACTTCATAAAGAACCCGCTTGGTGTACCGAACTACGACAAAACGCGCTTCGAGCCGCTGGTCATCAAATGCAAGACCAAGCCGGAAAGCTATTTGCAGGACGAGGAGGCGCTGCGACAATGTCTTTCCGTCTTTCGATCTACAGAGAAGAAGCCCGCTCTTTCGACCAAAGAAATGACGCTTTCGTCAGTGGTGGAGCAAAAGGAGAAGGCTACGTCGCTCCTTGCGAGAGTGGTCACTGCGAGCAACCCAATTCCCCGGCTCAAGGAGGACCCAGCCGTTGAAAGCTGGGTCAATGAAGGGCGACCATTACATGTAGGGAAGGACACGTGCGAGTTCTGCGCCCAGCGGCTTCCCGCGGACCTAATGGATCAGCTCAGCGCGCACTTCTCCGCCGACTACGACAACCTGATGGCGGAGTTGAGTGGATTGGCAACAGAGATTCAAGCTGCAGAGGCAGAGCAGATCCAGCTCGACCACAAAGCCGATTTCTACCCCAACCTGTCACACCGGTTCATTGGCGAAAAGAAAGAGCTTGACAAACTGCTTAGGTTTCGTAAGGGCGCCCTTGAGAGTCTCCGGCGGGTCCTGGAAGCAAAGAAGACACAGGCGTTCACGCGTCTTGAATGTCCGCCTGTGGAGGATCCTGCCGCACAAATCACCAGCGCGGTTGAAGCAATCAACAAAACCATCTCAGAGCACAACAAGCGAACGGCAGAATTCGACAAGAACAGAGAGGAAGCGTTCACTAAGCTCGAGAAGCACTACGCAGCGTTATTTGTTCGCGAAGAGCAATACGTCCAGCAGCTTCAGCAGGTTGCGGATCTTAAAGTCACGATTGACGAGGAGGGCAGCAAGCTCGGGAAACTGGATGAGGGAATTCGCACACTTGAGGAAGCACTCTCAGAAGCCTCGAAGGGAGCCGAGCGAATCAACGAACTACTCGCCGCATGCTTCGGGAAGGGGGATCTACGAATTGCGGTGTCCGCGGACAATCGATTCCAGATTCTCCGCGGGCAAGACATTGCTAAGAACTTGAGCGAGGGAGAGGAGACAGCCATCGCCTTCGCATACTTCATGACCCGCGTTCAGGATGGGCGACATCCACTGGGCGATACGATAGTAGTGGTTGACGACCCAGTATCCAGCCTAGACGCAAACCACATTTTCAACACCTACGCGCTGATAAAGACTCAGTTGGCTGGCTGTCATCAGCTGTTCATTCTCACTCACAGCTTCGAATTCTATAATCTCATCAGAGAGTGGGCTTTCGAGGATGAGGGTGAAAAGAAGCCGCTGGCCAATTGGAATAAATGGGGTGTGTTCCTAGTTAAGCGAAGAGACGATGGCAAAGCGGTATTGGAGGACATCCCGAAGGAGCTCCTGAAGTTCAAGTCCGAATACCATTACCTCTTTTCCACGCTCTACCACTTCGGTAAGCCTGGAGCGGGTGATTTCGACTGCCTGTTGAGCCTTCCAAATATCGTTCGGCGGTTCATGGAGGCTTTCGGCGGAATCATGATTCCATCGTACATGGGACTGAAAAAGAAGATGGAACGTCTTTTCCCCAACGAAGTCGAGCGTGAGCGAGTGTGGAAGTTCATCAATTACTATTCACACAATATCACGATCACACGTTCGCTCACTATTCCCGACATGAGCGAATGCAAAGCGGTTGTGAAAGCGTGCTTAGGAGCAGTTGAGAAGTGGAGCTCTGATTACTTCAAAGATATCCAGATAGAGGTCGCCTAAAGGGACAGCAGTGACAACGGCTGGGAGCAGCGCAAGGCATAATAATCGGTTGCAGCGGACGGAGCTCTGCGCCGCCGCTGAACCGCAACGTTCCCGGCGTCCGTAGGTCTGGCTCACTCCCGGCGCGCCGGGATTCAGGTAGAGGATCAACTTGGAAAAAGGTCAGGATTCTTTTCTTGCGTCGAGAAAATCATCCTGAGACCTTTTCCCACTAGGTCTTTCGGTCTCTCGCCTGCTTGAGCCAATCCCGCAGGTTTCGTGCGAGAACCTCAGGGTCGCGCCTGGTGAGGATGTGCTCGGCGATGCTGGGTGGCACCTTAAGTGTCTTTACGGCCTTCTCCGCCCGGGCCCAGAGCTGATTCAGTCTTGCGTCGGTTTCAGCCAGATAGAGCTCGGTGACGATCTCACCGAGCTTCGAGAGCATGATCTCGTCACGTTGGTCATAGTACCGCTCGATGACCTTCTTTTGATATGGTGTGTGGTCGGGCATGGTGGTTTCTTACCGATCGGCAAAGCCCGTGTCAAGCCGCGAGGCCGCGGAAGGTCGCCGTGGGGGCGCCGCCGTCGGTGCTGTCCACATCTTGATTCCCCACACGGATCGCGTGCGCGGGATTCCTATATGCCGTAGCGCGCGCGTAGCGCCATGCCAAGAAAAAGAAAACGTGGAAAACAGTCTCGGGATTCTCTTCTTGCATCGAGAAAATCATCCTGACACCTTTTCCCAATGAGGATTACTCTTCTTCTCGAAAGGAACTCTTATGCCAACCGATCTTACGGCTTTCTATGATGGTTGGAGAGCCGATCGCGGCCGGATCAATCGTGAAGCCCCGGACCTGGGACGCGGTTTCGCGACGTTTTACCAGGGCGTTATGAAAGACGGCGCTCTGACCCTGCGCGAGAAGGAACTGATTGCGACGGCGATCGGCATCGCGATGCGCTGCGAACCGTGCATCTATCTCCATACGCGCGGCTGCCTGAAAGCGGGGGCAACCCGCGAACAGGTGCTCGAGGCTGCGGCGGTCGCCACGATGATGCAAGGCGGCCCGGCGTTCGTCCACCTGCCGTCCGTGGTGGCGGCGTTGGATGCACAGGGCGAGTAACTCTTTGGTGTTGACTCTGACGCGGGAATGATTGGAAGTCTACTCGCGGTGGCTACTGCGGGATTTTCGATCCGGTTCTTTCCCACGGGTTGAAGGGGCGAACGCGCCGGAGCTGTTGGTGATCGGGATGGACGGCGGTCACTCAGCATCGACGAGGCTCGTCGGCTGCTCAGTGTGTTCGAACCGCGTCGGCTATTCTATTCAGTGCAACTCTGGACGGGGCTTCGCGTGTCCGAGGTGCGTGCGATACAATGGCGGGACCTACAACTCGACAGCGATCGGCCTTGCATAACACTCCGTACCGAGACGACCAAGTCAAAACGGGCGGACGAGTTGCCGCTGCACCCGGACTTGGCTGAGGCGTTGATCGAGTCAAAGTCGCCGTTTGTCCAGCCGACCGATCAGGTGTTCAAGACGACGCCGATCCTACGGACGTTTAAGCGGGACCTGGAGAGGGCCGGGATTCCCTTTGCCGATGATGATGGTCGGACCGTGGACCGACACGCCCTCCGCACGACGTTTATATCCTGGCTTGGTCAGTACGGCGTGGACCCCAGGGCACAAGTCATGCTGGCCCGCCACGCTCCGCAGGGGGTGATGTTGCGGAACTACCAGGACTTCGGCGTGTTCGACTTATGGGCCGAGATCGCCAAGTTGCCTGGGCTGACAGGCCGGGGCTCCGGTACCACAGCTGTCCGGGCAACCGGGACCGATGGCGCGCCTGCCTCTGTCGGTCAACCGGTGGTAGCACGCCCAGTAGCACTAAGGGTTGGCCGGGAGGGTGTAAACCTGACCCGAAGTGGCCGGATGGGCAGTGCTGCGTCAGCACCGTGTCGTAGCGAGAAGACCCTACAAAACAAGGGTTTTTCGGTCTCTAAAGGCACTGGAGCCGAGCGGACTCGAACCGCCGACCTTCTGGTTGCAAACCAGACGCTCTCCCAACTGAGCTACGACCCCGGATTGGTGGGAATGTACCAGATTGCAGATCACAGGCCAATGACCACGGCCTGAACCGGCAGGAGCACTCCGTGAAGTCCTGGTACTTTATACCAATCCCAGTTTAAGTTTGCCGTTTGCCGGTCGAAGCTGAAAGGATAGATGCCGGTCCGCGCGGGCTTCCGACTCTGTGGAGACAAGTTCCACCCGCGGCTCGGGAGTAGGACGATCGGCAGTCTCAAAACAGACGTGGCATTGCCCGTGTTTTCCATCGAATTGGCCGGTAATGGCATAGTCACAGGCCGCCCGATTTGTCATACTGGAATTGATGCCCTACCACGTAATCATCGACGGCAACAACCTGCTGCACGCCATGCATGCGTGCGCCCCACTGCCGGCGATCGGCCGGGAGACGTTGGTGAAGATCATCGACCGCTGGGCCAGGCAGGGCGACGACGAGGTTACGCTGGTCTTCGACGGGCCGGTCCCTCGGGAGGGGCTCGCCAAGCAGATGACCTCCAGCCGAATCACCGTCCGGTTCAGCGCCCCGGCCACCGCCGATGACGTGATTGTGGCCATGATCCAGCGGGCCAAAGACCCTGGGACGGTCCGCGTGGTGTCCGGCGACAAAGCCATTCGCCTGGAGGCTGCATACCGCCGATGCCTCCATATCGACGCCGTCGGCTTTGTCACGGAAATGTTCCCGTCTGAAGGGAAGCCCAAACCCGCTGCACCTGCAATGGGTGAGAAGCCCCAGAAGATATCACCTGAAGAGACCAAGGAATGGCTCGAGCGGTTCGGCTTTGACAGCGACGACACCGAGCCGTTTGACGGCCACGACGCAATGACACAATGAGCAAGACTACCACGTACTTGAGTTAGTCCGAACTAGCGGTGACGCGAAGTGCTTCCTCGAGCGAGGTGAGGCCTTGACGTACCTTGGTGATAGCATCGTCCCGCAGGGTAATCGCACCATGCTCGACGGCGCATGCAGACAGCTTCTCGGCTGTGGCCTTTTCCATTACCAGTTGCGACAGACTGGCGTCAAACGGAAGGAATTCGAAGAGCCCGACCCTGTCATAGTAACCGCTGCGTAGACACCGGCCGCACCCCACACCGCGGTAGATTTCGACGCCCTTGCGGTCGAGAGGAATACCAAGCATCTTGCGTTCCATCTCGTTGGGCTCGCGCCCGCGCTTGCAGTTGGTGCAAATCTTGCGGACCAGGCGCTGGGCCATCACACCGATCAGGGCACTGGCCACCAGGTAGGGCTCGCAGCCCATATCCAAAAGGCGTGTCACGGCGCCGGCAGCGGAGTTGGTGTGCAGTGTGGCGAAGACCAGATGGCCGGTCAGCGACGCCTCGAGCGCCAAATGGGCCGTCTCCTGATCCCGAACCTCACCCACCATTATCACGTCCGGGTCGTGTCGAAGGATGCTGCGCAGGGCCCGGGCGAACGAAACACCGTGCTCCGGGTCCACGGGAATCTGATTGACGCCGGCAATATGATACTCCACCGGATCCTCGACGGTGATGATGTGCTTGTCGACACTATTGATGTGTTGCAGACCAGCATACAGAGTCGTGGTCTTGCCGCTGCCGGTCGGGCCGGTGATCAGGATAATGCCATACGGCCGACTTATCAGCCGCTCGAACGCCTGACGAAGCTCCATCCCCATACCCAGGTGTTCCATCGTCAATCGTGAACGGTCCTTCGGCAGCAAGCGAAGTGTCACACGCTCGCCACGGGCGGTGGGAATCACGGCCATACGTACGTCGATATCCTGATCGAAGCTGCGCTGGATGAAGCGTCCGTCCTGGGGCCTGCGACGCTCGGTGATGTCCAGCGAGCCCAGCACCTTGACCCGCGAGATCAGCGCCGGCGCCGCGGCAAGCGGGAAAGCCCTTGACTCTACCATTCGGCCGTCGATGCGCAGACGCACGCGGAGACGATCGTCCTCCGGTTCGATGTGGATGTCGCTGGCTCGGCGGTCCACAGCCTCATCAATAATGCTGTCAAACTGCTCGACCATGTTCAGGCCGGTCGTCGACGGCGACGGAGCCCACATGGTGGGCATCGCTTTTTGCGGGCGGGCCCCGCGCGCCCGGGCCGCGCCGTAGATATCATCGATAGTGGCGCGGATCTGACCACGAGGGCTGACCACGTATTGGATCGACCGATCGAGCGTAGCCTCCAATGCGGCCCGTACGGAAGGGTCAACAGGATCGGCAACAGTGGCCACCAGTTGCCCTCCGACCTCTCCAAACAGCAGGCAATCCTTGCGGCGGGCGATGTTCTCGGGAAGCGTCAATGCCCATGCCCGAGTCGGTGCGTGCTCGGCCAGGTCCAGGAGTCGAAGCTCGCTCATCTCCGCATAAACCTTGGCAACGTCACCTTCGTTGATCAGGTTGTGGGTCAGCAGCACCTCGATCAGCGGTAGACCTCCAAACTCCGATTCGCGCTGCATCGAGGCCAAGCCGACGGACGTCAACGTACCGTCGCCGGTAAGCTGTGAGACAATCCGATGTTCCGCCTTGGCCGCTGCGATCATGGCGTCACCGTCATCTGCGAGCCGATCCGATAACACAACCCGTATGCAGAGACTGCGATTGCGTCGTGGCTGCCAACGATCTCTATTGTACACAAAACTGAGTGACCTGGCGCACCTGGGAGTAAGTCCTTGCTTGTATGTGGACCGAAGGCTAGTCGCTGGACCGAGAATCCCTTCCCTCGCTGGACCGAGAATCCCTTCTCGGTCCTCTGGCAGGTGCCGAGAATCCCGATGTACATCGGGACTCGGCACAGCGTGTGAGGCCGAGTGCGTGTGGGGCCGACTTTTCAGTCGGTCGATCCGAATTGTGAGGACCAAGGGCCGCGAACAACTGGCACAGGCCCACCCGGCCACCTACGTAGTCGCGGGCCCATAGGGGCTTTGGCTGCGATATCGCTGTTCGAATTCCTGGCGGGTGCACATGGTTTTGATGTCTATCATCCGATCGAGGGTGAGAATGCCGTCCAGGTGGTCAATCTCGTGTTGGAGCAGCTCTGACAGGTTGCCCTCGGCTTTGATCTTACGCCACTCGCCGCTCAGATCCAGATACCGCACCTTGATCCAGGAGTAACGTGGCACCTGCATGAAGACGCACAGGAAGCTGAGGCAGCCGTCCCAGACGACCGTCGTCTCGTCGCTATGCTCGATGACACTGGGGTTGATCAGCGGCCAGGGCTTGTCGACATTCAAGAAGACGATGCGCTTTAGCACGCCTATCTGCGGAGCGGCGATCCCCCGGCCATAACCCGTCGTCGCCCGCCAATGCGCCAGCGTGTCCTTCAAGTCGCTGACGACCTCCGCCACCTCGGGCGCTGAAAAATCTTCGACAGGCGCACAAACCTCCCGCAGAACCGGGTTGCCAAGTTGTAGGACCTCACGTACAGCCATTTCACTTCACCCGCGTGAATCGTCGAAGCCCCAGCACGGGCGCGGGGCGCGTAGTAGTCAGCAGGGGCAGCGATTCTTACCGCGGTCCAAGCGCTTACTCGATACCCTCTTCGGCCAGCCAGCGTTCGGCGTCGATGGCGGCCTTGCAGCCCATAGCGGCGGCCGTCACCGCCTGACGGTAGACGCTGTCTACACAATCGCCGGCGGCGAAAACGCCCTCCACGCTGGTCGTTGACCGGTAAAGATCCTGGAGCTTGATGTAGCCCTTGTCGTCGAGTTGGAGCTGACCCCCGAGAAACTCCGTAGCGGGCGTGTGGCTAATGGCCATGAACAGACCACCGAGCCTGAGGGTGGATTCCTCGCCGGTCTTCGTATCTTTGAGTCGCACCCCCGAGATTCTGTCGTCGCCGAGCACGTCGATGACGATCTTGTTCCACAGGATCTCGATCTTGGGATTATCCATTGCCCGTTTGGCCATGATCTTCGACGCCCGGAGCTGGTCGCGGCGATGGATCATGCACACCTTTGAGGCAAACTTGGTCAGGTAGGTTGCTTCTTCGACGGCGGAATCACCCCCACCGATGACTGCCAGAACCTTGTCACGAAAGAGCGGCAGGGCACCGTCGCACACGGCACAAGCGCTGACTCCGCCGCCGCTTCGGGCCAGCCGCTGCTCATTCTCCAGTCCAAGCCAATTGGCCGTTGCCCCCGTGGCTATGATCAATGCGTGAGTCTGGTACTCGGTGTCATCCTCCCCGGTTACAACGAACGGCCGCGCAGATAAATCGACCCGCTTGCATTCGTGGTACGAGTAGCTATGTCCGTCGTCGGGGCTGGAAACGTCAGGGCTGAGGCCGTGATCGGTGACGATGCGCGTCCCGAAGCGCACCGCCTGCTGCTCGAAACAGGACATCATCCTGGGGCCGGTGATACCCTCGGGGAAGCCCGGATAGTTCTCCACCTCGGTGGTCAGCATGAGCTGCCCGCCCGGCAGGACCGTTGTCGGGACGGTCTTTGGCCGACCGGCAAATACCAAGGGTGTAAGATTCGCTCGGGCTGCGTAGATGGCGGCGGTCCACCCTGCCGGCCCCGAGCCGACAATGATCACCTTCTCTACATGATTCTGTGGCATCGACGTACTGCTCCTCTTGCTGTGCGTTTGCGGTTGACTTCATCCGGTCCCGACCGTCGTGTGGGTCGGGAGGGCACCATCATAGTGGCCGGCGCTGAGGCGGTCCAAGGTGACTATTCACGTTTGACCGTCGCGGGAAAGGATTCTACCCTCGTGGCCGACGAACCTGAGCTATGCTCCCGCGACAGGTCGGTCTTGGCGTGCGACGCCAAGCCGCGTTGCGTAACCCTGACCGCAGAGGAACCTACCGTGCAAGCGGGACGGCGAAAACACGTGTATCGGGTCCAAGGACTTGCGGTTCTTACGCTACTGCTGAGCGCCATTGGGTGCGCCACCAATGGAACACCGCAGCGCATCGAGGCCTGGACGGAAGCATGGTCGGAGGAGGGTCTCACCGGGCGGCGGCTTGTTACCGAGCACTTCGAGATAGTCACCACGCTGCGCGATGCCCAATTCGAAGCCGCACTTCCAGACTTTCTCGAAGCAGCCTACAAGCAGTACGTCGGAACGATCGCGCCGCCGGAGGACGTTGAGTCGAAGCTGACCATGTACGTCTTCAACACACGATCTGAGTGGGCGCGCTTTGCACGGCGGCGCTTCCCGGCTCGATACAACGTCTACTCCCGCATCCGATCGGGCGGATTTACCGAAGGCGACGCTTCCGTGTTGTTTTACGTGAGCCGGGGAGCCACGCTGGCGACACTCGCCCACGAGGGCTGGCATCAGTACGTCAGCTCGCGATTCCACGCGCCCATCCCGGCGTGGCTTGACGAGGGGCTGGCCTGCTACCACGAAGCCGTCGAGTTTGCCGGATCAGTGCCCAGGTTTACACCACAGCACAACACTTTTCGGATCAACAGCCTGCGCGAGGCTGTCCAAACGGGCGGGGATATGTCACTTCGTGAGATCATCGACACCGACGCCGGCCGGATCATCATTCAGCACCATAGCGGCATCACACAGATGTATTATGCCCAAGCCTGGGCTGTGGTGACGTTCCTGCGACACGGTGCCGGCGGACGGTTCGCAGCAGCGTTCGACCAAATGCTGGACGACATTGCCGACGGCACCTTCTCCGTTCGCGTCAGCGCCGCCGGACTTGGCGTCGTGGATGGGAGCCATCTCAGCTTCGGTGAGGCCGCTTTCCGTGCGTATTTCGACCAGAGACCGGAAGAGTTGTCTGAGGAATACTACGACCACCTCGTGCGTGTCGCCGGCTTCTAAGCGACGCCTGCCGCTTCTATCCCGCGTCGCTGCAACCACGCCCGGATAAAGCCCGCATACCAGCATCCTTACACCACCCTCGTTACACCCGCGCAAACCCACGATTGTTGCACAAGTGCTCGGCGTCGCTGGCCGAAAGTAGTGCGCCCAGTTGAATCCTGCGCCGAGCGACGCAGATACAACGGTCAGCCCCGATGTCGGCTCGATAGGGGTACCCATACGGCTTGGGGCCGATTCAGCAACGCCCCATAACGAAGGGCAAGGAAGGAGCAGCCTGCAACGTTGGCGGGCAGCCGGAATGAGCATACGGATTTGCAGGACTATCTTCCCAAGGAGCTTCCAATGATAAGAAGACGCCCAATAGCATTGGCACTTTTGTGCAGTATAGCCGTGGCGACGGCGGGTTGTGCTACGATCATCTCAGGGACGAGTCAGACCATCACCGTCCACTCGAACCCGCCGGGTGCATACGTGCAGATCGGGCATCAGACCGGAACGACGCCGGTGACCCTGCACATCCCCAAAGGGAAGGACTACCCGGTTGAGATTGCCCAGGGGCCGGACAAGCGAGTGGTGGCGCTCAATCGAAACCTCGATCCGATGACGCTACTGAACATCATTCCTCCGCTGTGGCCGGGGTTCATCGTCGACGCAGTTACCGGCGCCATCACGAAGTACGACCCCAATGTGATCTCTGTCGATTTCAGGACGGGGCAAGCGGTTGACTACACTCACCTGACGCGCTTCCAGGAGTAGCGATCGGGCACGTGCAGGTTTCAGGGGGCCGCACGCTTCACTCCGCGCGGATACCTCCCTCGGCACCAGGGCCGCAGCCCGGTCGAATCACCATCCGTGCGCGCTTCGAGTTGGTGTCGCTTGTCCTGATCCTTTCCCGCCGCCTGCGTTGGGCCGGGCAGCGCTTGCACCGCGACCCAGGTCTACGGTTCAGTCAATGTGGGGACGGCCTTGCCGGGGAGCCAGTGCAACGTCCGCGGATGGGTCGCTTAGTATCAGGCCACAGGCCCACGGCACCCCACTTTCCGGCGGTTCGACGGCGCGCTCGCATCGACGGTCCACCTCGCTAAAATGACTGGTGGCTGGCTGGGGACTCACCGGATCTGCAGCAGCCTGAACTGCAAGCAGTAAGGTGGACCACATGTACACGGTCACCGTTGAGGCAAGATTCTCCGCCGTTCACCAGGTGCGGCTTGGGGACGGCACACTCGAGCCGCCGCACGGGCATGATTGGCTGGTCCGGGCCTGTTTCTCGCGGTCGGAGTTGGACGAGGCCGGCATGGTTGTCGATTTCTCGAAAGCCCGGTCCGCCCTGCAGTCCGTCCTAGCTCGGCTGGACCGTGCCGACTTGAACAGCCACGAGGGGCTTGCAGGTAAAAACCCGACGGCAGAGGTCGTGGCGAGATACATCTACGACCGCATGGCTGAGCCGGGTCTGTCAGTGCTTCGGCGTATTGAGGTAACTGAAGCACTGGGATGCGTGGCGGCCTACGGGCCGGTCGGTTTGACCGAGAATGCAGAGTAAACCCGCAGATTGACGATGAATAGGACGGTTCGTACAATCAACAGGGAATGGTGCGGGGTATCGTAGTTTTTCGGACTGCCGGCCAATGAGTCTTGTCTGTCAACGTTGCCAACAGGCGAAAGCGACCGTCCACATTACGGACACGGTTCCGGATAAGCGGGAGCTCCACCTCTGCGAAGACTGCGCCGAAAAGGAAGGGGTGATCATCAAGCAGCATCACCAATCCACCAACGAAATCCTGCAGCAGCTCATCAAGCACAAGGCCGGACTTGGCGCTGCCGGCGACTTGGCCTGTCCGAACTGCGGCATGACCGTCCGCGAGTTTCAGCTTAAGGGGCAGCTCGGATGTTCGCATGACTACGAGGCATTCAAGGAGTTGCTCACCCAACTAATCGAGCGAGCCCACGAGGGTGCCACCCATCACGTGGGCAAAGTGCCCGCAACAGCCGGCGAGACGGTCCGCAAGCACGCCGGTTTGCTCCGCCTGCGCCGTGAGCTGCAAGAGGCCGTCGAACAGGAAAACTACGAGCACGCCGCCCGGGTGCGTGATCAGATTCAGGCTCTGGAATCCGTATGACCATTGACGAGCTGACGCCAACGACCGGTGAGTGGCTTCGCGGTGTCGGATCCATGTCCGACGTGGTGATCTCGTCGCGGATTCGCCTGGCAAGAAACCTCGCCGATCGTCCATTCCTGGCAACCGCCAGCGCAACCGAGCGAACGGAAATCTACCGTTGCCTGACCGATGCGATTACCTCGACCTCCGCCGGCAGCGATGCGTTGCTCGTTGACATCGAGCAGACAGACACACTCGATCGTGAGGTACTCGTGGAACGTCATCTGGTCAGCCGTCAACACGCCAACGGCGATGGTAGCCGCGGCGTTACAATATCACCTGACGAGACCCGCGCCTTGATGATCAACGAGGAGGATCACCTGCGCATTCAGGCGTTGCGCAGCGGGCTTGAACTGGAAGCGCTGTGGGAGGAAGTCAGCGGCGTGGACGACACCCTGGCGAAGCGTCTGGCATTTGCGTTTGACCGGCAGTTCGGTTATCTGACCGCCTGTCCCACGAATGTGGGAACGGGCATTCGCGTCTCGGTTATGCTCCATTTGCCGGCCCTGAAACTGACCAAGGAGATCGAACGTGTTGCCCGGGCGGCCCGGGACATGCACCTGGCCGTCCGCGGAATGCACGGCGAGGGGACCGATGCCCTCGGCGATCTCTACCAGCTTTCCAACCAAACCACGCTGGGCAAGACGGAGGAGGAGATCATCGGAGTGTTCAGCGAGACGATCGTTCCCAAAATCGTCGAGTATGAACGGACCGCCCGTGATTCGCTGGCCCAGCACAGCCCTTACCAGCTCGACGACAAGATTTGGCGGGCCTATGGCATCCTGGTCAATGCCCGGCGGATCGGCAGCGAGGAAACACAGGCACTTCTGTCGCCCATCCGCATGGCTATTCACATGGAGCGCTTCACCTCGATGAGCGTTGCAGCGCTCAATGAGCTGCTGTTGCACACTCAACCGGCCCACCTTCAAAAGCTGCACGGCAAGACACTCGAAGGGGAACAACGCGACATCGTCCGGGCGGAGTACCTTCGCAGCCGCCTGGCACCGTCGCCGTGATCGGCGCCCCCAAGCCGTTTACAAGCCGGTCAACAACTCGGAAACCTGCAGCCCAAGTGAGTTGCTGATCCGGGCCAGGGCCCAGATCGACGCCGCATTCTTTCCCAACTCAACCTGCGAGAGCTGGGACGTGGTCAGGTCCGTGCGGTCGGAAAGCTGGCGCAGGGTCAGGTTCTGGGCAAGCCGGTGGCTGCGGATTCTCTGGCCGATCAGGCGGTTGAGCTCGCCCTCATCGGTATAGATAATGCCCATCCGGTGGCACGCTCGTTCGATCGAGTTGATCAGGTCCTCTTGCTTGAAGGGTTTGGCGATGTAGTCGCAGGTGCCACGGCGCATGGTCTCCGTCGCGCTATCCAGATCCGGATAGGCCGTCATTATGATGCAGCTCATGCGCTCGTCGATCTGCTTTAGCCTCTCGACGACCTCCACGCCGTCCATCTTCGGCATCCGAAGGTCGATCAGCGCGATCTGGAACGACTCCTTGTCGGCGGCGGTGATCGCCTCGTCAGGGTCGTCGTACGTCCGAGGACTGTAGCCATGATCCTCCAGAAGCAAGCCCACCGTCTTGCAGATGGAGGGATCGTCGTCGATAACCAGCACTCTAATATGGTGTCGTACGCCCATGTTCATCTTCCTGTCCTGACCTCCCGAGCGCATTGTCGCCCGATGGATTTCGTGTTCACCCAAACGGAAAAAGTATCGTGCCAAAAGAACAATGAAACCTGTTCCCCTTGGCCACCTTGCTACGACTCACCTGCATCCGGTTGATTGAAGCTCTTGACATCCTAAAGTCCGACCGATACGCCCGCGTCGTGCTTACCGGACCGCTTAGCACCCTCGCCACGCAGCAACAATACCAGTAAGCCGCCAAAACGTGTTAACGCAAAACTCGTGTAACTACCGTGACAAGCGACTCACTAAGGATAATAGTGCACTACTGGACAAGATTCCAGCAGAAATCGAAGAATCTGCAGGATTTCGCCCGTCGGTCTGAGGCCCAGATCCGCTTACGAGTTAAACTGTCAATTACGCTAGTAAAGCTGCGTAGACAAAACGAGTGGCAGGCGTTTTGTACGGAGGCGCGGGAAGGAAACGGGTGAAGGGTTGGAGTAATTCTCCTTTTTCTCTCGGGATCCGCGTAGAACATGGCACAATTGGACGTCGATGGATGACAACAATCATTGACACCTGTCGTAACCCATGGAGGCGTCAGCGCTCACCACACAGCCGTACTTGCCCTGGATGTACGACAAGAACCGGAAACCATCGACAATTGGTAGGTCCTGCTCGCGTGAGATCTCGCCTAATAGCGGTAGTGTTCCGACTTAAACGGGCCCTCGGGGCTGACGCCGATGTACTTGGCCTGTTCCGGTCGCAGTGTCGTGAGTTTGGCACCCAGTTGATCAAGGTGCAGTCGGGCGACCTTTTCGTCCAGGTGCTTGGATAATACATAGACTTGCCTGTCGTACTTGCCCCGGTTGGAGAACAGTTCGATCTGGGCGAGCACCTGGTTGGAGAAACTGTTGCTCATCACGAAGCTAGGGTGCCCGGTGGCGCAGCCCAGGTTCACCAGGCGTCCTTCCGCCAGGACGATAATGTAGCGTCCATCCGGGAAGATCCACCGGTCCACCTGCGGCTTAATGTTTTCCTTGATAATGCCGGGCACGTTCTTCAAACCGGCCATGTCGATCTCGTTGTCGAAGTGGCCGATGTTGCAAAGAATGGCCTGCTTTTTCATCTTGGCCATATGGGAAGCCAGAACGACACCGGTGTTTCCCGTGGCGGTCACAAGGAGATCCGCCGTCTCGACAACATCCTCCAGTGTTTTGACCTGGTAACCTTCCATGCAGGCCTGAAGGGCACATATCGGGTCTATCTCGGTGACAATGACACGGCACCCCTGGACGCGCAGGCTCTGGGTGCAGCCCTTGCCCACATCGCCGTATCCGCACACCACTGCGGTCTTGCCGGCCAGCATGACGTCGGTCGCCCGCATGATGCCGTCCACCAGTGAATGGCGACAACCGTAAAGGTTGTCGAACTTGCTCTTGGTTACACTGTCATTGACGTTGATTGCCGGGAACAGAAGCGTCCCGTCCTTGGCACGTTGATAGAGCCGATTGACACCGGTGGTGGTCTCCTCGCTAACCCCGACTATGCCTTCTGCGACTCTGTGCCAGCGCTTAGGGTCGTTCATCAGCTCATCGCGTAGGAGTGTGAGAATGACGGCCATCTCTTCATTGTCCGCCGAATCGGGGTCGGGCAGCGTGCCGTCCTGGGCATAGGCGTTTTCCGCTTCATAGCCGAGGTGAACCAGAAGCGTCGCGTCACCACCGTCGTCAACGATCGTCGTGGGGCCGCCCTCCGGAAACGCCAGCGCCTGACCGGTGCACCACCAGTAGTCTTCGAGCGTCTCGGCTTTCCAGGCGAAGACGGGAACACCGGCCTTGGCGATTGCCGCCGCGGCGTGATCCTGAGTGCTGAAAATGTTGCAACTGCACCACCGCACCTGTGCGCCAAGCTCGGCCAACGTCTCAATCAACATCGCAGTCTGGATCGTCATATGCAGCGAACCAATGATCCTGGCGCCGACAAGAGGCTTGGCCGGGCCATATTCCTTGCGGATGGCCATCAGTCCGGGCATCTCATGCTCAGCCAGGATCATCTCCTTACGGCCGAAGTCAGCCAGACTCAGGTCCGCCACCTTGAAATCTTGAACAGCCGTCGTCATCGTTGCCTCCCTTTCCACAGAGTAAGGGTTATGGTCTCAGTGCTATCACCATAGCCTTTTCCTTGGGTTCGTCTCATCCCGGTTTGCAGCCGGTGGTCACAAACAAATCGGGAGCGTCGTCGGCACGCTCCACCGTCACCAGCCTGCGCCATCTAACCTGCTCAAATCCAACCGACTTCAGGAGTCCGCCAAACTCGTCCGGATCATGGCCCCACCATCGATCCTGCATGCGCTCACGGAACGATTCGCTTTGATGGGCGGTCTGCTCGACAATGAGGATGTTCCCGCCACCGCAGACGATCCGGTGCAGCTCTGCGAGGGCACCTCTGGGCGAAGGCACGTGGTGCAAAACCAACGCCGCAATGGCGAGGTTGATGGAGTCACTTGCAATGGGCAGTTGCCCCAGGTCGCCGCTGCGCACCTCGACATTATCGATACCGTGGTACTTGATCCGGTGACGGGCCGCTTCCAACATGTTGTCAACCGGCTCAACGCCGATCACCCGTTGAAAGTGTTGGGCCAGCGTCGGCAGCAGATATCCGGTCCCTGTGCCGATGTCCGCGACCGTCCATCTCTGTGGTAGCAGGGCGATGAACGCCTCCAAGTGAAAAGTCGACCCGAAGCTTTCCTCTCGCAAGGTATCCCACTGACGCCCGATTCGGTCGAAGAATCGATGGCTCATGTTCCGCCGTTTGCGGATCGTCGTTTCCAAGCGCGACTCGATCGAACCGGCCAGAGGCTGCTCGGCGATCCAGGCCAACAGCCGACCGGCAAGGTCGGACACTGCGCCATCATCCTGAGGAGCGCACACCGAATACAGAACCGTGTTTCCGTCCCGGCGGTCATGTATGAGCCCGGCGTCACGGAGGATCTTCAAGTGGCGCGAGACCGTGGACTGGGGTTGATTGAGCACCTCTACGAGTTCCGAGACGCCCAGTTCGTGCCTGCCCAGGGCGGTCAAGGCCCGCTGTCTGGTCCTGTCGGCCATGGCTTTGAAAACCGCTTCCGGCTCCATCGCACCCGCTTCGCTATGGGCAATCCGATATATCTAACTATCCGGATGATAGGATAGTTCGGCGACCTGTCAAGGGTATTTTCCAAAAAACTCGCCAAGTCGTGTGAATTCGGGTCGGCCCGGCGCTTTTCGTTGACCCAGGCCCGCCCGGGCGGCAAGATCAAGATAGGGTGCGGGTGCAACGGATAAAACGCCCGATAAACCCCCGGTGCTTTTGGGGAACTCCTGTCGTGGCTGGGCGTCCAACTCAAAGGAAGCAGGTGACTATGGGGCGTACCCCCCGCCCCGTATCGTTGGAGGACGCCGAACTTATCGAGAGCGTCAAGGCCGGTCAGACCGAGGCGTACGGAGAGCTGGTGCGCAAATACCAGGACCGTGTGTTCAACGCCTGCTGGCGGATCTGCGGTCACCTGGAAGACGCCCGAGATCTTACCCAGGAGGCGTTTCTGAAAGGGTACGAAGGGCTCCCCGGCTTCCGCCAGGAGAGCAGCTTTTACACATGGATCTTTCGCATTGTGGTGAACCTTGCACTCTCTCACCGGCGAGAAGCACAGCGACGGCGTGATGTCTCTTTGGAGCAGGGTCTACACCTGGTCGGATCCCAGGCAGACGGTCTGGCGAAACGGGTTGGCCACAAAGATGGGGATGATCCGGCCGGGGCGGCCAGCGAGGCCGAACTCCACGGCTGCGTGGTTCGGGCGCTGCAGGTGCTTGACGATGATCATCGTGCCGTGATCGTATTGCGAGACATTGAAGGCTTCAGTTACCGGGAAATCGCCGAGATTCTTCAGATTCCGCCCGGTACGGTGAAGTCGCGAGTCCACCGTGCGAGAATGGCATTGTGTCAGGCCATCCGCCCGGCCCTGACGCGTAACGACTAGGTGCGTTTGCTTTATGTCGAACATCGATCAAGAACAACTTGGCGAGTGGCTGTCAGCCTATCTGGACGGAGAACTCAACCCCGAACAGAGGGAGCTGGTGGAGGGCCGATTGCGGGAAGACGAATCTGTCCGACGATTGTTGGATGAACTGCGCCGGACGGTGAACCTGGTCTCATCGCTTCCACGGCACTGCGCCCCCGGCTCGATTGCCGAGGATGTACAGCTTCACGTGGAGCGATCGGAACTGCTGGGCGAACCGGAGGAACCGTCGGTGCGCTCCGGCGGTCGACGCAGGCCGGTTCTGGCCGTCCTGTCGATGGCCGCCGCCCTTGGCCTGTTCGCTGTGGGTCTGCGGATCATCGTCACAAACCGAGCGACCGAGCCGCAAATCGGTGAGAGCACGGTGGCCATGCGAGATACCGACGCAGAGTCCGCCCTGACTTCGGATCAACCCGCCCCGCCGGCGGGCCGCAGCGAAAAAGAGATGAGTCTCGTGGCGACGGCCGACTTCAGCCGGAAAATCAGGGCAGGACTGGGCACTGAGTCGGTCAGCACCCACGCCTTTGCCAATGAGACGGTTCGACTCCGGGTCGTGGCCCGAGATGAGGCGGACCGTGAGGCTATTACTGACAAGATCGTGGCATACCTGGCGGAACGTCGTGCCGCCGATTTGGCCGTCGCCATGACCGAGGGATCGGATCGCACCGCACTTGCCGGTAGTTTCTATTATCGGGGCGATCCCGGCATCAACTATGTGGAACCAAGCGAGCAGCAGGTTCTGGTGCGGGCTTCCCGCCGCGAGCTCGAGGGTATGATGGACGAGCTCGAGCGTTACCTACCCGCAACCGACAGCGTGGCACTGGTCGCGGGCCCCCTTTCGATTCACGGCTTGGGACGGGCCCGAACGGCGCTGTACGGGTTGGGCGAGCCGGCGCCGGCAGTCACGATGGGGCGCGGCCCCTATTCTCTGGGTGACAAGGCCGAGGCAGTAGACGGTGAGCGAGGCGAGAAGGACTTGACGTCGCCAGATACCACGCCTGCTCGGGTCGATAACCTGTTCGATGACCTACTCGAGACGATCGGACTCGACCGGGAGATGCTGGCAGGTCCACCGACGCCGAAGCCCGATGCGGCTCCGGCCGGTCCGTCGACGTCGAAGGCTCCCACCGTCACGAAAGCGAAGAAGGCCGAGGCTTATGACCGCTTGGTGACACCCGCTACAGTCGGCGCACGGGACGCCAGTGCCCGCGCCGGGGGAAGAGGCGGACGAAAGGATGAAGCTCCGGCCCTCGAAGGACCGCCGTCCTTGGTTGAGCGTCGGTTGAAAGCTCTGGAGGACTTGCGGCGTGGTGCCAAGCCGGCCGAGCCTTCCGAAGGCCCTGGCAAGGGAGGTCCAACCGCTGCACCGGCAACGCTAGCTGCCGTCTCGCTGGGTAGCGAGACCGTGGCCACGGAGCCCGACGAACCGTACGTGACGCTGGTGGTGCAAGTGATGGTTGCCAGACCCGAGCCTTCCGAGCCGGCAAAGGCAGCCAGACCCGCCAAGTCCAAGACTAAGCCCAAGCCACAGGACGAGATGAAAGCTCGCAAGTCACGCGCAGCCGAATGACCAATCCGAGCCCGTAAGGGCAACGCCTGCCGATTCCGACTTCAGCAAGCAGACATACCCGTTGCGAACCATGTCCTTCTGGGACAAGATGGGACGCATTGATGCTCTGTGCCGGCGATGTACCGGGCTATGCTCAGTACGTGCAACGACTTCTTGCGGCCGGAGCTGCTCCGAAGGCAATTGAAACCGGGCAGAAATGAGTAACACAACCTCACTCGGCTCGACGGCACGATGGTGGCTGGCTGTGGTGGTTGGTTTAGTCGTGTCGATGCCCCTCGCGTGGCTCTTGTCGTACGCGGCGCCTTTGCCGTTTTTCCTTGGGGTCTTCTTTTTCGCGCTGTTCGGCCTGATGATTGGCGCGGTTATGCACCGGATCGCGTCGCCGGGTCGTCCATATTCCCGTGCGGTGCTCGTGGCCGGCACGACGGTGGTGGTGGTTGTCGGATGGACCGCCTCGATTGTTAAAGAAGGCCGGGACTTCCCGATGGACATGGCAGTCAAGGTGGGGAACCGCACTCGCGACATCGGGGATCGGACCATAGGCGAGTATCGTGCCGTCGTGGCCGATGAGGTTCGCAGCTTCCTTCGCGAGCGCTATCCGCCAGGCGGTACGATCGGATACGTGCGATGGGTTCTTACCAGCGGTGAGTTGAAGAAAGGCCAGATCGCCCACGTACATCGAACGCTGGAGCCGGCGCAACGCGGATTCACCTGGGCTGCCCGGGTCGTCCTGTCAATCGCTCTGTTCGCCTTCGGCGTCGGCTCGCAGACACTGCCGCTCAAACCGGACACAAACATCACCGAGCAAGCCGTGAAGGAATCCGAAGAAGCCGCACCTACCTAATACTGTGTTTCGCAGCGCGGCCTTCGGCCGCAACCAAAGGGTTTTGATGAAAGGCGTTGCTCTCTGGGTTAAGGTGAAGGTTTTGGAGCACTTTACCTTACCGAAGGACCAACGCCCTGAAGGTACTTATACAGCGCCATCCGGTGACGCCAGGTTCAAAAGGTAGCTGGCGTGAGCGAGGACAGGTGCAAGGCCTGTCTGACGGGCCGCAGCCTTGTAGGCGGCCACGTGGCTGTCGCACAATTGGGGCGCCTGCCATCGGCGTTGGTTCTTGACGAAGATCTGGAGGCAGTCGCACCCTACCCTCGCGCCGGCGGCGATGGCGTTCTCGAATCCGCCGGCGATAGACATGTGGGCCCCGAAGGTCGGTGTGGGCCTGGTCATGCCAGCCTCCGCTGCGTTCGTGGGCGCGTGTTCGTAAGTCGCGTTGCTGCAATAGGTTACAGCGACCGGCCGGAGAGGCTAGCCCATCGGCGGAGGCAGGCCAGAAAATCGGTGGGGAGGGCTTGACTTGGGTACCGGATGTGTTAACTTATTGGGTTCGGCGCGGTTGCCGATGGATGAGGCTAGCGCCATATAATGAGGTGTGCTCTTTGACAATTGAAGAAGCGGACGCACGTCTGCCGGCGGCCGGGGATCCTCACCCTTCGGGGGTCCAAGGTGCCCAGTCGGTGGACCAGGGTATTGGACGAACCACGGGTTCCAAAGTCTCGGTTGTATGGTCGTTTTGTTCCCAACGGGGCGAGGCGGCGGTGTGATCGAGGCGTGGAATCTTTAGCGCTGGAAGGCTGCTTGATCGGACTCGGTTCTGGCTGCGGTCGTGCGGGACAAGAGCCCGCGCGATTGCATGACAGTCTCTC
Source organism: Planctomycetota bacterium (assembly GCA_030616775.1). Taxonomy (GTDB): domain Bacteria; phylum Planctomycetota; class Phycisphaerae; order UBA1845; family UBA1845. The sequence goes on from JAUWWQ010000010.1 coordinate 96,990, forward strand.
ATGAGTGTGGTCAAGCTACTAAGAGTGCATGGGGGATGCCTAGGCGTCGAGAGGCGATGAAGGACGTGGTAGGCTGCGATATGCCTCGGGGAGCTGTCAAACAAGCTTTGATCCGGGGATCTCCGAATCGGGAAACCGGATGTCACTGGGCAACCAGATGGCGTCATCTGCGGGTGAATGCATAGTCCGTAGAGGCCAACCCAGGGAACTGAAACATCTCAGTACCTGGAGGAAAGGAAATCAACCGAGACTCCGTCAGTAGCGGCGAGCGAAAGCGGACATAGCCCAAACCGCGGTGCATGCACTGCGGGGTTGCGGGCCCTCGAGGAGTTACAAAGGCGTCGTTAGCGGAACAGTCTGGAAAGGCTGGGCGTAGAGGGTGACACCCCCGTACGCGAAAACGACAGCCCTCCGTTGAGAGGAGTCCCAGAGTAGCGTAGAGCTCGTGGAACTCTGCGTGAAGCCGGGGGGTCCACCCTCCAAGGCTAAGTACTACTCGACGACCGAGAGTGGACAAGTAGGGCGACTGAATGGTGAAAAGAACCCCTTTAAGGGGAGTTAAAAGAACCTGAAACCATGCACTTACAAGCTGTGGGAGCACGATTTCATTCGCTTCGGTGAATGAGTGTGTGACCGCGTGCCTTTTGCATAATGATCCGGCGAGTTACGGTCTGTAGCCAGGTTAATCCGTTCCGCGGAGGAGCCGTAGCGAAAGCGAGTCTGAATAGGGCGTCTCAGTTGCAGGCCGTAGACCCGAAACCAGGTGATCTACCCATGGCCAGATTGAAGTGACCGTAAAAGGTCACGGAGGATCGAACGGGTTGACGTTGAAAAGTCATCCGATGAGCTGTGGGGAGGAGTAAAAGTCTAATCAAACCTGGAGATATCTGGTTCTCCCCGAAATAGCTTTAGGGTTAGCCTCGGGACACTACGTCGCGGGGGTAGAGCTACTGAATGAGACGAGGGCCCTACCCGGGTACCTCCCTCAACCAAACTCCGAATACCGCGGCGACTATCCCGGGAGTCAGTCTGTGGGGGATAAGCTCCATGGTCAAAAGGGAAACAACCCAGACCGTCGGCTAAGGTCCCTAATCCATGCTAAGTGCGTAAGGAAGTTCTTGTTCTGCGACAGCGAGGATGTTGGCTTAGAAGCAGCCACCATTTAAAAAGTGCGTAATAGCTTACTCATCGAGAACTTGGGCGCCTATAATGAACGGGACTCAAGCATGGTACCGAAGCCACGGGTGTGCCGAATTACGAATTACGAATTACAAGTGACGAAATCGATGTTGCGCGCAGCGATGTTTGGCTGTGCCATCCGGTTTTGTAATTTGTAATTTGTAATTCGTAATTCGGTACGCGGTAGGGGAGCGTTGATAGGCAGATACAGGCCATACCGAAAGGAGTGGTTACGGGCCTATCAAGTGATTATGCCGGTATGAGTAACGATAAAGAAGGTGAAAATCCTTCTCGCCGAAAACCTAAGGTTTCCTGGGGAAGGTAAATCCGCCCAGGGTTAGGCGGGCCCTAAGACGAGGCTGAAAGGCGTAGTCGATGGACAGCAGGTTAATATTCCTGCCCTTCGTTGCGAGATCAAT
>JAUWWQ010000050.1 GCA_030616775.1 Planctomycetota bacterium
AACTGGGGCGACCTGGTGAGGACTTGCGCCACGTGTCCATGCAGCCCACCTGACGGAGTCGTCAACATGGCCTCCGACGTGACCGCAGTGCTCGACAAGTTCAGGAACCTTGAGCCGCCGGATGTCAATTGTGCATCAGTGACCAAAACGCGGGCCGACCTCGACTGGGAGACCCCGAACCAGCTGATCGATATTTCGGATGCCACCTGCTGCCTGGATGCGTTCCGCGGCATGCAGTATCCGCCGGAGGCGTTCCCGGATCCGCCAACGGAGGATCCGTGTCCTGGCTCGTGAGCGGCCCGGCCTACTTAGCATCTGGCTGGCGGTCTGGACAATCGGTTGCTCCGCCTGCTTCCGTGGCAAAGGGCTGGTTCGCAAAATATCCCTAGTTGCACGTTTTCTGTTGACAGCGGGTTTTCCCAAACTATGATAGCAGCCGTACTTGGGCGATCTTGGTTTTTTGACAGGAGGTCATCCCCATGCGAGGGAATGCAATATGTCTGCTGGCGTCCGCTTTCATCGCTTTGAGCGTTTCCGGTTGTAACGCCTTCGGCAAGAAGGACACGGCCGCGGAACGGTCCGTCACCGGGATCGATTCGTACACCGCGTCGGTCCAAGAAGCGGCGTATGAGTCTGACCAGTACCCGACCTACGGCCCTGCGGAACCTGTTGAGGTGTCGTCCCCGCCGCCGGCCTCAACGACCGAGTCGGAACCACGCTTTCATACAGTCGCGAAGAGGGATACGCTGTACGCGCTTGCCCGGATGTACTACGGTGACCAGAGGCGGTGGAAGGACATCTATGAGGCGAACCGTTCGGTGATCGGTGATCCGAACATGATTTGCATCGGGCAGCGCTTGCTGATTCCTTGATAAGCCCGTGACGACACTGGCGGGGAAGGAGCTGGGGAAACAACGAACGGCGAATCCTAGGTCTACTTGGCTCTTCGCTGTTCGGGGAATGCCGTGGCCACCCCTGTGACCCTCGACACCGATGTACAGTTCGTTCGAGGGGTGGGACCCGCTCGGGCTATACAATTCGCAGGGCTCGGCGTCCGCACGGTCGGCGATCTGATCGAGTACTTTCCGTTTCGCCACAATCTAAGACCGAAGTCGCAGGCGATTGGCTCGCTGGAGCTGGGCGTCGCCGCGACGGTGGTCGGTGAGCTCCGTCGGGTTCGAACCCGCGGTTCCTTCACCCGACAGATTGTCAGCGCTCAGGTGGTGGACGGCACCGGTCGGTGTCGAGTCCGCTGGTTCAACTCGCCATTTCTGGTCGGCAGGCTTCATGACGGGCAAATTGTCCACATTACCGGCAAGGCCGATGTCTTCGACGAACTGGCGTGCTTCACCAATCCGCAACTGAGGTTGATCGAAGACGACGAAGACCCTCTCAACGGTGACAGAGACCGTTACGATCCCGTCTACCCCGCTACGGCGGAATTGTCCAGCAAGCAGATCGCGAGAATAGTCCACCACGTGTTGGACGATGCCGCGGAGGCGGTGGTCGACTTTCTACCTGACTCGATTCGATCGCGGCGTCGCCTCCCACCACGCCGTACCGCCGTCCTCCGGTATCATAGACCGACGTCGATTGATGACGTTACTGTGGCACGAAGGCGGCTGGCGTATGACGAGTTTCTGCTATGCCAGCTGGCCGTGCAGATCAGCCGGCGGCGGTTATCCGTGGGGCCAAAGGCCCGCCCCATCGTCACGACCGAAGAGATAGACCGTCGTATTCGTAGCCGGTTTCCTTTTGCGCTGACGGCCGGGCAGGACAGAGCGGTTGGAGAAATCCGGACGGATCTGTGTCGATCAGTGCCGATGAACCGTCTGCTGCAAGCCGATGTGGGTGCGGGAAAGACAGCCGTTGCGGTGTACGCGGCACTGACTGCCATTGCCAATCGGCTACAAGTGGCCCTGCTCGCCCCGACCGAGGTGCTGGCGGCCCAGCACCGGACCAAGGTCGATCAGTATCTGAGGGGAAGCCGTGTGCGTACCGGCTATCTGGTCGGCTCTACGTCCCGCGCCAAGCGCACTGCGCTGCTGGGTGGGCTTCAAACGGGTCAGATCGATCTTCTGATTGGCACGCACGCCCTGATCGAAGAAGATGTGAGGTTCCGCAATGTGGGTCTGGTCATCATCGACGAGCAACACAAGTTCGGCGTCGCCCAGCGGGCGACACTGCGGGCTAAAGGTCACGCGCCGCACACGCTGGTGCTGACGGCTACGCCGATTCCGCGGACGCTGGCCATGACCGTATTCGGCGACCTTGATGTTTCCACCATCGACGGCGTGTTGCCGGGACGTCAACCCGTTGTCACTCGACTCGTACCGCCCGAGGAGTCTGACCAGGCATGGGCTTTCGTACGGTCGCAGCTTTCGCGCGGCGAACAGGCCTACGTCGTCTATCCTCTTGTGGAGGAGTCGGAGACGCTGCCGCTCAAGGCGGCCAGTGTCGAGGTGGAGCGTCTTGGGCGGTCGGTCCTGCAGGGGTATGAGGTTGGGCTGCTGCATGGCCGGATGAAACCATCCGAAAAAGCTGACGTGATGGACCGGTTCCGGGCGGGGGCCGTCCAGGCATTGGTGTCAACAACGGTTATCGAAGTCGGTGTGGATGTGCCTAATGCGACGATGATGGTGATCCAGCACGCCGAGCGCTATGGTCTGAGCCAATTGCATCAGCTTCGCGGCCGGATCGGACGCGGTTCGCAAAAGTCGTATTGCCTGTTGTTCGCTGAAACGGCAGGTGAGGCGGCGCTGGCCCGTTTGAGTATTCTATGTGAGACATCGGACGGCTTTAAGATAGCCGAGGAAGATCTGCGGCTTCGCGGGCCGGGAGAGATGCTCGGTACCAGACAACACGGTATACCTGCGTTTAAGGTGGCGAATCTGATCGCGGATCTTGATCTGCTCGAGCAGGCTCGTGACGACGCTGCCGAAATCCTGCGGTTCGACGCTGAACTGACCCGCCAGGAGCATGCCCGGCTAAGAGAAGCGTTGGCACAACAGTACGCCGGCACACTGGGCCTCATCGACGTCGCGTGAGTTTTTTCTATCGCTCGACTGACGGCAGGGCAATTCCGGGTGGCCCTGAGATTTACGATTTTTCCTGTTGACAAACCGGTTCCAGGGCATACCAAACTCATACTCGAGGTGCGGTGAGTATTTAGTTGGTACGGAGATTTGCCCGATGGCCCATGTTGTTGCGGAGCCGTGCATCAATTGCAAGTACACGGACTGCGTGGCTGTTTGCCCCGTTGATTGCTTCCATGAGGGTGTGAACTTCCTGGTGATCGATCCCGAGACCTGCATCGACTGCGGGCTCTGCCCGCCGGAATGTCCCACCTCGGCCATCTTTTCTGAGGAGGACCTTCCCGACAAGTGGCACGAGTACATCGAGATAAACGCCAAGTACGCGTGCGATTGGCCGGTCATCGATTCGCAGAAGGAGCCGATGCCGGGAGCGGACGAAGCCGCCAAGGAAGATGACAAGAGGGACCAGCTCAACCCGGACCCTTTCCAGGGCTAGGCTGGGCAAGCTCGAGTGTGTGCTTTCCGATAAGCTGGTGCTCGGCATGGACGGGTGACAAGGGAGACTGACCCGGCTCCACCGGGGAGTCCCGGGGCAATCGTCTCGGCTGACGCCGCGATCCTCCACGTTGGCGGAGACGCTGCCCCGTCGGTTGCGATGTCGCCGCACCCGAGCCACAGGCTTTCCCGGCGCGCCGGGAAAGCCTGTGGCTCAGATAGTCGCGAGACTTGTGAAATACCGTATTAGCATGCCGATAGAGGGGTTGCAGCTTCATGGATTCGGGGTAGAATTAGGGTTTGGGCGTGTCGGGACCGATGGATAGATAGACAGCGATGAAGAAGGGTATCCATCCGGAATACATGGATTGCACGGTCCGCTGCGGTTGCGGTGCGACCTGGCAGACCCGGAGCACCGTCCCGGAGATCAAGATCGAGATCTGCTCCACCTGCCACCCGTTCTTTTTGGGCGGGGGCGAGACGAGGTTCGTCGACACCCTCGGGCGGGTCGACAGATTCACCAAGAAGTTCGGCAGCGAATATTTCAAATCCGCTGAAAAGAAGAAAAAGTCGAAGACCCAGCGCCGTTAGCTGCGTTGGAGGATCATAGGAGGACCACGAGCGTCGGCCGGACTGTGGCGACGGGCGTGGTTTTTTGCACATGGCTCAGGAAGTTGATGACAGGCTGATTACCAAGCTTCAGGAGCTGCACGACCGGTACGACGAGCTAAGTACGGAGTTTGCAGATCCAGCCATCGCCTCCAACCCGGCCAGGAGTGTCCCGATCACCAAAGAGTTGGGGCGTCTGCGCCGACTTGTGGAGCCCTTCAAGGAGTTCCGCAAGGTTCGCACCGAGTTGGAGGATGCCCGGGCCATCGTCGCCGACAAATCACAGGATTCGGAGTTGCGCCAACTCGCCGAAGCGGAGATCGATACGCTTCAGACCAAAGACGATGACATGCTCGAGTCATTAAAGTCGCTGATCGTCACCGACGAGGACGCCGCAATCAACTCCGTGATTCTCGAGATTCGCGCCGGCACCGGCGGTGAGGAGGCGGCGCTGTTCGCCCGCGATCTGTATGAGATGTACGTGCGTTTCTGCGAGAAGAGAAGGTACAAGGTCGAGGTGCTGGATCAGGCCGGTTCGGACATCGGCGGTTTCAAGGAAGTGATCCTGAACATCAAGGGGCCTGAGGTTTACCGCGTGCTCGGTTACGAGGGCGGCGGACACCGGGTCCAGCGGGTTCCCAAAACCGAGTCTCAGGGTCGCATACACACCTCGGCGGCGACCGTGGCCGTTCTGCCCGAGCCGGAACAGATCAACATCGACGTCAACTGGGATGCCGACGTGGAGGAGCACGTGTCGCGGGCGGGCGGGCCCGGCGGCCAGAATGTCAATAAGGTGTCATCGGCGATCCGACTGGTTCACAAGGAGACCGGCATCACCGTGTCGATGAGGGACGAGAAAAGCCAGCACAAGAACCGGGCCAAGGGTCGCCGAATCCTGCTGACTCGCCTGTATGACCACTTTCACCACGCCAGCACGGCCCAGCGGGACAGCGACCGCAAGACGATGATCGGCAGCGGCGACCGATCCGAACGAGTCCGCACCTACAACTTCCCCCAAAACCGCGTCACCGACCACCGCATCAACCTGGACTTGTACAGCCTGGACAAGATCATCCAGGGCGAACTCGACGGACTCATCGAAGCCCTCCAGACCTACGACAAAGAACAGCGGCTCAAAAACTTGTGATGTGGGGCACCGCAGATCCGGCACGCTGAGATTCCAACGCTTCACAGAGGATTGGGTGGCCCACCTTTTCAAAGGTGGGAGGGGGGATGACGCCGCTACGTCTGAGAAGACGTGACCCGACCAGTCAGACGTAAGGACTAACCGTGGATCGCGAGGACAAGACACTCCTGGCTGCACGACGCCTGGCGGCCTGTTGTGTGGTCATTGTCGGCTATTCACTGTTTGTGACGGCAGGTCTGCTCATCCGCCTCGAGGCCCGGGAGTGGGGCCTGGTCCTCAGTGCCAGCGCGCGTGCTGCTATGATCACGTCGGTTGTCGAGCACGGCTCGACCGCAATTCTTGCCTTACTACTGATGGTGTGGGCTCACCGGCGCGGTGCCGTCCACCCTCTGTTGCCCAGGGTCACATTGGCGCTCATGCCTATCTTGCTGCTTACATCGGTCGATGGGTTGTTGAAGGTGGTTTTTCGCCCACCGGCCGTGCACCCGACCGTGTATATGCCGCACGCAACACGTGACTGGACCTTTCGCCCTGGTTCGGTGGGCACATACCTGGGTCAGCCGATGCGCATCAACTCACACGGTTTGCCGGGACCTGAGATTCCGTACCACAAAGGCGACAATGAATATCGCATATTGTTCCTGGGTGATTCAGTCGCGGCGGGGTTCGGCATACCCGAGAAAGACTGTTTTGCACGGCGGCTTCCGGCACTGTGGCATGCGAGCGAGGCGCACATCACGGTCACCACGGCAAATTGCTCCGTCACATCATACTCGCCGTGGCAGCAAGTGGACCTGCTCGAGACGGAGGGTATGCGGTATGACCCGGACGTCATAGTCCAGGTGTTTTGTCTGAACGACTACGTGGAGAAGTTTTGTCTAACCCGGTTTGGCGGCTACTCCTCGGGGCCGTTTGAGTTCGTCTCGCCCTTGCTTGCCCGGTCGGGTTTGTATCGGGCTGTCCGTCTACTGCTGGCAAGACGCCAGGATGATGACGAGAAAAGGCGGAAGGGGCTGCTCGCTCGTTACTCCATCACTCGCTTGATTGATGAGCCCGCGGCTCCACAGTTCAAGGATGCTTGGCGAATCACCTTCGACAACATGAGCAAGATGGTCGCGATCGCCAGGCGGCATGAGCGACCGTTTGCCATTGTCTGCTTTCCCTACGCGGTTCAGATCGCTCCGGGCGCTGCGGAACAACCGGCACCGCAGGCGCGCCTGGCTCAGTTCGCGCGGGAGCACGATGTGCCATTTCTGGACCTGTTACCCACCTTTCGCGCCTATACGCACCAGCACCAGCTCAGCGCGCAGGACCTCTTTCTGGATTTCTGTCACCCGACGAAAATCGGCCACGCCATCGCTGCACGGGAGATCCGCGCCTTTTTGATCAAGCACGGTCTGTCGCCGTAGGGAGCTCACTTGAGAGAAACACCTTCACCTAATGCGGGCGGGCCCACATCCCAAGTAGTGGCCAGCTCCTGTGCCGGCCATAGTCTGTCGCACGTGAACAACTACCGTGTGGAAGTCGATGGTTGCTAGGATGCTGTGGCGTACTCATATATTGGGGTGGAAAGTACTGGAACAGCTTTAATGCGGTTCTCGAGGCCGAAGGTTTGGATGATCTCGGTGGGGTCGGGGATCCAGTAATCTCGCCAGCGGTTGTCGGGGTCGAGGACGAACAGAACCTGCGGGTCGGTGATGCCCCGTGCCCGGCAGATGTCCTTTACCCAGGTATTCAGCGTGGGTGCGTCTTTAGGGATTGGCAGGGCGGGGATTCCGGTTTCCAGGGCGATGTACTCGTGGAAGTTGCTGACCACGACCAGGTTGGGAGCATCCTGTTTGCCCAACCAGCGATAGAGTTCCGCTGCATCGGGAGTAAAGCACCTGGCCCATTGGCCGTACGGCGTCACTTCGCGATTGGCGGCCAGCCATTTCTCGTAGGGCCTGGACCACTCCTGCTGGATCAGCCACGAACAGGCAACTAGAAACGCCACACAGGCAAAAGCACGCACGATTCGCCGTCGGATCAGTATGATCGGAGCTATGAACAGCAGGAAGTAGAACGGCTTTCCCGGCGTGTAGTAGCGATCCAGCCCGACGTAGTTGTATTTGTCGCTGAAGGCGGCTGTTGCCCCGACGATCATCACCAGAAGCGCAATGACCACCAATGCGCTGAGTGCTACGCCCGGGGAGGCGAAAAAGGATCGTACCGCCCTGCGGGCCGGCCGGACAATAAGTGCCACGACACAGACACCAACCGGCCAGAGGGAATAGACCCAGTGGGTAAATAGGTGATGGTCGTAGAAGCCCAGATCGGTGAAGTTCCACCATGCCCGTCCGAAAAGCTGCGGCGAGAGGTCAAACCGTGTGGCGTGTCCGAGATTCAACTGCGCTTGTACGGAGGCGGCCATTCCAAACGCGTCGTTGATAAGTAGAAGCGCGGCGATCGGTACAGCCGCGAACAGAGCGAAGAGCGTTGTACTTCGCAGGCAGAGCTTCCTCCGCCGCCGCAGGTGAACAAGCAGGAACAACCCGACGGCCAGCGGCACAAACACGCTCGCATAGCGGATCCAAAACAAACCGCCGGCCATCAAACCGGCCAGTGCAAGCCACACAGTGCCACGGCGCTTTGCAACACCCGGCATATCGTCTGTCAGGTGCTCGATCGCTTGCGCTGTCAACAACAACACAAACGGGAGCACTGCAACGAGCAGCAGGTCGGTCGAGGGATTGATCAACGAAGCGGTTGACACCGAGCATCCGGCCGCTACTGCCGCCAGCAACGTACCAGTGACACCACCTGGCACATTTCGCCTGACCCAGACGAACCAACCGACCAGGGCTGCCGCACAGGCCGCCACACTGATCCACTGGCATGCCTGGATAGTGGTCAGGCCCGACAACCATCGGACAGCGCAGATCAGAAAGGGATAGCCGATCGGCCACTGGGTCAGGAAACTCCAGTCGGCCTTCCATGTCCAGGATTGGAACGGTGCCACCGGCAGCGGGGCGGTCAGCCCCAGCCCTTCGTACATACGATCGGCAGCGATCAGCAGATAGCAGTAATCCGACTCGATCAACGGGGCAATGCCCGCCCTCCCGGGCAGGCAGGCAAGAACGAGCATAACCGCGACGATCGCGCCCAAGATCAGTGCCCAGCGCACAGGACGTTGGGTGCGTCGAAGCTCTTCGAGCGGTGGGGCACGCAACCGTGCGCCGGGCCTGCGGGCGCGCGCAGGCTCAGCGTCCCTGGAACCATCGACCACAACACCATCACGACAGATCACGGTCTGATTCTCGGTCCCGATCGCCAGCCTTTCGTTTAGGTCTCGCCACCAATCCGAGCCGCAGGCTTCAGCTTGTGCGGGGTCTTAGAGCAGTTGCAGGCCGCATGCAGGCCGCATGTTCGTGCGAATGTCCGCGGCTCGAAACCGTCAGCCATTTCCTGTTTTATCGGTCCCATCGACCAATCCTGTGAACCGGTTGAGATCGGGAAGTGGTAATCGGACGGAATTCAAGGGCATCCCGCTGCTCACCGACATTGTTATGGGAACCACGCGATGAAGCTCACAATCGTCATACCAGCCTTCAATGAAGAGAAGGCCATCGGCTCGATCATCGAGCGCTCGCTTGCCGCCCGCGAGACGATCGTTCGTAAGTCGCCAGTCGACGATGTCGAGCTGATCGTGGTGAGCGACGGCTCGACCGACCGGACGGCCCAGGTGGCTGCCGAGTATGACGACGTTCGCGTGATCGTCTTTGAGAAAAACCGCGGCTACGGGGCGGCCATCAAGAAAGGTTTCGAGGAAGGCAGCGGCGACCTGATAGGTTTTCTGGACGCGGACGGCACCTGCGATCCTGACTTCTTTGCCGTGCTTTGTACCGCACTGATCAGGGAAAGCGCCGCGGTCGCGCTGGGATCGCGCATGGGCCCCGAGAGCCGTATGCCGAAGATACGCAGACTGGGCAATCGTATCTTTGCGTTGATCCTCTCGGTGCTCAGTAACCGCGTGGTGACCGACACGGCCAGCGGTATGCGGGTGATCCGCCGCGACGCGTTGCACCGGCTTTATCCGCTGCCGGACGGGCTGCACTTTACCCCGGCGATGAGCGCCCGGGTGTTGATGGATGATCGGCTCGGGATCGTTGAACGGCCGATGCCTTACCAGGAGCGCATCGGTGAATCGAAACTCCACGTGATCAAGGACGGCGTTCGGTTCCTGCGGACGATTTTCGAGATGATGCTCATGTGGCGACCGGCGAAGCTGTTCGTATCCACCGCTGCTCTGTGCCTTGCGCTGATGATCTTGCTGGCGATGCATCCGATCGAGATGCGGCTTCGGCTGGGACGGCTTGAAGAGGACATGACCTATCGGCTGCTCTTTTGTTGGCTTCTGGGTGCCGTCAGCGTGACACTGTTGTCGGCGGCGGTGGTAAGCGATCATCTGCACCGGCTGATCGACGATCGGCAGCGAGGGCGGACCTTCTTGTGGAGCCTGCTCGACAAGGCCTATTCCTTCAAAGGCCTCGGGTTGGTGTTGGTGCCGGCGGTTCCGATGCTCGTATGGCTTGTGGGACGCGGTGTTTGGACATGGATTACAGCCGGATACGTCCAGGAGCACTGGTCGCGCGTGGTGCTGGCGGGGCTGATCGCGTTCGGGGCCGCCCAGATGTTCGTGACTGTTCTGATCGTGAACTTGCTACGGTTCCACACCGCCCGAAAGTCGCTGCGCGAGTCTGAACGCGCCGCCGTTTCCGTCACTGCCGCGGCGAAGACGCTGGACGTCGCCAAGCCTGTGCGCCCTTCAACGCCGCAGGAAGACGAGCTGCTGGCGCCACCTCGGTAGCAGCTTGGCAAAGCTCATGTAAGCGCCTGCCAAGGTTGCCAGTCCGGGACGGCTGCCGATTACGGTCCGGCCAGGAGGTTCACGAAAGCTCCGACGTCAAACAGGTCTACGGTAACGATCCGGTGAACACTCTCTGGAGTACGGCCACGTCGCCCAAGTCAACATATCCATCCCTGTCAAAATCCACGCTGTTGCATTCGGGTGTTGCGGGTCCTTCCGGGCCCGTCAGGCAAATCACGACTTCGCTGAAATCGTCATCGTCGACGTCCCCATCGCGATCAAGGTCTCCGGGCCAGAGGTGCAGGTTGACCACGTCGACATCGTTGGTGGTTGGTATTCCCGCCAGGAGCATCTCGTTCATCGATCGATCCAGGTAGCGCCGGAAAACGCTATCGGGGTTGTCGGGATCCTGGGTGTTGTGGTAGTCATCGTAAGTGTAGCCGTTGTCGATAATCTGCGGAATCATAATGTACTTGGTGGCCCAGACATCCAACGCGACCGGGTCCGTGCCGGCAACAAGTTGATCGCGACGGTTTGCATTGGCATAAGAAGCGGGTGGCCCCGATCCCGGCATGGCCAGAATCCAGATGCAGTCCAGGATCGTGAGGTCCGGCATACGGACCTCCGCCAAAACGGATCCCATTCCGCCCCGACGCACGGCGCGATGGGACTCCGTGTAAAGACTCGTGGTTACAACACCCATGTGGTTCTTGACACTTGCCGTGATGGCGTAGGTTCGGTGCGTCTTGAACACGGGTATGTTGATCACCACCAGCTTGTCCGGGTAATAAGCCTCCGTAGCAGGTGTCCAGATGCCTTCCTTGTAGCTGACGTAGGTGCCGAAGGCCGACTGAAACTTGGGATAGGACACATTGAACAGCGTTTCGGGATCGAGGCTTGCGTTGACAACGTATCCATCGGACATGTCGCCGTCCGAGTACTCGTCGACGGAAGAGGGCCGTAAAATGTCCCAGAGCATTGCGGAAATATTCCATTCCTCAACCGCAAAGTCGTTCACTACGTCCTGGGGCGATTGGTGACGATCCTCGGCGTTGTTCTCCACCCGATCGAGGTCTCCATACGTTTGGGTGTTATCTGCAACGATAATCTCACCAACGAAACTGTCGGGGTGTTCCACGACCTGACGAATGACCCCGCGCAGCACGTCGGTGTTTGTACCACCGCGCTGCGACCATTGGGCGTTGATCTTGATGAGCACGACGTCATCCGCGTCGATCAAGCCGCCCGGTCCTGAAGTTGGACCGGTTGTCGTGGACCGATGCCACTTGAGCCCGTTTTCACCCATAAGGGTGATTAGATCGTCGACGCCGCCGTAGCGGCCGGGCTCAATGTCGCGAGCCTCGTTTACCAGATAAATGTCGGGGTGGTGATCGCTCGGTGGTGTCAGTATCGTGACGTTAGTGCCCGGCTCGATCGATGCGATCGCCAGTACGATCATCAGAAGTACCCCAAGCGCACCAGCGGCCGCTTGCCCTGCAGACGTGCGCAAGGCGGCGATAAGCCGGTAGCGCAATGACAGCGCGGTGGCGACGAGCGGCGCTCCAAACGCGGCGGCTGCCAGGCTAAATGCCGCCTGCTGGCAGGGATAGGCGAATCGGCTGGGCTTGGGCCCGCTGCGCAGCAACAGCCACAAAAGGGCGAGCACACCGCTGGTCAGAGTACATGTCCAAATCCACGACCGAACCCACGTTGGCCAGCAGCCGGCGCGGTGGCGATTCGACTTGCCTTGGTGGTGATCCCCCGGAGGAAGCGCGGGACCCATAACTTCGACCCCTCTTGGCGAACCCCTAGCACCGTGTTTCATAAGTCCCGCGACTACCTGAGCCGCGGGCTTTAGCCCGCGCGGTGCTCCGCGCAGGCTAAAGCCTGCGGCTCGGCGCGTGATCTATAGTCGTAGTATTTGTGAAACACGGTACTAGCCGTTAGAAAAGACCGCCCGTCGCGCGGCTCCAACCGAACTATAGTGTAGGCGAAATGAATGGGCCGACCAACCCCGAATCTTCGGACCGCGGGGGTGTCAGCCCAAACTATAACCACGGTGAAATCGGAGAAGCGGTGTAGACCTGCCGGCGGCAGGCCTATAATCATCGTATGAGCAGAATTGCGCAGCGGATTCGCGCATATTGGCCTCTTCGGCGGTAACGACCGCATTCCCGGGAATATTCCGGAGAGGTTCCCGTGTTAGACGGTATTGAAAAGGCGGCCGGCTCGGTTGAGCAGGTTAAACAGGGGCGGAGTGACTCCACAACCAAGGCGCAGTTTGAAGCAATTGCCCTGCCGCACCTTGACGCAGTCTATCGGATCGCTCGAGCCCTTGGCTCAGATGCCGCGGAGGCAGACGACCTTGTGCAGGAGACCTTCGTTCGGGCATTTAGGGCATTCGAACGATTTGAGTTGCGCGAGTATGGCGCCCGGCCCTGGCTGTTGCGGATCTTGCACAACGTGTTCTATACGATGAAGGGGAGAGAGCGACGTGAACCGACGCTTCTCGACGATGTTGACTTTGATCATTTCGCGGATGGATTGAATGATAACGGGTCGGATTGGTCCTCGGCGGAAGCTGTCAACTGGGATTACTTCGACCAGGAGGTCAAAACGGCGGTTGCTCAGTTACAGCCGGAGTACCGCTCGGTGTTACTGCTTTGGTCTATCGAGGGGCTGAGTTACAGGGAGATCGCGGAGGTCTCGGACTGCGCCTTGGGAACGGTGATGAGTCGCCTGTTTCGGGCAAGACAATTCCTTCGTCGGCTTTTGTGCGGCTACGCCCGCGAACGCAAGCTCGGTGCCGAAAGATTTGAGTGATGGATTGTGAAGAGTTCTGTACGTATGTTGGCGCCTTCGTCGATGGCGAGCTCGAGACCGAGCGGAACCTCGAGGCGTTTGAACATGTGAACACTTGTCCGGGCTGTGCGGTCCGTGCCGCAGAGATTCCTGCTCTCAAAGCAGCAGTGGCACGGGTGTTTTCCGAAGTACGTGTGCCGCAATACCTGCAAGATCGGATCGGATCCTCGCTTGAACCACACGTCATGATACCGCAATTGGCCGAGCCGCCGTCAAGTGACGCTAGGGCGGCACGCCTGCGTCTGAAGGTACTGGCGCCGCTGGGCATAGCCGCCGCCATTGGGGCGGCGCTACTCCTTTGGCAGTACTGGCTGAGTAGCGGGTCGCAACCTGCCAAGGTTATCGTTGCAACGGGGCAGTTTGTCACCGACGTACGCGAGCAACACCGCTTGTGCGTCGACCGTCGTGGGCTGGGGCATCACGATGCGTCCTTGCCGCGCGATCTGCCGGGGACGGCCCGCTGCTTGAGCAATGAGCTGCAGTTAGCCGTCATCGCGCCGGACTTGTCGATTAAAGGATTCGATCTGGTGGGGGCTGATCGTTGCGGCATTATGGGGCGGCGCGGAGCGCACGTACTCTACCAGTATGCCTTGACTGGGGCGCCGCTTTCCGTATTCACGGTAGGCAGTGTGACAGAGCTCGGCTCGGGAGCCAACGGCTCAACCAGAGGACGTGCATACTTCGTGTCTTCTAACCAGCCCCTGTGTGTCGTGGCGTGGCATGTCGGGCCGCAGACATACGCTATATGCGGGGAGTTCTCCGAGCCCAACTTGCTCGACTTGGCCGGTGCAGTGCGAACGGCCAGTCTCGCGGGGCCGGATTTCCATCAGCCGGCAGGTTCCCTGCTCGCGAAGGCCCAGTGACCACGCAGTACACTGGCGCTTAAAATCTTTTCGCCGAGTGAATAGCCGGGCAGCGTCCTTGTAAAGGGGGAGCCCGTTTAATTGTGACAGCCAAGAGTGGCACCCCCGTGCCGATAAACACTTTTGGGAGACGCCTGGCGAAAGCGAAATATCGGGTGTACAATAGACTGTGTGGGGAAGGTTCTAGCTGGTGAGGGGCTGCTCCAGTCCCGTTGGCAGGGCGGCTTGACTTCCGTGGTGCGTTGTTCGATCAGACTACAGGAGGATACCAAAATGGCCGGGCGTATTTATGCAGTTGCTGTGTCGGCCTTTATAGCTTGTTCGATCTCGGCATCGGCCCAGACGGTTTCGTCGAGATCGGGAGTAGGTGAGAGTGTGACGGGGATCAACCCCACGGCTGCGGTGACATCTGCGCGCCCCTCGGCTCACGCCGCAGTTGCGCTCTTGCGGAGGCCCGTTGAGTCTGTTGACTGGGAGAACCAACTGTTCGAGGATGTGATCGTGTGGCTTAAGGAAAACGGTGAGGGGCAGGTCAACGTGGTCCCTCGGTGGGGTCCGCTGAGTGTCGAGAGTGTCGATCGTGACACGCTGGTGACGCTCCAACTCAACAATACTACGGTTGGGCAGGTACTCAACGAGACGATGGATCAGCTCTCCGAGGACGGGGAGGTAACTTACCGGGGTGTTGGCAACACCTTAAGGATTTCTACAAAAGCGGACTTCGGTCGAAAGATGTACCTCCGCATCTACGACGCCACCGACATCCTGTTCCGTGTACCCAACTTCGGAAGGACCGCCCCGATCATCGACCTGCAGAACACCGGAAGTCGCGGTGGCGGCGGCGGCGGCGGCGGCGGCCAATCCGTCTTCTCCGGAAGCGGGACGGGTTCGGAGCAAGAAGAAGCCGGTCAACAGGCTGAGCAGGAGTTGCAGGAACGGCTTGAGAATCTTCGAGAGATAATTGAACAAACCATCGCTCCGGATACCTGGGATACGGCCGATGTGGGCGGGCCTGGTCGAATTCGCGTGTTCAATCGATCGCTGATAGTTGTCAACACGATCGAGGTGCACGAGATGATCGGCAGGCCCTTCGCGTTCGGAGAATAGATCAAACGGCGAGAGAACGACCCCGAAACAAAAAGAAGCAACGAATCAGGATCGATCGGGTTGCAGGGCCGCACGGACGGCGTCGGGTGCAACCCGTTCGATCCTGACTGTTTTTAAGGGCGAAGTACGGCCCGCAGCCACCATCACATCGCGTTTGCGAACAGCCAATAGCTTTGCCAGGTAGGTGACAAGTGCCTCATTGGCTTTGCCCTTTTCGGGTGGAGCGGCCAGCGCTATCCTGGCCCGCCCGTCCAACTCACCCAGAAAACGGGTGCGCGAGGCACCGGGCACAACCTTGACGGGCAGGAGGATCGCGTTTCCATCGGCGGTGATATTCAGCATGTCGATATTCTATCCCCCGTAACGAGGACATCGAAGAGGCGGTGCTCGAAAAACACTACGTCTCGAGACGCAGTCGGCGTGAACAGGCCATCCTGGCGTTTCTGGCTCAAGACAACGATTCGCGCGTGCTCTGCTCGACGAGCTGGCGTTCGGCCTCGTCCCAGCGATCTCGTCCGGGCAGGTTGGGGTCGTCGACGATCTCGCCGACTGCCAGACCGGCCCGCCGGTGGGCCTCGTCGTGAATGCTGTCTATGCTGGCGACGCTGGAGCGGTGCAGGGCCATCAACAGCTCGCGATAGATGCGCTCGGCGAGCTGGGGGCGAGCGGCCAGATGTTCGTCCAGCCGGGCGGCTACGGCAGAAGCGGTATCAGGATCGTTGGTCATCGCTAAGGGCCCTGAAGTCTCAATAGGACCTTGCGAAAACATCATTCTCCCAATTCAGTGCCTCAGTCGCAAGCCTGATACACATTCCGACCCCTGATCGCTTGGCATCGGCCGAGGAGCGTCCGGTGCACGCGTTGTAGTACCGACGACGCGCGGTGTGTTGCGCGCCGTCGAATGGGGGACCGTCGCACCTGCCATCGGAAAGCGCCGTGACGCAAACGAAGACAACCGTGTCGGCGAAGGCCAAACCGATCATTCCGTTGCTGCCGTATCAGCACCAGGATGTGGAATCTGAGGAGCGGTTCCGGTGGAACTGCTGGGCCAGGCAGACGGGCAAGAGCTTCACCAAGTCGTTGCGGCGGATCCTGCGGGGTCTGAAGCGCCGCCGGACGCAGATTTTCCTCTCGGCGGGTGAGCGGCAAAGTCGTGAGCTCATGCAAAAGGCGCGGCAACATTGCGCGGCTCTTAAGATCGCCACGGACTACTACGACAACCGGTTCTTCAAAGACCTCAGCGTCAAGCAGCTCGAGATCGTTCTGCCGGGCGGCGTTCGGCTCATCGGTCTGCCGGCCAATCCCCAGACGGCACGGGGGTTTACCGGCGATGTGTTCCTTGATGAATTTGCGATGCACGCCTTCGACCGCGAGATCTGGGGGGCTATGTTCCCTACGGTTCTCCGCGGCGGCGGTGAAGTCGATGTGGCATCGACGCCCAAGGGGAAAGGTAACACATTCTATCAGCTCCGACACAACGACCTGTTCTCCACAAGTACGATTACGTTGCCGGATGCCATCTCTCAGGGTTTGGACGCGGACGCGGATCAAATGCGTCGGGCGATGGGGGATGAGACCCTCTATCGTCAAGAGTTTCTGTGCGAGTTTATCGACGAGAGCACGGCGCTGCTGACGTATGACCAGATAGCAGCCTGCGCGGATCCGACGCTTGCCGTCTGCGGGTCAGTGGGTGAGTTAGCGCAAGACCCGCGGGAGCTGTTTGTCGGTGTAGATGTTGGCCGGGTGCATGATCTCACCGTGGTGTGGATTCTGGCACACGGTGGTGATGTTTTCACGACCGTTGGGCTGTTTGAACTGGCCGGCGCTCCATTCCGTGTGCAGTTCGAGCTGCTCACTGAGTTGCTTTCGCTGCGTCGGGTTCGACGCTGCTGTATCGACGCCGGCGGTCTGGGCATGCAGCTCGCGGAGCAGGTAGTCGAGAGGTTCGGGGGGCATCGTGTCGAAGCGATCACGTTCACACCGGCGCTGAAGTCTCAGATGGCATCGGCATTGCGGATAGCTGTTGAATCGCAGCGGATTCGAATTCCCAACGATGAGCGCATTCGCAACGACTGGCACAGTGTCGAGCGCACAGTGACGGAGTCAGGTCACTTTCGTTTGACGGCACCGCGCACGGCGGGCGGGCACGCCGATAGGTTCTGGGCGGCGGTGTTGGCGGTCCACGCCGCCGACGTCGGCGGCGGCCAGGTTGAATCGATGAACGTCGGACCACTGCACTTTGCCCGTACGGGGGCCTGGTAGCTGAATGTCGAATGTGGAATGGCGAATAGCGAATGTCAGCGCCGTCAACTGATGCTCCAAGGGCGATGTTTTTCGCTATTCGCCATTCGACATTCGCTATTCATGATTTAGGGAGTGTAATTGCATGAAGTGGACACAACGGATCGTCAATGCATTTCGGGCAAATGCAAACAACAGGCCCAAGGTCGGGCAGGTGGTCGTACCGCGTGCGGAGGATTCAGTACGTGATTACCCCAGCGCAGGGCTGACACCGTCGCGTCTGGGATCCATTTTGCAGGAGGCCGACGACGGCTCACTGTCAACGGCTATGCAACTGTTCGAAGAAATGGAGGAGAAGGATGCCCATCTGTTCGCCGTTGCCAACACACGGCGGCTGGCACTTACAGGTCTCGAGTGGCAGGTGGTCAGCGCAGCCGACGTGCACACCGGTGTGGACCGAGACCGCGCTGATAAGGTCGCGGCGTACTGTCGTGAGATTCTTGCCGATCTGGACCGGTTGGATGAGGCGTTGCAGCACTTGTCGTTGGCGATTGGGCGGAACATTGCGATCGCAGAGATCGTCTGGGATGTAGCCGGCGGTGAGCTTCGGCCGGTGGACATAGTCCCGATCGACTTTACCCGCATTGTTTTCGACGAGCTCGATCGCCCACGAATTCTTACGGAAGAGCAGCCGGAAGAGGGGGTCGAGCTTTTGCCTAACAAGTTTATCGTGCACACCCCGCATAGCGTTTCGGGTCATCCGCAACGTGGCGGTCTGCTGCGGGTCACGGCGATGGTCTACCTGGCGAAGAACCTGGCCCTGAAGGACTGGATGATTTTCGCAGAGGTCTTCGGCATGCCGGTGCGCATTGCCCGGTACGAGCCAACGGCTACGCCTGAGGAGAAGCGCGAACTGCTCCGCATGTTGGAGTCACTGGGCAGCAATGCAGCCGGGATCTTCAGCCGGGCGGTGGAACTGCAAGTGATTGAGGCGAACCGGGGGACTATGGGTCCGCCGTACGAGCGTCTGGTGGAGTTTCTGAACCGGGAGATGAGCAAGGCCTGGTTAGGGCAGACGTTGACTACGGACATTGCCGGGCAAAAGGGATCTTACGCGGTGACGGCGGTGCATGAGACGGTGCGCCAGGACGTTCTGGCGGATGATATGCGGAAGGAGGGTCGCACGATTCGCCGTGACCTGCTGGAAGTGCTCACTCGTTTGCGCTTCGGTCCGGACGCACCGGTGCCCTGTTTCCGCCGTAAGCTCAAACAACCGTCGGTTCCGGGTGAGCTGGTGGAGGTGTTGGACACGGCTGTTAATCAACTCGGTGTCAGAGTTCCGTTGGGGTGGGCGCATGATGCGTTGGGTATCCCACAGGCCGGTGAGCAGGAAGCGACGGTGCCGGGCATGTCGAACTGATCGCTGGGGGCTCGAGCCTCAACGGGCGCCGGGGACGTTTTAGGTGCGGATGATTGTTGTGCAGGATTGGGAACGTGAGGTGATGATGGCAAGGGATCAACATATAGCGCCGGATGAGGTCAGCGAAGTGCAAGCGCTTCACTCGGCCTCGCTGTCAGGCGATACGGTGCCGCAACGGGTTTTGCTGGCACCGTGGGGACAGGTGGAGAGTACCAACGGCAGTTTCGTGGTCGACGAGGAGTCGGCCCGGCTGGCTGTGGAAGCCTTCGAGGAACACAAGACCGATCTTCCCATCGACTACGAACATCAGACACTGGGCGGCACGTATTCGTCGCCAACGGGAAAGGCTCCGGCGGCCGGGTGGATCAAAGGCCTTCTGGTGGAGCCGGGTGTCGGCCTGTTGGCCCAGATCGAGTGGACCGACGAAGCCAGAAAGATCCTGGTCGCGAAAGAGTATCGTTATCTCTCACCGGTGGCGATCATTCGCAAGAACGATCGCAAGCTGGTGGCGATCCATTCGGCCGCTCTGACCAACAAGCCGGCGATCGTGGGCATGCAGCCGATCGTCAACCGCGTACAGGTCGATGGAGGTGAGGTTGATGAAGACCCGATGGCCGCGCTAAAGAGCGAACTGGGTCTTACCGCAGACGCTGAGCCGCACGAGGTGCTGGTGGCGGCGGGTCAGCGACTGGCGTTTCTTACGCGCGACGCCAGGCAACGGCATGTTGAACAGCGTCTTGGTGAGGCTATGCGGGCCGGCAAGCTTGTGGAAGCCCAACGGGCCTGGGCGGAGGCGCTGGTGGCCCGCGAGGAGGAGCTCTTCGACGAGTGGATTCGCACCGCGCCGGTAGTGGTCCAGCCGGGCGCTTCGGCGCCGCCGGGCGGATTGGACGCCTCTTTGGGGCGTCATCAGGCTACGGCTGCCAAGGCCCGATCGGAGTTTCGGGCGAATCACATTTTGTCGGGCCTGACCACCGAGGAGGCCTATGTAGCGGAGGCCTTGCGTGAGGCCAAGTGCTGATAGGGTAACCACCGATCCGTCAGCGAGTTGAGCGACAGGAGGAAAGGCCCAACGGGCATTTGTTGAAGAGGATGACATAGATATGGCACTAACAGCAAACCGAGACGTGGATCACTACATTGATCAGGAGCTTCGGAGCCTCCAGGTTGAGGCCGACGTGCAGGTGTACAAAGGTGCCCTGCTGGGTCTGACCTCGGGCGGCTACGTTCGACCGCTGATCGCCGGTGATCTGTTCGTGGGCATCGCCTATGAGGAGATGGACAACAGCGGAGGCGCCGCCGGTGACAAGTCGGTGCGGATATACACACTGGGAGACTTCGGTCACTCGCTGAGCGGGGCGGGTGTATCCAACATCGGGGATGCAGTCTACGCCTCCGCGGATGATACCCTGACGTTCACCAGCACCGCCAACTCCTACGTAGGGTATGCCATCGACGTGCCTACGTCGGGTGAGGTCATTCTGCGGCTGGATACATTCCAATCGGCGCCGTAACCGGCCTGAGAGGTTTCCACCGGGAAAGGGAACCTGACTAAGGGTGTAACGCGGCTGTCACTAGCGCAATAAAACGTAATCAGTTTACAGAGAGAAAGGAGAGCCTCAGTGGCTGTCATCAATACAGGACTTCTGACCAAAGGGCTTCGGAGCGAGTTTTTCAACCGCTTCGAGGCAACGATGACCTATTACAGGGATCTGGCGACGCGTATCCAATCGAGCTCGGACAGTGAGACATACAAGTGGCTCGGGTCGCTGCCGCAGATGCGCGAATGGGGGACCGGCCGGGTGGCCAAAGGTCTGGGGACTGAGTCCTATTCGGTCGAGAACCTCAAGTACGAGGCCACACTCGAGGTGGATCGCGACGAAATCGCGGACGACAAAACAGGGCAGATTCGAATCCGCATCGCCGAGCTGGCCGAGCGGGCGGCTACTCATAGGGATTACCTGATTAGCCAGCTGTTGATCAACGGTGAGACCGACGGATTCAACAGTTACGACGGGGTCAGCTTCTTCAACGACGCCCACGTTTCCGGTGCCTCGGGCCAGCAAGACAACAAGCTAACCAGCGACGCCACCGGTCCCGACGACCCCACCATCGAAGAGTTCAAGATGGCACTGAAAGTGGCAATCAGTGCTCTTATGAACTTCAAGGATGATCAGGGCGAGCCGATGTCGATCTCCGCCACCGGGTTGGCGTGCGTGGTGCCCGCGACCATGTACCTGACCGCGCTGGAGGCGGTGAATGCGACAATGATCAATAGCACGTCCAACGTCATCGCCGGAGCGGCGCGAATCATTGCATTCCCCTGGCTGAGCGATCAGAGCAAGTGGTATTTGATCAAGACGGACGGCGTGGTGCGCCCGTTCATCTTTCAAGACCGCGAGCCGGTGGAGTTTTCGGCTCTGACCGAGGACAGTGACGAGGGTTTCCGTCGCGAGAAGTTCCTGTACGGCGTTCGGGCGCGCTATCGCATCGCGTACGGCTATTGGCAGCACGCGATCCGGATGGACTTCACCTCACCAACGTAGTGGAACTGGCTGTATAGAGGGACCGGCGGGCCAAGGAGGTTGCACAGGAGCGGTATGGTCATGGCCTACATCAGCAACGCGGACATAGAGGAACGTCTGGGCAGCGACGCGTACGTGCAGCTTACGGACGACGACGGCGACGGTCAGGCCGATGTGGGTGTGGTGGATGAGGCCCGCCTCGGTGCGGAAGGCGAGGTCAACAGCTATCTTGCCCGTCGGTATCAAGTGCCGATCGACTTGACCACCCACACGGATCTGGCTGACCTGCTGGCGTCATTCACTTTGGACCTGGCGGAATACCGCCTTCGAGCTCGTCGCCCACCGGTGCCAAAGGATGTTGTGGACAAACGGGCTCAGGCGATCGAGTGGCTGAGGCGTGTGGCTGATGGTTCGTTGGAGCTGCCATCGGCCACGCAGGTCGCCACCAATACGACCCGCGGAACGCTAGGTGCGACGACCGGCGAGGGCCGGCTCCTGTCGCGTGAAGAGTTGTCAGGGCACTAACATGGCCACGCCCGACCGAACCACAATCAAGGCGGCGATCGAAGAGTTGACCACAAAGCTTCGAGCGAACCTTACGGCCGATCCGCCGACGGCGGCGAAGCCGTTTAGGCGGATTGAGGTGGCCACGGGAGGTGTTGAGGAGTATCCGCATCCGTTTTTGACTCTGATGCTTGCGCGCACCCGCCCGGTCGGTGTGATCGAAGACGACAAGTTGCTCGAAGTGTCGATGGCCTTACGAATGGTAACGGATGTCTCCGCTTCCGATCCCCATGAAGCTATCCTCGACAAGATCGGAGCTATAGAGGATTACTTCGATAGTATTCTCGACACCGGTGTAATCGAGGGAGCTGAGGGTTTCGACGACCGGGAGTGGACGTTTGATTACCCGCATGCCACGGCGGGGGCGCGGGTGGCATCGGCAGCGGCCGTACAGACTTTTGTGGTAAAGGTTGAGCGTCAGCACAACCGGGAACCTGCCTAGTAGTATAAGCCCATGATCTGGATACTGGCCACACGCGGGGCATCGACGAAGTTGCGTTCGTTGCCGTATACCGAAACGACAATCGCGGGCGTTCACAGCGTCGCCTACAAGCCCGGAATAACGCCGGTCCAGTATAGCGGTGGCGACACGGGCGATGGTGAACTGGGCACCTTTGGCCAAGGGCTGCACCGCATCTGTGGGTTCGTCTTTTCTTACGACGGCTCAGCCGCTGAGACGCTCTTTGCAATCGACGACGAGATTGACCTGATCATCCGGTACCGGGCAAACGGGCAAGTGCGCAAGCGTACTCTTAAGGATGTGGTTTTTGTGGGGGACGCTGCGGTGACCATACCGGGCCTTAACGCCGGCGTATCTGAACTAATCGGTGTTCCGTTTCGTGTCCAGATTCCGGAGGGGAGTACGTTGGGCGACCACGTTGAGGATACGGTGGATTCGTAGAAATGCCCAGGGACCGATCAACGATTATCCAAGCCGTAGATACGGCGCTGGCTATTCAGGAGGCCGAACTCGCCGAGACGCGGATGCGGCAAATGCTGGCTGTTGTCAGCAAGACAGCCACGGGGTTGGGGGATATTGACCAGACTTTTTCGTTGGACCGCAAGTATCGACTGGTGTTCATTCGGTGCCATTTTAGTGGCAGTTCCGGTACTGCGGCGTTTGCCATATCCGTTGATTCAGCGGCCGGGTCGGCTTATGACACATGTCTGTTCACCATCACTCAGGCCGGCACCAACAAGGATGTGCATCTGCGTATCGGCCAGGGTGACACGGGCGAGCCATCGGCATGGACTTTCCAGTCCGACGACGGCGTTCGGATTCAATGGACCAACCCGGATAGCGGAAACATCACCTGGGGGTTGGAGGTTGGCCTTGCGCTGGCTTCCTAGGAAGGAATAAACGATGCCGAAGACCTATACCGACGATGTTGCTCCGGCGCTTCCCTCGTCGATCGATGGGCCGTTCCAAATCGTCGATCCGTCAGATTGTGCAAGCTGGATCAAGGTTGATCCGGCTAATGCCCGGGTCGCGGCAGCCGGCAACGCCCGACCGATCCGAGTCTTGACTACCGGTTACGGACGCACCTACCTGACCACCATGACGCATTTCATTGGTGTGGCCATGACCGCGCGCTACGTGAACGCCGACGATAACGGCGGATTCTATTTATCTCCGATTCGCATACCGGACGACATGGACGTCGGCGAGCCGTGTATTGTCAAGATTCTTGTTACGCCTCTCCAGGACGCAACCGACAACGGGCAAGTCGTGCGTTTCGCCCTTACGCACACTCGCGTTACGCTTGAGGGTTCGGAAAGCAGCAGTACCTTCGTCTACGACTGGGATGTGCCAGACAACTGGACCACTAGCGACTACAACGTGGTCACAATCGATAACGGAAACGGCCGAAGCTATGAGGCAGATACATTTGCAAACGGCGACATCGTGGGCCTGCGGATCTCTCGGCAGGGTGCGGCTACGGAAGATACGTTCAATAAAGCAGTCAAGTTCGCCGAGTATACACAACTTGAATATACTGCCAAGGCCTATTAGCAAATAGTGTTCGTGTCCACACCCGGGCAATCGGACGGATCATTTCGCGCACTGGTTCAGATTTCGGGCATGGCACAGGTCTGCGGCGATCCGTCGGAGCGGATGGGACTACATTCGCAGAGGCAGGCTACAGTAGCCTGTCGCCACGTTTCCGTGATACTACGGCCGGCAGGGGCGCCAACCGCTACAACTTGATGTGCGGCTGTCTGCGGGGCCGCTACACAATAAACGAGAATGCTCTAAGGATTGATGGTTGCATCGACCGCTGTGCTGAGAACATCGATGACGAAGGATGAGAGGCTCTGGCGAGCGGCATCCACAACGAAGCCGTTCTCACATCCAGTCAGGACTGTACCGGCAATTGCGGCCAACAGCACGATGAGCAACGGGAGTCGGCGCTGGGTCATGGCAAGTTCCCTTCAGAAACCGCAATGATTATCGGATTGTTCGCGGGCAGTCTTGAGTACCCGCTCTGAAATGGTCGTAGAAGCTGTAGTCGGTGGGTCATTGGGCGCAGCACGTGGGGGCAGCGCACACCATCCACTGTACCTATCTGCACCGTTCGGGTATATCCAGCCGTGAGCATCCGCCCGCTGCCGGTTAGCACGGCTGGGTTGGTGGACAGAGCATGTTGGAGCACCGTCTGTGGCAGTCGGAGGCATCGTACTTTGTGGCGGTCGAAGCCGGCGGATGGGCACGCCAAAGGCATGGTTGCCGTGCGGGTCGGAGTACCTGCTGCAGCGGATGGCCCGTATCGTCGCGGGTGTGGTCCAGCCCGTTGTTGTTGCAGCCCGGCGAGGCCAAGCTCTACCTCCCCTTCCCGGCGACGTTGTTCTCGCCTACGACGCGGTCGAGAACAAGGGGCCGCTGGCAGGTTTGGCCGCCGGATTTGAGGTTCTGGCCGACCGTTGTGAGGCAGCCTTTGTCACGTCGTGCGATCATCCACTCTTACAACCGCATTTCGTTAAGCGCCTGATCGAGCTGCTCGGAGAATATCCCGGAGTGGTGCCCACACGTGGAGAGTATGTCTACCCGCTGACAGCCGTGTACCGGCTGGATACCAGGGCAATATTGACCGAATTGTTGACGCAGGAGGATCTTCGCGTCCGCAATTTCGTGGACCGTTGCGGTGCCAACATCATCCCGGCGTCTGAGCTCGAGGATGTTGATCCCAAGCTCGATTCGCTGCGCAACGTGAACGACCCGGACACTTACGACCAGATATTACGGTCGCTGGGTGAGTGATCGCCACCGCCCGGGACGGTCGGATTGCGCAGCTCCGGTCCAGCCTCGAGCGGCGCGGCGGGTTACATCGGTTCTTCCGGGGCGGTCGCTTGCATCACGCGCTCGATGGCCCGCCAGGGTATGTGGATATCAACGCGTGCCGGATCACCCACCAGAGAGACGGCGATTGCCACCGGCGGACCTGGCGGGATCGGCCCCAGCTCCGGCATCTTCAGCAACGGGGCGAAAGCAGAGAACGCAGTGGCCAAGTCGATAAGAGCCACTATGTTCCGCTTTGCGGGCAGCGTCGCGATTGCGTCCTGGACGTAGCGATTGGAAGTAAAGGGCTTAGCGGCTTTAGCGGTAAAGGTTCGTTCCACGTGCTCGTCGCTGCCCACGCAGTAGCGGAGGCGGCCGCCGGTGATGCCCAAAGCGAATCGCGGATTGGCTCCGTACATAACCTTTGCCACCTCCGCGCCGGGTTGCGTAGGGTCCACTTTCATGGCGAACTGTTCCACCTGAACGTCGCCGACCTTCTTGGGGCCGAGCAGCTCATATGTGATGCCGAACTGATGCATGAACGGGTTGACCTTGACCATGTATCCCTTGATCAGCTCCAACAACTTGTCGGGTTCTTTGGCGCTGTAATCACCCAGGGCCTGCATTCCGCCGGGTGACATGGCCATGACCACGTTGAATCCGTCGAAACCGCGATATAATTCTTGAGCGGCGCGTATGGCGTCCTTGAGGGCTCCCGCCTGGTTGGCCTCACTTTGGCTCTCACCCTCACCGGTCGCAGGTGCCGGCACCGTGGCATTCATCATTTGCTCGCAGAAATAGTCGACAAACGGGAACTCGTCGCCGGGTGTATGAGAGCTGACCGCCAGCACGTACGCTTGCTCGGGGATGTCAGCGAACGCCGGGAGACCGGCCGGCTTTTGCTTCGCGAGGTAATTCTTGATGGGGCCAGCCTTGTAACCCGTGGCGACGGCCAGGTCGCCGGCCTGGTCACTGACCGCAATGGCCAGATCGACATAGGCCAGTTGCTCGATATACTTCTTGCCCGCCTCAGCGACAGTGGTGAAGAAGCCGGTTATAGCCGCCGGGTCGCCGCCCTGCGGGCCGGCCATCATGGCTAACATGGGCGCCATCTGGGCGAAATTAGCGATGCCGCCAAGCGCGGTCTGCCGCACGGGTTCGATATTGACGTGGATCAGTGCGTCGCGATTGTGGAGCAGGTCCAGGCGGGGCTTCAATTCGTCTGCCAGCGTCTTGCCGTCACCGGCAGCCTTGGTGAGCATCTCTCTCGACTTGGCGACAATGATGTAGTCGCCCCTGACTTTCACGAACACATTCTTGGCTTCGCCGAAGGGTATCTGCCAAACCCCCTCCTCCTGTGTGGCAGTTTCGATGTTCTTGACTTTGGTCGAAAAGTCAGGTGCCCGCAGCCACAAAACTCCGTCCTTATCACTTTGGAGCGTCCGGCCGGCCAGGCCGATTGGTCTGCTGAAGTCAGTCCACTCCGCAATCACTCCCAGCTCACTCTTCAGTTCAGCGAGCATCCCGGGCTCGGTGCTGCCCGGCTTGAGCCGCTTAGTGACAGACGAAACCGACTTGTCCAGCTTCTCGAAGTCAAGCACCACGACAGTGACCGGAAAGTCCACCGGCATGAGACGCAGCAGTTGCGTTGCATCCTCGGTACCGCCATTGGCCGTCGCATGTGGCAGGGCCAGTGTGAGGCACAATGCTGCGGTCCAGACGATATTTGATCGGTGCATGGCATACTCCCTATGTCAGGCTCAGGGTTCACTAAAGCGGCACGTCTACATCCTTACACGCCGCGAACTCGTCAATCACTGTTCCTTCGGCCACACTCGGACTGAGCTGGACTTCCAACGATGCAGACAACTACACGAACCTACCGTAACCGGGAGACGTTGCAAATCCTCCGGCGTCGAAAGTTGTCCGGCCTTTCTGTTCAACGGCTGCTGATGTGAGGTGGAGTACATCGAAGCTCCGTGTGGCCCGGTCAGCACCTCGGGGCTGCGTGGCATCCTATTCCGCATTCACGCGCAGCGCGGCAGCGATTCGATCGAAGTCATCCAACGAATAGTACTCTATCACGATTCGTCCTGTTCCCTTACGTTTTCCTTGGTGGATGGTTACCTTCGTCTTGACCGCCTCTTCGAACCGTTGCTGGAGGTCGCGTAGGTGTGCTGCCCTGGGGTCCTTTGCCCCGACTTCCCCAGGTTTTGGCCGCCCCCGGCGTGTCTTTTCTCGCCGCACGATCTCCTCAAGGGCCCGAACGGACAGGTCATTGTGAGCTGCCGATTCCGCCAGCCGCATGCGGCGCTCGTCATCTGCTACCCCCAGCAGACAACGAGCATGGCCCATGCTCAGCTTGCCCTGGACCACGAACGCCTGGATTGCCTCGGGGAGTTCGAGCAACCGGAGATAATTGACCACTGTCGTGCGATCCTCGCCAACGCGTTCGGCGATTTCCTCTGGCCCAAGAGAGAAGCGCTTCGAGAACTCTCGATAGGCCTTCGCCCGCTCGATCGCGTTTAGATCCTCCCGCTGAATGTTCTCGATCAGGGCGAGTTCGAGCATCTGCTCGTCGGTAGCATGGCGTACGATAGCGGGCATATGGCTCATCCCGATTGATTTGGCTGCGTGCCAACGTCGTTCGCCGGCGATGATCTGGTAATATCCCGCTTTCGGACGCACAATGATGGGCTGAAGTAAGCCGTTGCGTGCGATAGAGTCCGCGAGTGATGCTACGTTCTTTGAATTCGTAATATCACGTGGTTGGAACGGGTTGGGCTTAAGCTGGTCAATGGCAAGCATTGTCGCCCTCACGCCCCTACCGCCACTGGGGCCCAACGGTTCCGGCGCCACCGCGACCCCAGGACCTGCAGCTTTGCTCTCACTTGGCAGTGCTGTGATGCCGGAGCGAAGATCCGAAACAAGAGAATCGAGCCCTCGGCCGAGCCGTCGCACGGACTTGGACATGACTTCCTCCTTGAGTCAACTGAACCACAGAGTACATCCTAGAGCACCGAGACCGGGTGAGTGTACAGACCAACGAGTGATTGTGCAATGGTAGGACGGACATGTCTGGGTCTGGGCGAGCGGTTGAGGATCGCGAAATGTAGGCTGGGACGGCAGTTCGTGTCCCCGGCTTGGCAGGAGCGCTCAAGCTACTGAAGCGATATACGCCATTCGCGGTGGGCTGCAGGTAACGTTCCACGTGAAACAGGCCAAGTCGGCTGCGACCGGACGATGACGCAGACTTGACTCTGTCGCACGTAGTTTGATGAGCAGGAATGGGCTGTTGCCGATTTGGGGTAGCAGATCCCAAAGGCAAGGAGGCCTGAAATGAAAAAGAGATACATTGTAACGTTGACCGACGAGGAGCGTCGGTCGTTGCGTGCGTTGGTTTCTTCGGGGAAGGGGGCGGCAAGGAAGCTGACTCACGCCCGGATTCTCCTGAAGGCGGACAGCGGCGAGGGTGGGCCGAGTTGGACCGACGCCGATATTAGCGAGGGAGTAGATGTCGGGACAGCAACCGTGGGGCGGGTTCGGAAACGGTTTGTCGAGGAAGGTCTGGAGGCGTCACTGGTGACGCGTAAGGCTTCTCGACAATACCAACGGAAGCTCGATGGCGACGGTGAAGCTCATCTAATCGCCCTGGCGTGCAGCGACTCGCCTGTGGGGCACGCCCGTTGGACCTTGCGTCTTCTGGCGGATCGGATGGTCGCCTTGGGCTATGTCGAGGACTTGTCGAAGGATACCGTGTGTCGCGTCCTTCAAAAACTACGGCGGTAAACTTCGCTGGGGTAGGCCCGTTTCGTGTCGCCATAAGCCACTTGCGGGGTCCTCCCAAGCGTTTTCGGAAATCGTGTAGCGGAACCCCCCTTTCGTACCCCCTTGACACGGGGGACTGGGGTGGTTCCGGCCTGGTTGACTCTTCAAGCGTGGCCCGTCCGGCTTGTACCTGCGCGTATTCCTCATCATGTCTCCCGTCGGACCACATGCCCGTGGAGTGAGTGATCGTCGACTCCCGGCCGGTTGAGTGCCGCGGGCGGGGATGGCGATCCGCACCAACGTTTCCGGCGGGACCCAAACACCTGCCAAACAGGCAGTACGGCCATGGACCAGCGCTGTCAGATTGGCAGCCATATCTAGCGGTCTGAGGTGTCAGATACGCAAACAGTCGTGCTGTCCTCGTGGCGCAAACTATGCGCTGGTAAAGACTTACAGCATTTGCACATGCGAGACTCCCGGTTGGTACCTGCCGTGCTTCCAGTTTGGATTGAAGGCGCGAACGGGCGAGTGTGCCGGGTGCTACCTCGCCGCCACGCCCACCTGCCCTTCCGTGACTTCCGCCAAGCATGAGCCGACGGACTCAGGCGACGGGCGCCGCAGGGCGCAAGTGCGCACACGGCGCCGTCGTGATTGAGCGACGTGCTGTTGACAGGCAAGGTGCGCGTCCCTGTCGGAAAGGAGGCTGTCGCCGGATGAAGATCGTGCGCGTGAAGGTCGAGAACTATCGAAATGTCAAGGAGTGCAAGTTCGCGCCGAGCGACCTGTGCGCCTTGATTGGGCCAAACAACGGCGGCAAGTCGAACATCCTCCGGGCGTTGAACCTTGTTCTCGGTGAAAGTTGGCCAAGCGTGCGGCCAATTGATGACGGGGACTTCTACGGCCACGAGGAAGATCGGGACATTCGGATCAGCGTCTGGTTTGACGAACAGCGAGAGGTCAGAGGTGATGTCGGTACGCCCGCCGTGTTCAGCGGCATCCAGTTCACTTGTACTCGCTACAAACGGAAATCAGGCAAGCACGCACGGGGCGATCTTCGCTCAGAGTTCCTGTGCATCGACGACAACGGTGAATCCGTCAAGATACTGCGAACCGCATCGCCGGGGGCGAAGCCATACGCGACACCTGCGAAGGTCACGGGTGAAATCCGCGATGCGCTCCCGTGCCTGATGATCGACATCGACCGTAATGCACCATACCACCTATCGGGTAGCCAGTATTCAATCCTCGGTCGGTTGCTGCGCGATGTCGCCCGCGAGTTCAAGGCCGACAAGAAACGCTACGCGGATTTCATGCAGAAGTTCGGTGAAGCCCGGAGGGTGCTGCGGACACCAGCGTTCGAGAAGCTCGAAGAAAAGGTCGTCGAACACCTTGCTGCCCACACCGGACTCCCCGATGTAGAGGTTCAACTGGATGAACTCGACCCGCTAAACATCTACAAGAACTTCTCGATCCTGTTCAAAGACCCGGACACGCCGGAGCCTGTGGACAGCGCTCGCATGGGATCGGGCATCCAGTCGGCGGTCGTCATCTCGCTGCTGCAAGCCTACCGGGAAATCCGCAAGGACAATGCGGTGCTCCTGTTTGAGGAGCCGGAGCTGTATCTGCACCCACACGGGCGAAGGCATCTGTTTCGCTTGCTGTGCGACCTTGTGAAGAACGGTACGCAGGTAATCTACACAACGCACAGCCAAGATTTCGTTGACCTGTGGCGAGTGCAGGATGTCCGCCTTGTCAGCAAGACGCTCACCGACGGCACGACCGTGAACGCGACCGTCGGTGATCTGCCGGGGCCGGATGATCGCAAACGCTTGAAGTTCACACGCCAGTTTAGCGCCCCCCGGAACGAGATGTTTTTTGCCAAGTCCGTCGTGATCGTTGAAGGGCAGACAGATCAGGCGGCCATCGAGATGTGCGCGGAGATGATGCCCGACGGACTCGATCTCGATCGGCTCGACTGCTCGGTGATCGAAGCAGGCGGTAAGGGAGGCATCCCGCTCATAGTCAAGGTTGCCCGCTCGTTGGGTCTTCCGTTCTTAGCCGTCTACGACACGGATTCAGACAAGACCGACCCGAACGACATTGCCACTAACAACCGCACAAAACAGAACATCGAGGCTGCATGTACTGGGGAAGGAACGACCATCACCTTCGACCCATACCTTGAAGAGGAGATCGGCATACCCGGCACGACCAAGAAGGATAAGGAACCCAAGCTGCGGGAGTACCTTGCTGGATTAGTTTCGTGGCATGAGGTGCCGGAGCCATTGAAGAACCTGATGGCAGCAGTCAAGGCGATCAGCACACCGACGGACAGGATTCCAGCAGCCGTACAACCTGATGTGCCGCTCTCGGAATAGGAGACAGATATGCCCGTATTCATTTCGCACCGCACCGCAGACGACCGACATTTCGGTGTAACGCACGTTTCGATAACGACGGATGACGCCGTGGAGCCTCATCTTCTTCCAGGCTGCAGGGGGCAAAGTTTTTCCAACGTGACAATGGGACGCCAGGCCCTCGCCTCCCTACAGGTTGGAGAGAGACGAGGGCTCCGGCTGTCCCCACAGTGCGAGGCGCCGAACGCACCCAGATGTGTCTAACGCCTTGACCGTTCGGCAAAGAAGGGCTCCACTCGCTGCAGCCCAAACGCAGGGAGAATGCGCCGAACAGTCTATATGTACGAAAAGCCTCGCAGGTATCGCCGCGCCACGTCCCTTGCGGGGCGCGGGCAGCCCCACTCCATGTCGGCGAGCCGCTCCGGCGTGTCCAGGCACGCCGAAGCCAATCGCCGGAGCAAATGTGCCCTGCGGGCTTGTCGGGGTCCGAATCATTTCGTGGATCGCGAGGCTTATGCACGTGCCCCCGGTACTTTCACTGCATCGGCAGCTAAACACTAGTGCTAAAGAAACTTAATCAAGTTGGAAGATGCAGTGCTGCGGTTGGGTCATCCAAGTTCAGGTGTTTGGCGCGGCGCAGGTTGAGACGGTCGCAAAGGCAACTGCCGAGCAGACCGCAATCGCGGATGCACACCCGCTTAGTGCCCATCCCAAAAAGTGTGGCACGGGTTTGCAACCCGTGTACTTCACCGGTTGGAAACCGGTGCCACAGGGGTTAATGGGATCTTATTGATCTTTGAGTAGATAAATAAACACTTCATAGTCTGAGTCCGGCATGGTGGAAGAACGAGCGCAACATCTGCTGGTCTGTGCTGATCTGATCGAGGGAGGCGATGACCTCATCGGCGAGCGC
>JAUWWQ010000063.1 GCA_030616775.1 Planctomycetota bacterium
AAAGGGTTTGCCTTTTTCAATCCCCAGGTCCTGGAGCCAAGCGTAAAAGAAGCGATCTCGATCTGCCATTGGTTCCGACTGAACATAATCATTCACTATCTCCCAGAATTGCATATCTTCTGGTGGAGTGTTGATTACCACGTTGTCACCTGGTTTCGGATCGTATTTGATGAACTTTGTGGCCGGGGGATTGTCTTTGTCCTTCAAGCGGTAAGCTTTGACGCCTGTTTTTAGTTTTTCAGCTTCAGGACCGGTTCCCAGAACCCGGTAGAAATAACACATCTTGAACGTAGTTGATTGTATCACCTCGCCTTCGAATCCATCTGGATAGTCTTGTCCGGGACCCACAAAGAGTAGCGTTTCTGCTTTTCCGGAATTGATCTCCTTGATGGGCTCCTGCCAGGCGTTGTTTGCAACACCGTAGATTCCACCGGCCGGGATCTCGACCACTACAGGACCAGTCTTGGCCAGGTCTAACATAGAAATTGTATATGGAGTCGTCACATTCGCGGTCAACCATACATAAACTCCATCGTATCCCTGAAACAGCCCTATCGCTGGCTCTGAAGGTTCGGTTTTTAGATTCTTCTGGAATACGTTGTGAAATTGATAGCCACTCACAGCCGGCATGGCCCAGCAGACCAACTGCGAGGCCCGCTGCAAGCGGGTCATGCGACGCATCGCCTCCGCTGACGCTTTGGTCAGGGTCTGATCCTGGAAGTGGATCGGCCCCACATAGGTGTCGATCGTGTCTTGTGCCATTTCGGTCGTAGCGCATCCCGCGAACAGCAGGGATAGCACCGCACAGTAGCACATCGCATATCTGATTGATTTCATTGTTGTCTCCCTCGCTCTGTGTGGTTCAGGGTCCACGGTTCCATGGTTCACGGTTTTCTTCATTTTCTCTTCGCCCAACCTTTGAACCCCTGGACCTTGAACCCGGAATCCTCCATCCACTTGCCACTGGCTACTGGTTACTTCTTCTTACTTCACCCTCTCTTCACGTTCCTCGTTGCGCAGCCCACGTCTAGTCGGTCAGCGTAATGACTACCTTGTCGAGCTCGCCGGTGAACTTGTTGGTTGCTTTGTAGAGCTTTGAGACCTGCGTCCCCGTATCGATGCCGACATCAAATGTCTCGGCCAGGGAGTAGGTGCTCCGGTGCATCTCCGGCATGTCGACCTCGTCGACCTTCCTGCCGTTGACCAAGAGTTCGCCCTTGCCGCCGAACATCTTGGTGGCCGTGAACTTGAACTTCAGTTCGGCTTTGCCTTCCTTCAGCGGCGGAGACTCGAGGGTGTAGTACACGCCGTCGAGGAAGTTGTAGTCAAAGTACAGGCGGCCATTCTTGATGAACATGGTGTAGCCGCCTGTCATGCCGCCGCAGGCCACGATGACGCCCTCTTCCTTCCCTTTCAGGTTTAGCTTAGTGACGATCTCGTGGGAACGGCCCTTTACGGGAGCGGAAGCCTTCTCAGCGATTCGGAAAGCGCCTGGAGCGTAATAGACGAAGTCCTTCTTGTCGCCAAAGAGGATATCCTGCGTGCCGCGCAACCGTGTAAGCATGTCGTCGTACAGCGGGTACACGTTGTATTTCCAGGCCTCATCGTCGAAGATCTTCTTGAGTTCCTCCAGTTTCTCGGGATGCTTCTTCGCAAGGTCGGTGCTCTCGGAGAAATCCTCGGCGACGTGGTAGAGTTCCCACACGTCGTCCTCGAAGGGCTTCACCACATTGACCTCCCAGGGCATGCGGTTGGCATGCAGTGTAACGGCCTTCCAGCCGTCCACCCAGATCGCGCGGTTGCCAAACATCTCGTAGTACTGCCGATGCTTGCGGTTCGGAGCATCCTTGTCGTCGAAGCAGTACATCATCGAGATGCCCTCCATGGGCTTCTGCTTGATGCCGTGGTATTCCTCGGGAACCTTGAGCTTAGCCGCCTCCAGGATCGTTGGAGCGATGTCGGCGATGTGGTGGTACTGACTGCGGATCTCACCCTTGGCCTTGATGCCGTTGGGCCAGTGCACCACCAATGCATCGTGCTGGCCGCCGCGGTGTTCGCTCTGTTTGAAGTACTTGAACGGCGTGTTCCCTGCCATAGCCCAGCCGGCATGGTAATGCGGATAGGTGTCTTCCCTGCCCCAGTTCGGGTAGTTGCGCCAGTTTGTTTCAAACGGCGTCTGCAGGCCGTTGAGCACGTAGGTCTCGTTGGCTGTGCCCGCCAGCCCACCTTCGCCACTCGCGCCGTTGTCGGAGGTAACGAAGATCAGTGTGTTGTCGAGTTCCCCTATCCTCTCGAGCGTGTCCAGGATCCGCCCTATCTGGTAGTCGACATGTTCCATCTGGCCGGCGAACACCTCCATCTGGCGCGCGTAGAGCTTCTTCTCCTGCTCCGTCAGCGAGTCCCAGGCCGGGATCTCGGGTATCCGCGCGCTGAGCTTCGTGTTCTTCGGGACGATCCCGAGCTTCTTCTGGTTCTCGAGGATCGACTCGCGGGCCTTGTCCCATCCCATGTCGAACTTGCCGCGATACCGTAGGATGTACTCGTCCGGCGAATGGTGAGGCGAGTGCATGGACCCGGACGCCCAGAGCATCATGAACGGATCGTCGGGCCTGAGGGACTTGTGCCCGGTGATCCACTCGATGGCCCTGTCTGCCAGGTCCTTGTCAAGGTGCTCGGACTTGCGGTATTCCTCCGGCGTGTGATCGTTCCACATAACCGGAACAAACTGATGCACGTCCGCCGCCATGAAACTGTAGGCATGGTCGAAACCTTCCCCGCTCGGCCAGCGATGGAACGGACCGACCTGCGAGACCTCGTAGAGCGGCGTGTGGTCCCACTTTCCGAGCGCGTAGTTCACGTAGCCCTGTTCCTGGAGGTAGTTCGCAACGGACTTGCAGGTCTCGGGCACGATGGCGTTGTAGCCCGGGAATCCCATTGCTGTCAGAGCGTGGCTGCCCAGGCCGATGCTGTGCGGGTAACGTCCGGCCATCAGCGACGCCCGCGACGGTGAACAGAGCGCCGTGGTGTGGAAGTTGTTAAACCTAAGCCCGCCGGACGCGAGCCGGTCGATGTTCGGCGTGCTGATCAGGCCGCCGAAACTGCCGACCTGGGCAAAACCAACATCGTCGAGCAGGAGGATGACCACGTTCGGCGCACCCTTGGGCGGACGCTTCTCTTTTGGCCACCACTCCTTGGAATCCTCGTACTTCTTGGCAATCACGCCCTCGAAGCCCTCGACCGTCTTCGTCCTGACCTGTTGCGCGTGCGCTTTGCCCGCAGCGGTCATCATGATGGCCCCGGAGGCAAGGATGCCCCCGACCGCGGCCCACGTTCCTGCCTTGCGCAGGGCTGCTTTGCTCTTTTTCATTGCCTATCTCCTTCTTGATTCTGCTATTTGATCTTCTCGAAATCCGGCAGCACCCAAGTTCGATCGAAATGGGGCTGCAGGGGACCATAGAGCCGGAACCAGCAGAACCAGCTCTCGTTTGGATCGGTGGGTAACCGGTGGCCTCGACGAACTTGCGAAACCGGCCGTTGGTTACTTCCGTGGCGTTCATCCAGGGGCCGTCGACGCGGACGCGCATCTGTCCTTTGCTCACGTTCATATCGCAGTCCGACTCGGCGTCTCCACCAGTTACCTGAGACGTCTGAGCACCGCTCGAAAATCGTCGGCCGAGATGATCAGCTCGTTTCCCGAAAGCCCGTAGGTCGCGTTGATTAAGTATCCCGGCTTGTTCACGATCAGAGCCGTGCCCACAACTCGATACCGTTCATCGGCGATACCAACTGTGCCATCCGAACTAGTCGTCGTCGTGATCACTCTGCCGTACGGCCTGAACTCGATGATCTTGGATGCGTACGGCGGTACGCGGTCTCTGGGTGCAAGACTCACGAGCTGCCAACGAGTTCCGCCAAGCGGGCCGACCTCGGTATGCGTGTACTGGTGGGACCGAGCTTCCTCGCTCAATTCCTTAGCATGTTCCTTGTCTTTTTCGTTCCCGATAATGTAACCAATTCCGGTGCCCACCGCCGCGCCGATGAGCGTACCTTCTGTGTCCTGGCCTATTGCCTGACCGGCCAATGCCCCGATTCCGGCTCCGACCAGAGCGCCCGTTTTGCCGGATGTCGCACAGCCCGTACCGACGGCAGCGAATCCAACCGCCGTAATGGTAAGAGGAAGCCAACCTGTCTTCATCGCAACTCGCCTTTCTTGATTACGAATAGTTATCTCACTGACTCGATTGCACTCGGCCGCCTACCTGTCCCCGGGATAGATCACGCTCCAGTCCCGCTTCATGTCCACGACCGTCCACCCCTTTCGGTGCGCTTCATCCAGGCCCTTGTCAAGTTTGCCAATGTGGGACTCGCGGTCGTAGGCCCACTCGCGCTTAGCATCGGTATGATGAACGTAAAGGCAAAATCGGGGCCCTTCACCAGCAGCCGTCCACTGGAGCATCTGGAGATCGCCGTCGGAGTTGCCGAACGCGGCGATCGGCCGCCGACCGATGAACTTGTTGATGCCGACCGGCTTGCCCGCCTTGTCGTCGATGAAGTCGATCTCGGGCAGGCGCTTGATAACGGGGCCGGTGCTCCGCATCTCAAACTCAGTCTTGATACTCGAGCCGATCACCTGCTCGGGCGGAATGCCGTAGACATCTTCAGCGAAGACGCGCATGAGCTCGATCCCGCCGCCTGAGACGATGTACGTCTTGAAGCCGTTAGCGCGCAGATAGGCGAGGAGTTCGAGCATGGGCTGAAAGACCATTTCGGTGTACGGCCTATGCGCCGATGGATGTCGCGAGGTCGTGATCCAGTCGCGCACGACATCAGCGAACTCATCCGTCGTCATGCCTCCATGGGTCGCCATTACCACTTCAAGCAAACCCTTCTTGCCACTTTCTGCGAGTGCGTGCATGTCTCCGTCGAGCACGGCCTTGAACGGCTGGGTCGTACGCCACTCGGGATGCTGCGGCGCGAGCTGCTTCACACGGTCGATCGCGAAGAGCAACTGGAAGTAGGCCGGTTGCTCAGACCAGAGCGTGCCGTCGTTGTCGAAAACGGCGATACGCTCCGCGGACGGGACGAAGTCGGTGGTGCCCTCGGTCGTGACGCGCTGGACGAAGTCCGTGATGGCGGACTTCGCTGGACCATCGTTCCACGAAGTGAGCGAATCGTGCTGTGTGGCCGCGCAGCCTGTCGCGCCGATGAGAGCCGTAAAAGCGCACATCAGCGCACCGGCGCCTATGATCACTCGTTGCATGCCGTTCCTCCTATGACCACTCGTTGCATGCCGTTCCTCAGTGTACGATTGAGTAAGCCGCGCCGGTCGTGTGACCGACGCGGCTGTTCGGGTTCATAACAAGGCGGAGCGGAGCGTCACTTGCTTCCGCCACTTTCTTGGAGCTTCTCCATGACCTGATCAAGACTGAACGACGCCGCCTTCATACGCGGCGGGTAGTCCTTGAAGGTCTGCAGGAACTTGCCGACGTACGCTTGTGCGGGCACCAACAGGTACACGCGGTCGATCAACCAGTCGAGGTATGTGTTGGACGTCTCCATTCCTCGCTCATACGGATCGCGGCGAAGATTGATGATCAGCGGGACGCGCTTCGGAACGAACGGCTCCATCCATATACGAAGGGTCTCCTCGGTTTTCTGCTCCATGAAGATGAGCTTCCAGTCGCCGTAGCGCAGCGCCGTTAGATCACCGTCATCGGAGAAGTAGAAAACCTCCTTGCGCTGCGATTTGTCAGTCTCGCCCGTCAGAAGGGGCAGCATGTTGTACCCGTCGAGGTGAACCTTGTAGGTCTTGCCATCGGCTTTATACCCGGCGAGGAGTTTCTCCTTCACGTTGGGCTCGCCAGCGATCGCCGCGAAGGTGGGCATCCAGTCCATGTGATGGACGATCTCGTTGGTGACAGAACCGGGCTTGATATGTCCAGGCCAGCGGACAAACGCAGGCACCCGCATGGCGCCTTCCCAGTTGGTGTTCTTCTCGCTGCGGAAGGCTGTCATGCCGCCGTCCGGCCAGGTGTTCATGTGAACACCGTTGTCGGTCGAGTAGAAGACGATCGTATTGTCGGCGATGCCGAGTTCATCCAGCAGATCGAGGAACTTGCCGATGTGCATGTCATGTTCGACCATGCCGTCTGAGTACTCATCCTGTCCGGAGATGCCGCGCAGTTCTTTCTTGACATGGGTACGAAAGTGCATGCGCGTGCCATTCCACCAGCAGAACCACGGCTTACCCGCGGCGTGTTGCTCGCGGATCCACTCGATCGCGCGAGCGCTGGTCTCGTCATCCACGGTTTCCATGCGTTTCTTCGTGAGCGGTCCCGTATCCTCGACGCGCTGCGTGCCGTCCCCGTTCGCCCAGGAGTGAATCACGCCGCGCGGTCCGAACTTCTCGCGGAACGTCTTGCCGTCGGGCATGATGACGTCGCCCGGATAGTCCTCGTTCTCCGGCTCTTCCTCGGCGTTGAGGTGGTACAGGTTGCCGAAGAACTCATCGAAGCCGTGCATCGTGGGCAGGTGCTTATCCTGATCACCGAGATGGTTCTTACCGAACTGGCCCGTCATGTAGCCCCGCCCTTTAAGCACGCGCGCGATGGTGGGATCATCCGGGTGGGCTCCCAGCTCGGCGCCGGGGAGACCCACCTTGCTGAGACCGCTTCGGAAGACGCTCTGGCCGAGAATGAAGGACGCCCGACCGGCCGTGCAGGATTGCTCGGCGTAGTAGTCGGTGAAGCGCATGCCTTCACGTGCGATGCGGTCTATGTTAGGGGTGCGGTATCCCATCAGGCCGTGCGTGTTGGCGCTGATGTTGGTGTTGCCGATGTCGTCACCCCAAACGACGAGGATATTCGGCTTGTCCGTCTGCCCATAGGCCATCCCGGCGGAGGCCCCGGCCACGAGCAAGGTCAGGCTCGACATTGTGAAAAGGTTGCGCGATCTCATGATACACATCTCCTTAAGATTCCTTAGTACGGATTCCACCGGCCCAACGGTGTTTCGCTGACCATCCTACCGTGCGGCCCGCGGACCGCAAGGCGCGCGGGCCGAGCTTAGCAAGCGCCAACTCCAGTTGAGATAAACGCGCCTCTATTTAAAGAAGCTGTGAAGTGGCTGCAATAAGCATTTGGCGTAGGGAAATCTGGCATGCGACCGGTGCCAAACGACCGTCCCCGTTGGCGAATCGCTCGCCGGATTTGCGTTAACGAGGTTCTTTAAAGTAACACTACGGCCTCCGGCCGCCGCGGCTACGCGGTGCACGGGCTCCACCGCTTCGAGAGGATCGACTGCGCGAGCTGAGCCGGTCGCCACGTGCTCGGGATCGAGAGTCGCGGCTCAGCCTACGCGCCGAGTCCCTCGACCTTCCCCCGCTCTTGGTGGAGTCACTCGCAGCGCGCGACTTCTTCTCGTCACCCCGGCCCGACGGTTTCGCAGCCCCCTCCCGATCTGTACCGCGAACGGGACGTCGGGCGCCGTCCGGGCCAGCGCCGCGATCGCGAACGCCCGCCTGGCCTGGTACAGAGCGCGATACACCAGATTGTGTTCCTGCTCGCCCGCGTGTGCGGTCATCCGCAGCAAAGCCCGTTTGGCTCCACTGGCGGGTGGCGTTCGAGTGGCTGTGCCAGTCGTTGCCTTGCCCTCGCCGATAGACTTGGCCATCGCGGCCCGCGTACACATCCCCGGAAGCCGTCCGGCCAGCGTAGGTCCATCCTGTGGCGCCACGGTGCACGGCACCTTTGGCGCCGCCGGATGTTTCGAAGCCGGCTGTGGCGCCGCCCGGTCCGCTTCGGTGCCCGAATCGAGCCCAGTCGCGACCGTCGGACACGACTGAACGTCCCCACGAACCGTACGGAGTACGTGCCTGAGACGTGGCAGCGCCTCGCCCAGTGCGCGGATTGTACGCGCGCCCGGCGGCGGAAACACCACGCGGCCCCGACACGTAGGCACCGCGCGCCCGAGTCCCGGTCCACGGGTTGTATGCGCTGGCCACGCCGGCCGACCCGTACCGACCGTAGGCACGGGCCCCGCGAGAGTACGTA
Organism: Planctomycetota bacterium; assembly: GCA_030616775.1. GTDB lineage: Bacteria > Planctomycetota > Phycisphaerae > UBA1845 > UBA1845. The sequence goes on from JAUWWQ010000063.1 coordinate 8,052, forward strand.
CCGGTCACGGGGTTGTATCGCGCTCCGTAGCCAGCACCTCCGTACGGGCCATAGTAGGCGGCGCCCCGTGCATATCTGCCGTAGTGATAGCTGTACCGGGCGGCGCAGCCATAGGAGTAATAGGCCGGCGGGTAGCGCCACGTGCACCATACATTCCAATCGTGGTCGTCCGCCAGTTCGTGCCCGAGCCAGTATCCCGCGCCGAACATCAGGAGCCCGTTCGCAACATAGGCGCCCGTGTACCCGGCTGTGTAACCGACGACCACCGTATCCGGTGTCGAATCGTAGACATGGACGTAGGTTACGTTGTGATACGGGCTTGTTGCCGGGATGGTGTAGATCGCATCCGGGACCTCGGCACAGACGACCCAAGACCCCGTCGGTTTCGTCGACACGAACCAGATCCCGTTTTCGCAGCAATAGTAGTGCGCGTCGACGCGGAGTACGGAATAGGTCGTGTTCGTGGCGTAATAGACCTTCGTACTGCCCTTGATGACCCTGAAGGCCGGCTCGCCTTCATAGACGACGGTGACCGTGGTCTCTGAGCGCTTCACGGTCGCCTTCTGTGGAATCGACGCTTGAGCGATCGCTTCCTGCGCCTGGGACGTGCCGGGCACGGACGCAAGAACAGCAGACTTCGGATGATCCTCCGGGATGAGCGCGAATGTTTCCGGAAGATCGAGCGTAGCCGCTTCCCAAGGTCCCTCCAGCCCCGCGGCACGGAACCAACGACCGGCGACGAGCAGGTACTGGCGGCCATCCTTGATGTTAAGGAACAGGTCGCTCTGCGTGTTTGTGTAGTACATGAGATCGGTTCCTGCAATCGGCGTCAGTTCCGGTGTGCCTTCTGTTAGGATGAGCTCGGCGGGTTGCGTGCTCACCAAAACACGGGGAGCCTTGGCCATCATTTTGCCGGGCACGTGCTTCCTTACCTCCGTCCAGTTCTCCTCGTCCGGAAGCTTCGAGATATCTTTGGGCAAGGCCGAGGTTGGTCGCCAGTTGCCGCTCTTTGGATCAGACGAGACTAGCCAGCCATCCTCTACGCGGAGATGGTAGCGGGAGCTGCCGGTCTCGAGGAACACATCCCAGTTTGTGTTGACCGCAAAGAGCAGGTTTGTGCCTTCGATGGGCTTGAACTTGGGTTCGCCCATGAAGATTACGAGCACGGCGGGCTCAGCGCTGTAGAAGATCGGGGGCGGGTCCAGGTTTATCTTGATGTCGCGAGTCTGAACATCAGACGCGTGGACGTAGGTAATGAGGCGATCCAGGTCCACGACGAGCGTCTCCTTGTCGGGCAAGGCCGTACGCACGATCGTCTCGAGCCCCTTGGCTGTCGCCGCGTCAGTGTCGGGAAACTGCATTGTCAGCACCAACTGGGTGAGCAGAACGGTGCGCTCTTCATGATTGATCTTCGTGTTTGCGCGAACCTCAAGGACGCCGTAGGTTCGGTGGTCAGCGCCGTCCGGCAAAACTGAGACCGCCATAAGAAACTCGAGTGTCTCGTGATCCTTCCACTCTTCGACTTGAGGCTGGTAGACAACGACTGCGTGGCCGTCCGCTTCAAAACTGCGCGGCCAGCCGATGTCCTCAGCGCTTGCGGCAGCTACGGATGTAAAGGCCAGCGCATGGGCTAGAGTCAGCATAAACAGGGTTCTCAACATGGCACAGCTCCTAGGTCAGTCTGGCACTTGTGTTATCATGCATAAAGGCAGAATTGCGATCATACTCCGCAATGCCCTCACAACTCACGCATTCCCCCCAACCAATTCATCGCACTTCGCGGATGAATAGGCCGGCAGGAGCCTGAAGGCCGGTGGCCGGCCCTGTGATCGTTCGGTCAGGCCAGCTGGAGCCGGTACGATTGGACAAATCGTCGAACACGTACACGGCATCGGCTCCGCCGTCCAGTAGGTACCCGATCCCCGCGCGATCCACGGCCATTGCTGTCATCACATTCGCCCCCTCAATCGAGAGCGTAGATACCGGTTCGACGCCACCGTCCAGGGTCGAGGCGTTTGTGAAGACGTGAACCTGTCCACTCGCGTCAAGCACGAACAGCTGGTCAGACTCGTCAACGAACACATCAATGGGATCGGCAAAAGCCGTAGAACTTATGATTCGCTCCGGATCAACATTTCCGTCCGCACTGCTTGCCTCGCTGAACACAAGAACGTTTCGTGCGCCGTTGTTGGCTACATAGAGACTGTCTGTTGAAACAAGCGCTAAGCCCGTCGGAACGTTCAGCTCCTCACTCGTGATGGTGCTAGTCAACGTGGCGCCGGTGACGAAGCCTTGACTCGGATCACGGTACGGCGGCTCAAACACGAGAATGTCACTTGCGGAACCTATGTTGGACACGAAGATGAGGTCCTGGGGCTCACTGTACGCCACGCTTCGCGGTGAATCCAACCCCCAGGTCGTGTCCCGGATCGGCGGAGCGTTCCCATCAGCGGACGAAAGGGGGTAGAAGAACGAAAGCGTGTCAGCGTCCGCGTTCGTAACGACTAACGCGCCCACTGCAATGATGGTAACATCTGTCGGCGCGGCCAAGTCTGTGCTCTCGCCGGCAAGTGTAGTCTGCGGACTCACGTTTCCACTCACTGTGTCAGCGTTGGAGAAACTGATCACGCTATCACCCTGCCAATTGGCCACAAATAGCGTCGGCGGAACGCGCGTGATCGTGACCGTGGTCGTGTCGTTTGAGGACAGCCCCTGTCCATCGTCCACGGTCAATTCGAATTCCAACGAACCATCAATGTTGGGGGCCGTGAAGTGCGGGCTGATTGCATCGTCCGCACTCAACTCCACGGCTACACCCGCAGTTTGAAGCCACATGTAGGTCACTGGATCTCCATCCAGATCAAAACTACCTGTACCGTCCAGTGAGACGAAAGCACCGCCGTCGACGCTCCGGTGTTCACCGGCATCGGCAACGGGCGCGAGGTTCTCGACGGCTTGCACAGTGATGTTAACGGTATCCGAAGAGTAGAGCCCGCCCGGATCGGTTACGGTCACAGCGAACCGTAACGTGCCAGTAGTATTGGGCGCCACAAAGGAAGTGCTCTCCTCTGCGGGTGACTCCAGGATCACCGTTGGCCCCGCCGTTTGGGTCCATTGGTATTCTAGAGCATCACCATCCGGATCACTGCTTCCGGAGGCGTCAAGCGTAATAAGATCACCGCCCGAGATGCTCTGGTCGTTGCCTGCATCGGCAACCGGCGCCTGATTGACGGGAGCACCTGTGGGGCACCCGAGCGTGAAGATCGTCAGTCCGGCGCCAATCAACATAACAGATGTACTCGTCTGTCGTGTCATTGCTGCTTCTCCTGTTTACTGAGACCCGCGATCCTGGTCGCATCAGCTGGCGTAGAATCTGGGCCGAATTCAGGCGCTCGACCACGCTACGGGGCTCGTCACTACGATGCCACCCGTTCCAGCGTCAGCTCGCCACCGGGCAGGGTCGCCTCGAGGTCCCCGAGGTCGATCTCCTGCGTTAGGGACCCGGTCAGCGTATTCTGGTCCGTACTCAACGTACCTTCGAACACCCTCGTGCCGGCCGCGGCGGGGATCGTAACCGTCACATCGCTACCGCTAACCTGCGACGTGGCGTTGTCGATCTCCAGCTCAACCGTCGCACCGTCGGGGCTCTCCGCCGACAGCTCCACCAGTCTCCCGCTGCTGTTGAATGTCGCCTCATAATCCCAGTCGCCAAAATCGCCTGGGTCTGCAGGCGTTACCGTCCACACGCCGGCAAGTATAGTCTCTGCCGGGGTGCCACAGCCCGTCACTGCCAGGCTCACCGCGATAACAACAATGGAACAACCGAACCTCTTCATCGCGCATCTCCTTCTTCATGAGCAAAGCGCTACGTCTCACGCGACGTCCGCTGCGCCGCAGCACCGGGACATACCCGTAAGTACAATCCAAGAAACTCGAAAAACTACTAGGCTCCTACTCGTCCTTGCCACCTGACCGCGCAGCTCGGGCGATACGTAGGTGCCCCCGGTAAGTACTTCCCGAACGGTGGGATTCTAGGCGCCGCCCCCGATTGTGTCCACGCGAAGCACCCGCCTTTACCTGGCGGACAACTTCAGGAACTGCCGTTCTCGGGGAATCCCTAGCCCAAGTTGCGCAGTTGGGAGACTCCTACGGGCTTTTCGATATCGCCAGGGGCGTTTTTCGTCAAAAGTTTTGACTACAATCGCTGATTCGGTCCTCCCATTTCGGTTCGCCGTAGGTCTTGGCCGGCGCCCCTTCGACCTCTGGCGCCGCCAGCGGCGAGGGGTGCAGGGCGGGGCTCTCGCGCCGGCAACGCTCACGCTAAGACGGACCACGAGAACGCGGCGAGCCTCTCGCTTGCCGGGCGACGCGTCGCCGAAAGACTCGGCTTGACTCCCAGAATCCCCGGTTTGACGTGTTGCTTTAACGCACTGTGAGGCACTTGCGATCGCCTTGCGCATGCTCGCTACACGGCCAACCCTGCCGGGAGCACCCCAGAAGCGCCAAGATACCGCGCCGGTCAGCCACGAGCGAGGAACGACCCTGGTAGCCTCGCTGAGTCGTGGACTCGCCACCCACTCTGGAGTCGTGGAGTCGTCCGTAGGTTGACAGGGCACCAGCGGAGATTGCACGTCCACCCGCTCGGCCGTGGTTGTGCCGCGCCATGCGCCGGTGCGAGCTGAAGTGCGTCCGGCCGAGTCGGCAGCGAGCCCGAGGCCGCCTCACTCTCGCGCTAATCAACAGTTCAGACCGACTGGGATCAGTCGATCGGCGGACGACTACCAGCCGGGCAGTACGGACGTCCAGATTTGCGGTGGCTGAACGTCGAGGGGAAAGGTGCGACTGACCAACTTTTTGACCAACTCTTCACCGCATGTTAAGGCTAAGTTCGTAAGTATCTTTAATGCAATGAGTTATGACCGGCGGCTCAGTTTAACATGACGAAGCATCAGCTTGGAGGCTGGCAGTCAAAACGCCAGAATGTGCAGCACCCAGACCCTCTCGTCAAACCAGATTAACGCGCGAGGATTCCGAAATGTTAAAAGCGGGCGAGCGGATTCGAACCGCCGACGTCCAGCTTGGGAAGCTGGCATTCTACCACTGAATTACGCCCGCATGCTATTGCAAACAAAGCACTTAGCGTTTCTCCGTCAAATCGCTAAGTTGCCATTCTAGGGCCTCAGATAGCCCATTTTCACCCTTAAGTTGCCATGTTGCTGATGCGTCGGGGCCATCATCCGATACCTTCGGTGCATGGCACCAAGCGGACCACTGGTAACAAGACGACGCATCCCAAAGCTCTCCAAAGAGCCGGAGTCGGGGAACGGCAGATACTATGCCGCCTACCGCGACGCCGAAGGAAAATGCCAGCGGGAGCGTTTCACCAGGGATCGCAAGGAATCCGAGCAGCTCTACCGCCGCTGGGTCATCGAACACTACGACGACGCTGCCGACATCGTAATCCGGGACGGGTCGGGATTCAAGGACGATCTGGAGCGATCGCTTCCCTATATCGCCAACGCCTTCGTCCGGCTTCACCGTGTACGCCGGATGGCTATGCCTGCCTGAGCCGGAGTTGCCAGTTCCATAAGCCGGATCATGCGGGGGCGCATCACCGATGACCACGAGGAGTTTGAGTGCCGTACCTCGCGTAACGCGGGCGGCGTCTTCAGGATCAAACTCCGGGCGAAGGCCACGCTATAATCCTTGTAGCCCTTCATCGCCGTCAGGATCTCGCTCTGCCGATCCGGTTTGACGTGCGTCAGCAGGAGAAGGTGCGTCCGGGACGCACCCCACGCGACTGGCTCCCCCATATCCTCAACATGGCGATGACATTCACTTCAAACCAGATGGTAAAGGCAGGTCAACTACCTGCCCTACGTGGCGCAGAGGATTGCCACGCGTTGACCTCACACAACAGTGCTCGTATTCTGGGCACATGGCCTCACATTTCAAGGTCAAGCCGACGCACAAGGCGGTCAAGAGCTACTACGCCGCGCTCGCGACGTACGCGGACCAGAGCGTCGAGCACGAAGGCGCGCTGCGCTCCGCCTTTCAGAATCTTCTCTCCGAGACCGGCCGCAAGGTCGGCTGGACCCTGATCCCCGAACTATCCCTAAACGCCAACGGCCACCAGATCCGCCCCGACGGCACGTTTCGCGACGAATTCACCATCGAGCGCGGCTACTGGGAGGCCAAGGACACCGACGACGACCTCGAAGCGGAGATCAAGAAGAAGATCAAGCGCGGCTATCGCCTGACGAACACGATCTTCGAGGACACCCGCGAGGGGCGGCTCTATCAGGACGGCAAGCTGGACATGATCGCCGACCTGCGTGAGCCGCAACGGCTTTGCGACCTGCTCAATGCGTTCTTCTCCCACACCGATCCGGCCCACGAGGATTTCAACAAGGCCGTCGATGAGTTCAAGCAGCGCGGCCACGTTCCTCGAAGGACGAACATCATGCCCGCGCCTTCGGCTTGGGCATGGCACCCGGCCTACATCTCGTCCCGCGTGTCACGCACAACGTCTGTACCACGCCTCTCAGCGAATAGAATGTCAACAATGTCAATGATATGGTAGCCAGATCCGGCTTTGGACGCCTCGAAAGCTGCTTCCTTTTGCTCGACCGTCAGAATCGTGTTCAGTGCGACGACCGTTATGACGGCGCGGCGCTGATCCAGGCGCTTTCCAAACCACTGCCGAAGAGCGTCGGATTGTCGAAAGAAATCGCTGCTAAACTTCTCTGTATCAAAGAAGGAATTCTTGACCTGCAACAATACTACCGGGCCGCCCCACTCCCGACCCAGAATCCAAACGCCGTCCATTCCATAATCACCAGATTTTGGCGGATCCGGATTCTCATACATGCCTCGCTCAGAATCACGCAGAAGATTGCGGAAGCGTGCCACTGCTCGTCGACAACCAGTCCCGTCGTTGCGAGGCGTTCCGACACAAACAGCCCAGCCGCCAATCAATTCGTGCAACGCCCTGAACGCACGAAGCTCGAACTGTTTAGCTACTTCTTTACTAATGCCCACGACAGCGCTTAGGTCAGCGCAATCTCGCGCCAGATCGGCATGAATCGGGACGTCTTCGAGTGAAGCTCGGCTACTGGAGATACGAAATGGGTAGGTCAGGCCCCGCTGTTTGAAGGCGCGCTGTGCGTACGGTACGTACATCTGTAGGTCATTCACACGTTCTTCGGTTTCTTGAATGTCGTCGGTAGAGGTGAGTCCGACAGGCCCGTCATCCTCACTCAGCTCAGCGGAAGGGCACGTCGAAAACTCGTTCGATTGACGGCCACCCTCAATCGCCTCGATCTCCAGTAAACGTCCCTGTTGGACGAACGACAAATTCGGAATTGTACCGACGGAAGTACCAGACATCAGACGCGCAGCGCCCGCTCAAACGTCTCCAGAGCCTTCTTCAGATCTTTGATGGCCTGAGAGACTTGCTCTTTTCCTGTTTCATCAATATCCGAAACCAAACTGGTAGCGCGCTGAATGGACTTCTTCGCGCGCTCCAAATGCGCAGCCACGTTAACGCCGGCCGCTTGCAGTTCTTCCAGAGCTTCGGAAAGAGACAGGCCGTTTTCAAGAGCCTTTAGAGAGCGAGGGTGGGCGAGGCAACGCACGAGATCAGGAATGTCACGAATACTCCGGATCAGCTTGGGATCTTTTGTCTTAGCATTGCCGTAGAGCCAACCGAGCAGTCGTTCAAATCGTGATTCATCAAGCTCCGGTTGTTGCAGAGGATCTACGTTTTCCTCGATCTGTAGGTACCGCTTCGTATTTGTGCGACGAACAGCGTCTCCAAGGTGCCAGAATGCGATTTCGCCCTCAGCGCTTGTCGTCGGCAGTTCCAAGCCGAGTTCGCCAGCGCGCTCGAAGAGTCGTCGGGTCAGCAACAGGGATCGCAAGTTCGTTGTTGTCGTATTCGTAATGCGGGCGCCGTGCTGGAGAGTTCGGCCGCTTTGGAGGATTCTCTGAACGAATGCTGCTTTGGCGGATGCGCTCCAGTCCTTCGTCTTTGACAGGTGGCGCAGGCCAAGGTAGGCGAGCTCGTCCTTATCATCCCCAACGAAAACCAGGCAGGGCACCCGTTCGAGTCCGTGCTTCTTGAACGCCGCTTTTTCATCCGGGTCGTCCGAATCTCGCATGGAAAGCAAAGCAGCAAGTCGCCGGTTGCCCTCAAGGACCACGTGCTTATTCTGGCGCTCGGGACGCACGATCAGCGGTTCGTACGGTAAGTATCCATTCTCGACGAAAGAGGGCACGAGCTCGCGCGCCTGCATGTCTCCGCCGAGCATGACATCACGAATTTCAGCTTGAGTCGTGGGGCGTTCACCGACGAGTTCGACGATTCGCGGGTTCGTCGCATCGAACCGAAGCTGTGTAAGGGGGAGCTTTGTTGGCATAGAGGTCCGACGGGATGAACTCGCTGATTTGGCTCTTGACGTCGTCGACATTGCGTGCCCACCTTAAGTGCTAGGTGAATTCGAACCGGCTTGGCGCACCGGGAGCCGTCTAGCGACCCGTAATCATTCTTTCGGCCAATCCTGCTGCGTACTTATCATCGAGTTCTGTCACAATCCAACGACGCTTCAGGCTCTCCGCAGCTACGCCTGTTGTCCCCGTGCCACCAAATGGGTCAAATATGAGCTGCCGCGGTTTCGTCATGATTCTGATAAAAAACTGCGGAAGCAGGACTGGGAAGCGCGCTGGATGGCTGGTTGGGTTGGGTCCGAACTCCGGCTCCACCAGCAGCAACGTGGACGGGCGCACCAAGTCCGGACCCGCTTGAACGCGTTTTCTGCCGTGTCCAGATGGACTGCTTTCTCTCTTGAAGTTCTGCGCGTGATTCTTGCGTCGAGCTCGATCGGCAGAATCCCAGCGTGCGGGGGTAAGCGCCTGCTCGGGAAAAAACTGCCATCGAGGTGATTTGGCGAAATGAAAGCAGAATTCGACGGCATCTTTGAGAAATCGACGAAATCGTCCCGGTGGCGGCGAGGGCTTACCCCAAACAAAATCCTCACAAAATAGGAAACCCTGCGAGCGAAGCCAGAAGATCAACTCGTACTGCAATGTGCCGCGTTCGCTTCCACGGCGCTTGGAGCGATAGTTGAGTATGAAGCTCCCGGTCGGCTTGAGAGTGCGAAGGATCTCTCCGGTCACACGAAGAAAAAAGTCCTCGAACCATGCGCGTTCATAACATTGGCCGTTGCCATACTTTGACTGGCCATCGTACGGGGGCGAGGTCAAAACCAGATCGAACGTGCTTGAAGGAACACTTTCTAGGTATTCGAGGCAGTCCGATCGTACAAAAGCACCCCGGCGCGTTCGAAACGAGGCTCCGCTCGACAGGCTGCTAAGTGTTCGGTGCTTCAACCGGTCAACTCCTTCAATCTCTCCGTCCGATACTAAGCAAACGTACGCTCAATGCCAGCTTGCGCCAAGCCATCAAGTGCCATGCTCAGACCGTGGCACGCCTCGCCACCGTCGTGCCATTAGAGCCGCACAGGTCCGCACGAGCAACTACACGCTCCAGCCGCTACCTACCGAATCCTGAACACTGCGCCGGCCGCAACGGGCTTCTGGGCCTTTGCCGACGGCGGCCGTAGACCTGCAAAGCTCCACATCGAGTATGAATCGCTCGAACCTTGGCCCCTGGAGTGGATCGAGACGCCCGGCGAGCCGCTCAGCTACGTCGTCGAGAAGATGCGCCTGGGCAAGGACAAGAAGTCGATCGAGGTCAACGACTCGCTCACCCTGGCGGGCATCCCGCCGGAGGTCTTTGAATATCGCCTCGGCAACCGCAGCGCGATCGAGTGGGTCATCGATCAGTACCGCGTGAAGGAAGACAAACGCACCGGCATCCGCTCGGACCCCAACAACCCCGACGACCCTGCGCCTAAAACACCCAGTTGGACATAATCCATACGCCGAGCCCTACGAGGCCCCAACTCAACATGAAGGCGAGGAGTGAGAAACAACAACCACCACCACTCAGGCCGCTGCCGCCGCCAGCGCTAATGGGGCCGGCTCCGACGGGGGATGAGGATTTCCCAGACTCGGACATGTTCTTCGTCCCTTCAATAGTTGATTGTGACAAAGTACCCCAGGGAGATGACCCCTGCAACGAACAAACCCAAACTCGAGTAGTCCAAACATGCGCCGACACGATGCCTGTGCAGCTTCACTTGACGATTGTGTGCCCGGGTAAAAAAATCGGGATCTTCTGCGCCAAACTCCTCATCGAGAATCGAGACCATTCGATCTGCGGTATAGTAGCCGAGAAGCTGATTACCCAAGATCAAAACCACCGACCCGGCAAACATGCACCATGCCGCGACGAGCGGTGCAGTTTCGATGGCCTTATCAACGCCTATGAAGTCTCTCACGAACGTCATCGAGACACCGAGAGCACCGCCGGAGATCACAAAAAGCCACTTGTGGTAGAACCGCCCGCCTGCCTGGACCAATTCCCCCAATCGGTTGCGTTCTTCGACGTAATCGACGAATTCTTGTCTGGACCGGCGCTCTCGGTGGACTTCCGTGGATCGCTCGATCGCCGTGTTATTCCCGCTGCGGGTTTCCTCAACTCCTTGCAGGTGCCCGCCGCTCCCACTGACGCACGGCTGCGCATCTTCGCTGCCCGACTGTGTCCGTGGCGTCCCGCCCGCCTTGCGCTGCTTCGTGGCATCTCCCATGGCCGAAACCCATCGACAATATTCAAGCGCTGTTATTGAATAAACGTCACTTTCCCGGGAGCGACCATCCGTGCCCAACAGCAACAGATGGGGCGCCGCAAGCACGGTCACATCACGGAGGATACCGCGCCCACGCCATGCCAGCTACCCAAACCGCACCCGCTGGCTGCCGCGGATCCCGCTGGCGCCGGCGTTGCCCGATCAGAGCCCGGAGCGCAAGCGACGGGTCAAAGGCGGCGGACCGGTCGCTTGCGCTCCCGGCTCTGATGAGAGCGCCGACCCCGCCCCCGGCTTCCGCGCCTTCGCGAAGGCCGGCAAGCAGCTAGCAAAGCTCCACATCGAGTACGAATCGCTCGAACCCTGGCCGGCATCCCGCCGGAGGTCTTCGAATACCGCCTTCGCAACCGCAGCGCCATCGAGTGGGTCATCGATCAGTACCGCGTGAAGGAAGACAAACGCACCGGCATCCGCTCGGACCCCAACAACCCCGACGACCCCGAGTACATCGTCCGCCTCGTCGGACAGGTCGTCCGCGTCAGCGTGGAAACGGCCAAGATCGTCGCCGCCCTGCCGCAGCACTACGCGCCGGAGGCACCACCCTCTGCCGGCTGAGCCGCCGAGGGCCGGGTGCCACTGCTCTGTGAGCAGTGCTTTCGCGAGGTGAGCATTCCGGGCCTGATTGGCATCGCGGCCCCGGTCGTAACAACCTGGCTCTTCCTCACGCGGTCGAGCTCCGTCCGGAGAATGGCCGTGTGCCACTGCTGTGCCCCCAGTGCCAAACCCACGTCGACAGTGCAGAACCTGCGCGTCCCTTAGAGACGGGGACGGGACAAATGCCCAGTTGGGATCGAAAAAGGGCTTGACAAGAGGATGATATTAGGTATATGTTAGGTATCTTGAGGGCGCGGCGGCGGAGAGGTATTCGGGGTCCGTGCACGTCTTGGGGAGACCGACATGGGTGCGGGTAAACGGGAAGAGGTGCGACTGACCGACGAGCAGCAACGGTTGGTCCGAGAAAATATCGGCCTGGTTGCGGTGCACCTGCGGCGGCATGTCAGCAATCTCACGATGCCGCGACGGGACCGCGAATGGGAGGACCTGTTTCAGGAGGGCTGCTTGGGTCTTATCCGGGCAGCAGTGGGGTATCGCGAAGAGCGCGGCATCCCGTTCGCCGCGTTTGCGCTGCCCCGGATCCATAACGCGGTCAGCCGGGCGCTGCAGACCAGGTTCAGCACCGTGCGGGTTCCACCAAAACGAGGCGATACTCGAGGAGCTTCCCCAGACTCAGCCCGGGACGGTGGCCAACCCGAGCAGCCCAAGGTGCGCTCGTTTTCGGGCGATCTTCATGGTCGCTTGGCCGACACCCGCCGACACGATCCTGACAACGCGGGGTGTGAAACGATTGGGCAGCGCTTGCGCGCCAAATATGAACGGGCCGTTCGTGCGGCTGGAGATGCGATTTCACGTAAAGCGTCCAGACGAGGTGACCGTGACAAGCTCGTCCGGATTCTGGTAGAAGAGCGCTTCATGGTGCCCCATGAGGAGTCGCGGCGGGCGATGCGCCAGATCGCCAGGGAGACCCACTCGTCCTATGCCCGCGTGGCGCAATGCGACAGGCAACTCGGTGCGGAGGTCCGCAGCACCTTGGAGGCCGACCCGGAGTTTCGTGAGCTGCACCGCCGGGCGCGGTCCGATCCGGATGGCACTTGTGCATTCATCGACGACGAGTTCGAGCACGACCTGGCTAAGTTGAGCGCGGAAGAATTCGTGCGGCGTGTTCGCACTACCCACACCCATAAGCGCGCCGACATGCTTGAATCGTTCTTGAGACTGTCAGACAGCGGTATTTACGATGTGGTCCGCGACCGCGTATCGCGAATGCCTGTGCGCAAACGCGAGCTGCTGCTCGCTGAGCCGGTGACCAAGCGTCAGAAATCCAGATAGCGACCGATCCGTTGAAGAGTATTCGGTCCGATGCCATGCACCCGAGCCAGGTCGGCGGCGCAGGCGAATGCCACGGGCTCGGCACCATCCGACGAGTCTCTTCGTGCGGTCTCACGGTAGCGGACGATCTTACGGGCAATGCCTTCCCCGATTCGAGGAAGGACGGTCAACTCCCACCAAGGAGCAGTGTTGGGGCTTATGGTTCCCGATATCGGAGCCGGTGATACACCATCGTCGTCAGTGCCGAGGGACGGCAAGGCGGCCGCAAACATCACCAGCCACAAGAACGCCAGAATCGATGTGCATGGGCCGTAAGCACCGGACGGGCTGGCCGTCGGGCGTGATGTGTTCGGGTCTGCGCCCATCACACCGCCGCCCCACGATTGCCCTTCGAACCGCTACCGCGGATTTCTGATCTTGTTTCAACCAGTCGATCGTATGCGGCCTTGGCTGTAAGGTCCGAGCGGAGCAGGCCACCGTGCGGCACGGTTTGCTTGGCGTGATCAGCTAGCATGTGCCAGGAGACTGTCTCCACGAACGGCTTGCTGAGCGCTATTTCATAGAACCGACCAAGCCACTCGGATTGGATTTCCTCGCTCCAGGGCCGGCGCCACAGGCCGCCTTCAGCCAGGGCCACATCCCCGGCGCCCGTACTGTCTGGGACGACAACGGAATTCGACGGGACCTGAACGGCAGTGATGTGCAAAGGCTTACCCAGCTTGGCGAACAGATCCAGCAGTGACGATATCTGGAACATGTCTCGAACAAACATCCCGTCTATGCCCGGGCCGAAATAAAGCTGCAACCCGAAGGCGTCGAAGTTCACGCCGCTTTGAACGGCCATGTCGGCGTAGAGCAAGGGCGGGATGGTCCGCTGGTTGCGGGCGTAATACTCGCCCCAGGGTGCCACAAGATCGATAATTGCAGTACTTCTTGGCAGGATCTGCTTGGTCAGAGCAGCGGTCATCCGGGTCAATTCCATGAGCTGTTCGAAATTAAAGGTGAAGCAGTTATTTGCGTGGATTCCGCTGATCACGTCCCACGTCTGAATGTACTGCCCGTATCGGTTGACCACGCGGCGTACGTGCTCGAAGGCCAGGTCTCGAATCGTGTCGAAATCATGCTCCCAGATATAAATCCAGTCGGGAACATGCTTCTCGTTGAACGATAGCAGCGCGGAGCCCTTAATAGGCATATCACTCTTGGTCAGCACCTCGATCCAGGCATCAAGCGACTTCCAGTTGAACGTTTGTTCGCTCGGCTCCACGTCACGCCATACAACCGGCATGGTCACAAAGTCGAACGCGCCGCTGAGTTGCTTGCGGACGGTGTCGGCAGGCATGTCCAGGGGGACCAGGCAACCGAAGACCCGGCGGCCAAAACCACCGGATTGTCTGCGGCGGCTTAAGAACACCTCCGCATGATAATGCGTTAGTTGTTCACTGGCCTGGACCGCCGTGCTGAGCGCCTCATCACCGAGCGCGGCCGCGGCGGCGGGCGTGTCTGCCTGAAGAGCCTTGATGAGCGTGGCTCGCCCCTTGTCAATCTGGGCGGCGATGTCCTCCACCCCGGCGTAGTCCAGCAGCCCCCAATCCTCGAGTTTGTGGTTGATGCGCATCAACCGCGCCCGGGCCAGCTCCACCTGGAGGACGTACGGCTGCTCCCGCTCCGGCACACGGATGGTTTCCAGCATGATGGTGCCGACACCCGGGACCTCCCACAGCAGGGCCAACCCCGCTGGACCCGCCGCCCGCTTCTTGCAGGTGATGACCCCGTCATTGAACCCGATCTCGGCGCGCAGTGGTACGTCGTCGGTGCCCACCGCGTAGGCACCGGCCAGGTTGACCTTCTCGGCAGGTTGACCCTTTGAGTAGACGGCAAAGGACAGCATGGGAGGCCTGCGGAAGAAAACGAGCTATAAAACAAGTATGATTCCGGGTCCCGTATGCATCTGCAGGCCGAACCATACTCCGCGTTGCCTTGCCGTGTAGCCTAACGCGGACCGTTGGGCGTGCCAAGCATTATGGCGGATCGAGCGGATGTCGTCGAGTCGCTATCTGTGAGTTTTTAGACTTGCTCCGCGACCGACGCACGCCGTAGCCTGCCGCTACTGCACAGCGGGGCACAAATCCGGTATAAGAACCTTGGCTGTAAGCCCATTACGGGTCAACGACGAATCACGGGCTCCGGTGGGCGAGCATGTTCCGGCTGTGGGAAGACGCCAGTCGCAGGATCGCCGGGCGTCTCTCTCACACCGACACTGCCCGAACGGGCTCGCGGTCGAAGCCGATGAGGCTCGCTTGGTGGCGCATGCGTTTGGAGGCATCTCATGGCGGCAGATGTACCCGATGTCGTGACGGAGACTCGGTTTTCAGCCTATCCGGTCCGGCGAGGCAAGGTCCGGGACGTTTATGACCTTGGAGATGAAGTTCTCCTTGTCGCGACCGATCGCATCAGTGCCTATGACGTCGTCCTGCCCACGCCGATCCCCGGCAAGGGGATCATGCTGACCCAGATATCCAAGTTCTGGTTTGACTTCTTCGCCGACAGCCTCTCGCATCATCTAATTGAAGTTGTTGACCGGGAGGCACCGCCGGGATTGGAGAAGCATCTACCTCAGCTTCGAGGGCGGACCATGCGTTGTAAGAAGACGGATGTGGTGCCCATCGAGTGCGTGGTTCGAGGATTCCTGGCCGGGTCCGGCTGGAAGGACTATCAGCGAACCGGCGCGGTCTGCGGGATCCCATTGCCGCCGGGCTTGCAGCAGTGCGAGCAGCTTCCCGAGCCGATCTTCACCCCGGCCACCAAAGTTGACCAAGGTCACGACGAGAACATCTCGTTTAGGGAGGCGTGTGACCGGGCTGGTGCCGAGTGCATGACGCTCCTCCGCGATCGGAGTATCCAGCTTTACAAAAAGGCCGCAGCCCATGCTCGGCCTCACGGCATCATCATCGCGGATACCAAGTTCGAATGGGGATTGCGCGGCGGCGAGTACCTGCTGATTGACGAGGTGCTGACACCGGACTCCTCACGGTTCTGGCCGGCGGAGGCCTACCAGCCGGGCCGGGATCAGGACAGCTTCGACAAACAATACGTCCGCAACTACCTCACCACCCTCGTGGAAGCGGGCCGTTGGGACAAGACCCCGCCGGGCCCCGAGCTGCCGGCGGAGATCGTTACCAACACAGCCGCCAAATACCGCCAAGCAGCGACCCGCCTCATCCAATAGCCGCCCAAGTACCCTTGTTTGCGACGTTGTTCATGGCGCATACGACGAGCATAGGGCGATGAGAGGTCGTGAGCCGGTTGTATTTTAACTGTGTGAGCCGCCAGGAAATAGACGACCGCTTCAGGGTCGTGGTGTTCGATGTCGACCCAATCCGGTGGTCCCGGCGCGCCGGGTTGCCACCGGCTACTTTCGAGCAGGCTTTCAGCCTGCCAGTGCTCTGTTACTCGTCCTTTGAGGAGTGCGTGGCATTGCTCCCGAAGTACATCGGGACAGCGCCGCCATGAGTCAGCCATGCTGGTTGGCAGGGTGCAGCATGCCGGCGCCCGTCTCCGACGGGCTTGGGCCCCGACTCTCGGGATCTTCGACATGCCATCGCGCAATTCAGGTGTAACGGAGCACTAGTC
Source organism: Planctomycetota bacterium (assembly GCA_030616775.1). Lineage (GTDB taxonomy): Bacteria > Planctomycetota > Phycisphaerae > UBA1845 > UBA1845. The sequence goes on from JAUWWQ010000063.1 coordinate 24,341, forward strand.
CGTGCCGTCGAGGTCGATGGCCTGATCAAGCAGATTGTATGCCGCCTCCTCGACGAAGTTCGCCGCTCCGGCAATGGCCGCATCCCGAAACTGCTGAAAGAAAGCGCCAGAACAAGACAAATGGACAACGGTCGGGCCGGCCATACAAAAGACCAGCAGCCATTTCTTCAAATTCTTCATCAGTTTCGTCTCCTGATAATCAATCGTTTCTGATTGCCGTCGATGTCTGCCAAAGCCGCCGGGCGTGGCCCACGGCGACATCTGCATCACTAGGCTCTGTCTGAGAAACCGTGAGCCGATGCCATTCAACCGCTGGAAACCGCGATCGCGGCTGTGAAAACGAAGATTTCACACGACGACCCACCGGGCGTCCTGCTTTTTCAGACAGAGCCTAGTGCTCCGACGCTACTCAATTGATGGATAGAGCCGTCGGAGCTTGATTCGAGCGTCGGCGGTGCGGAACCGCCAGTTCACCTTGGTGGCCAGCCGGTTACGATCGTTCTCCCACGCGGCCACCT
>JAUWWQ010000014.1 GCA_030616775.1 Planctomycetota bacterium
GCATCAGTTCCGCCGCCTCCGTGTCCGGTACGAACGCCGCGCCGACATCCACGAAGCGTTCATGACACTCGGCTGCGTCATCATCTGTTGGAGAACCCTACGGAACTCGTTTTGTTAGACGGTCTTAGTAAAAACTGTTGTCGATACCACATTGACCGGCTTCACGCGCTCGGGACTGCAAAGTTGTAGGCGTTGACGCCATCGAGGCATGATGGTGCAATGTCGGGGGCGCAGGGCCTGTAGCTCAGTGGCTAGAGCAGGCGACTCATAATCGCTTGGTCGTGGGTTCGAATCCCTCCAGGCCCAGTCACGGAAGTGCTTGTCGGGAAAGCGGTCGTTGTCAGCGATCGGTCAAACCGGTTCTCCCGCACTTTTGATGAAGGGCCAGTGGCTGGGTTGAGTGTTAGAATGGGCGCTGTGTGGATCCACGGACGGGTCCCAAGTCTGCGGAACGGAGTCCGCTCAGCAGTCCGGCAATCTGCGCTGTCGCCGGATCATAATCGACCCCGACGCGGTTACGATCGTGGTCGAGACGACAACGCCGGCTGCGGCCTGCCCGATCTGTGGCCGGCCGTCCAGCCGGGTTCACAGCCGGCAGGGCGCTGGCGCCGTACGGTGTCCGGCACGGTGATGCCCGGGGCGGCCCGCTCGGTGTCGCCCACGGTAACTTTGACAGGAAGATCATCACGAACACGCGGGGTTATGACTTGAACATCGATCGACAGAAGACCTTGCTGGAAAAGATCGATTACGGTAACAAGAACCCGATCAGGCGCGGCTTGGTGGATCAGCCAGGGGATTGGCCTTGGAGTCCGCCGTAGGCGGATCGATACTACGAACTGGACGACTCGTCGGTGCTGAAGATGGACTGGGACGGCGTGTGGCCCATCGTGTGGTAAGAGGGGTGGCCCAAGTCTTCAGACTTGGGGGCTCGATTCGATCGGGACGTGGCGGCGGGCAACCAGACTGACCTCGTTGCCGGAGGCAATCGTCCCACCAGGTTCAAAGAACCTGGGCCACCCGTCTTGTGGCCAAACGGTAAATGACTGTTGAGTGTGGATATCGCCGCCAGCGCGGCGTTGATCAAGAACCTTAAGGAGAATCTGTGATGAGAGAGCATAGCTCAGAGTGGAAGCGTCTGCGGTCAGCTACTGCGGCGATGGTGGCAGTTGTCTTCATGGGACTTGTGGTGGGTTGCCCGGTGACACCGCCACCACCGACCAGCTGTACGGCGGACGCAGACTGCGACGACGGCAACGCATGCACGATGGATGCGTGTAACCCAGCCGGCGTCTGCGTCAACGATCCGATTGCGTGTGGGAGCCCCGGACCGGCCGGCCCACCCGGCGAGGACGGCTTGGGTGTAAAAACCACCGACCGCCATGGTACCGACATGCTACTATCGACCGGGGAGTTCGAGGAGGCAGGCAAGTTCTTCGCTACTGCCACGATCACTTCAGCGACGGCAGGTACCGACGGCACCGTTGCCGTAGATTTTACGGTGGAGGATGACGAAGGAAACCCGGTCGTCGGAGTTACCGGCGTCGACTTCACCATCGTCGCCCTCGCCCCGGCGAGTGGGGATGAAAGTTTCAACAAGTGGGTTCCGTACATCTTTCGCACCGAGACGGTGGAAGATTCCGCCGACGGCGATTGGCCCAATCCAGATGGGACTACTGCTTTCCAGGCGTACCGGGAAAGCGGCGGAACGTTCACCGACAACGTTGACGGATCCTATTCGTATGTGTTCGAGACCAATCTGGCCGATGCCACGATGGATGGGACGCCCATTCCTTACGATCGAAGCCTGACCCATCGCGTGTCGGTTATGATTGGGGGACACAGTGGTCCCACGGCCGATGCGAATTACGACTTCGTCCCCGACGGCTCCGCCGTTACGGAGACTCGGAACATCGTGGAAACGGCCACGTGCAAGAACTGCCATGGCGTCGAGTTCGCCGGACACGGCGGTGACCGACTCACCGGCGGTGACCGACTCACCGTAGAAAACTGCGTAACCTGCCACCTGCCGGGCAGCCTGGACGCTCAGAGCAGTGAAACTGTGGACATGGCCCCCATGATCCACAAGATCCACGCCGGCGGCGAGCTGGCCTCTATTCCTGGCCCCGACGGTATCGTGTGGGACGATCCCGCCACGCCGGAGGACGAGTTCGCCGACAACGGCGACTACACCATCTGGGGTCACAACAATGGCGAGCATACCTGGTGGAAGGTTACCTTCCCGGCGGTCCTCTCGAACTGTATGAGTTGCCACCAGGGGTCGGGCGAGGACGTGGATAACTGGAAGAACGTGCCTTCGCGAGACGCATGCGGCTCTTGTCACGACGACGTGGACTTCGCGACCGGGACCAACCACGAAGGCGGCGCGGCGACCAGCGATGCCACCTGTACGGCCTGCCACCCCGCTTCCGGAGAAGGGGCTATCGGTCATTCGGTCACCGAGGCGCACGACTGGACCACCAAGGACGCCCGGAACATCGCGGAGTTTGATGTCAACCTCACGGTTTCCACGCCGGCGAACGGCGAGTACTTCGTGGCGGGAGAAAGCCCGGTCATCTCCATCGCCCTCACCAACGTCGAAACCGGTGCACTGATCGACCACACCACCGTCGTGCGAGACGACGCCGCCGAGGGGTGCCCGGAAGGCGGACCCTGCCCGGCAGCGGACGGTAAGTTCAGAAACGCCAACCTGTTCGTTCAGGGACCTCGGGCCAAGCGCAATCCAGTGCTATCCACGCTGGCGCGCGTGGAGATTCTAAGCGACACGACCGGCCCGTGGGACATTAGCGCCGCAGACGCCACCCTGGACCTCGTGCTCGACGGCGGCAAGGACCTGTTCGTCCTGGATGCCGGTTCAGACCCCGAGGTCATTCCCGCCACCATCAGCGTGGACGTGGCGGACGGAACCTTCGCCGACACGTCGGCAGCAACGGCCGCGGAAATCGTGGCCTGGCTAAATGCCGACAACTCGCCCGAGCCGTATGAAGGCGAATGGGATGCCGTATTCGCGGCCCGCGCCATCGCGTACCTCGACGGAGGCAAGGTGGCCATCCGCAGCAGGAACCTCGGCGATTTCTTCTCGCTCCAGTTGGAGACCAGCGCCGTGGCGACCGCGGTGTTCGCCGGCAATACGGACGTGCAAGTGATCGGCGGTTCTACTCCTAGGATCAGGGTCTGGCAAGATTACGACCCCGCCGACAACGATCCGAAAGCCGCCTGGACGACTGGCGCAATCACCTACACCCTGGATCCGGTTGACGACCTGGCGCCCGGCACCTACGTAGCCAGCGTCGAGTTCGCTGACCGCGCTCGGGTGAGCATGAGCGACTACCAGACCCCTTCCGTCGGCTGGGGGACATTCCAGGTGGGCACGGCGACGGAGGAACCGTTGGTGGCCGACAGGTGCGACAAATGCCATCAGGGGCCTGATGGCCGAGGGTATGTGCTCGACTTCCCGCGCCACAACAAGCCATTCCCCAATGACGCCGTGGATGGGTGCGCCGCCTGCCACGACTACCAGAACCGCAATGCAACCGGTGAATGGAGCGGCGGCCAACCGATTTCCAGGCGGACCCACGCCGTCCACAATGGTTCCAGCCTGAACTATCCTCTTACCACCGTTGCGCATGAGGAGAGCGTCGAGGGGAGAAACTGGGACATCACTTTCCCGCAGGATATTCGGCACTGTGAGGCCTGCCATTCCAGCGCCAGCAGTGGAACCTGGGCAACAAACGCTGCCCGAATCCCCTGCAGCGGATGTCATGACTCCGTTGAGGCCACAGCCCACATGGACCTCATGACCTGGGACCCGACCCCGCTAGATCCGTTCAGTGGCGATGAGGACGAATCCTGCCAGGCTTGCCACTGATTGTCAGCCAAGTAGAATGACCAACGGGGAAGGCGGACTCTCTCGGAGCCGCCTTCCCCCTTTTTTTGGGCCGGAAGATTATTCGCTTGTCAAGAAGGTGTAGCCATGTTCAAAACCGCTTCCACACTGCTACCACTGCTCGCCACGGTGGCTTTCGGACTCACCCTCGCGTGCGGTCAGAGTCAATCAACCTCGACCACGAACCAAGCCACGGATACGCCGGCCCAACCGCCCAAGTCGGCTAAGGACGTCCTCGCTACGGTCAACGGCACTCCGATCGGCGAAGCGGACGTTCGCTTCGCGTTGAGCAGCGGTGGCCATAATAAGGAGGTTCCCCCGGGGCACAGAAAGAACGTTCTCGAGGTCATCATTCGGCGGGAGCTCATTTACCAAAGAGCGGTCGGGCTCGGCCTGGATGCCAATGCCAGTTATCAGGAAAAGCTGCGCCGAATGGAGGCACAGATCAATGCCTTCAAGAGAAAAGAGCTTTCAGAACTGTTCTGGCGGGAAATCGCCGGAACGGCAGTAATCAGCGAAGCAGAGGCAAAAAAGTACTTCGTGGAAAACGCCGCACGGATCGGAACCGAAGTCCACGTGTGGCAGATCCTACGGAGAAAGGAAGGCTTGATCGAGCAAGTCCTGAACGATCTCCAGCGTGAAACACCTTTCGAGGAGGTAGCCAGGAAACTATTCCCGAACTTGCCGAAAACGGCTGGGGAGCCCTGGGATCTGGGGTACTTGAGATGGAAACAGGTGCCGAAGCCATGGCGGAACGTCGTCTATGATCTAAAGAAGGGTCAAATGAGCGGCGTCATTCGGGGCCCGAATAATCGCTTCTGGATCATCAAGCTGATCGACAGGCGCCAGAACCCGGACATCACCTTCGAAAGCGTCAAGCCAACAGTCATGGAGATCTTGAAGAACGCAAAGATCGAGGAGCTTCGAGAGAAAACCGAGCGAGATCTTCGGGCCAAGGCAAGCATCGTGTATGCGACGGTTCCGGTTGGAGCGTCCGAGGAGTGAGGTCGAATGTGGCGACGATTTGTAGAACGAGCAGTTTCGTTTGCGAGGCGTGGCGTGGGCCGACAGTGGCGCGGATCGCCAAGCGGAACGCCACGATCTTGGATGGGATCGGGGAGAGCTACCAACATCTGCGCGTCCGGAGCCCTTTCTCGTTCATCCGGCGCTGTGTCTTGTAGGAATAGTCCGTGGCATAGGTGCTCTTGGGCAAGACGTTCAGGCCCGCCTATTCCGGCAGCACCTGGTTATCCTAATAGGTATGAATATGGCCGTGGATCATGGGCCACCAATGGCCCGAGAAGATCGTTTTTCCAAAAAAGTGTTAGGCTGAATTGTCAGAGCCACAGCCGGCCGCGAAAATCAGCGTTACCTTCGCGAGGCGGCGAGGCCCATATATAAAGCGGATCGTCACGCCAAGAAAGAACTCAAGAAGCGTGTTCGTGGGATCCGGCCGATTGAACGGCAGGTAGAAGGCCGAGCTGACCGAGAGGCCCAGACCATCCGGGGATATTGCTCCGCGGTGCGTTCGGCGATCACCGATGGCGGTCGGCCGCCCTTGCAAGCCAGTGGACTGAAGTTACATGACCGACTCTCCGTGATCACTGCCAGTCTCGGCCGGTTGGCACAGCCAAGTCCGCCGAAACTGTGCCAGGCACTCGCGGTCACGGCTTTGTGATTCGATAATCGACCGCAGATCTCAGCGTGGGCGGCCCTATTATCCGCCGTAAGACTTTCCTAATATTCATTTGCCCGATTGCCGAGATGCTGCCTAGCGAAGTCACAAACCGTTCCGGTTTGCGAGCGCAGGTTTGAAGATCCGGATGCCAATGGAACACGTATACGTGGAATGCTTCGTCACAGGCATTGCATGTCTCGTCGTTAGGACTTTTTTGGAGATGCTAAAATGTTGAACAACCCCGTATCCTTATCGGCCGCACAGAATGAAAGACGCCGAGTATGGCCCCGTGTCGCGCTCGCCGCCATGATGTTAATGCCATTCGCCGGGTGCGCAAGCAAACCGAGTACCGCCTGGTCAACGGACAGCCAACACAAACGGACACCCAGAACAAACAGACCGAGTACCGGCTGGTCAACGGACAGCCAATACAAACGGACACCCGGAACAAACAGTCAGTACCGGCAAACCTTCAAACAGATTCCCTCGGTTGACCAGACCAGGACGTACGGTCAAACCGCTAGCGCGCAGGAGTATTTCACGGAGAAGGCAAAGAAGAACAAACTGCCGGAGAAGTACCTGAGTGAAGCACGTGTTGGGATGACTGAAGTTGACACGAAGCTCGCCGAAGCACGCGCAACCGAGATCGAACGCGACGCAACTGTCCGACAAGAGAGCGCCTGGATTAAGAACAAGCGCGCCAACGCTGCGGCCCAGGAAGAAACCGAACTGGCCGAACTCGACAGGCTCAAGAAAGAACAGGAGGCCATGCAGGCGGAGCTTGTGGCCCAGCTCACGGCGCACGAACGTCAAGCGAAAGCGACCGTCGCCAAGAACGCTCGAATGGCTGAGGCGCTGGCCAAGGAGCAGCGTACGGTTCAGCAGGATTTGATTAGCCAGGCCGAAAAGGACTTCAACGAATCGAGAGCCCAAATCGAAGAACTCCGTGTGATTCGCCTGGCGACGGAAAAGGAGGGTGCGGCTGCAATAGAACAGGCGCGGATGAACGCCCACGCAACCCGCACTCGGGCAGCGGCGACCGTAGATGCATTGCGCCAGGAGGCCCAAACCGCCACTAATAAGACCACGGCGCGGGTGGCGGAGCTTTGCACCAAACTCGCCACGATCCCGAAGCAGTTTCAGGCCAAGACCACTCAGCTCAAGACGAAAGCTACTTCTATTGAAGACCAAGCGCGTGCCAAAGCCGCCGAGTTGCAGGCCCGTGCCGCGGCCATGGAAAAGCAGTCCGCCGAGCATAAGTACAACCTGATGGTTTCCGTCGCCAAGACGGAGCGTCAGCAGGCCCAGATTGAGGCGGAACGCAAGAGTGTTGAGTCGAGGACCGCTTACGAGCGGGCGGCTATCGGGGTCGAGCAGTTGCGTGGCGACGCGCATCTGACGATCCAGAGCGCCCAATCTGAATCGACCAGGCAGTTCGGAGAGCTGAACGCGTGGTTCAAACGCTCAAAAGCCGACATTGACAGGTTGCGTTCCGCCGCCGATCGATTCGAGAAGTTTGCCCGTGCCGAGTTTGTCAAAGCGCTGGCCAGACACGCCGCCGACGCGGTCCGGGAGACGAATGAGCATCAAGAGGTCCTCTCCGAAGCCCAAATGAAAACGACGATCGCCGAGGTGGAAGCCAAAGCCGCAATGGTGCATGAGCACCTTATGAACGAGTTGGAGCGCCAAACACAGGCAGGGAAGGTTGATCTTCCAGGGAAAACCACGGCGACCAATGAGTCCATGGACTTGGACGTAGTTTCGTCCCCCAAAGTCACCGCCGTGGCCAAAAGTATCGAACCCGACACCATTGCAGCATTCCGGTCCGCTCTGGCGAAGGTGGTGCACGACCGCATCTCGGCCGGCGCACAGTTCAGTTCTCTGGAAGCAAGCTACAACGAACAAAAGACCAACATCGATTCGGTGAGAGACCAGCGAATCGCCCTCGGCAACGAACAGCTCGCCACGGCCGACGCCGTACATTTGCATGCTGTCGCCGGACTGGCTGAGTCCAACGCCAACATCACCGCGGAGCTCGCAGCCGCCAGGTCGGGGCACGACCGCTCGATGGTGGAGGCCGAGACGTTCCGAAGAAGAACTCTCGCAGATGTCGCCGAGCTGCGGGCGCTGGCGAAGAGTGCTCTCGACGATGCTGCCGCCCGCACCCAGGCGCTTCGCAAAGAAGCCCGGGCGACCATGGAAAACGGGCAGAGTGAAGTCGATGCGATCCAGGCTTCCTTGCGCTCCACCGAAGAGCAGGGGGAAGCCGTGGCAAGTCGCCTGCTGGCCGAAGCCCACAGTGTCGAACAAAGCGAGGCTGCCCTGGCCGAGCAGATCGACGCGCAGATCAACGCAGCCGATCAGGAGCTTTTCGCGGAACTGGCCAACCTCGATCGCCAGATCGAGAGTAGCACCGCCATAGCCGAGACCAATTACAAGGAGATGCTGGCTCAGGCGGAGGCTATTGGGTTGCAGGCCGAGATGGATATCAAACGCCTGGCAGCGCGCAACGACCTCGAGAAGGCGATCGCCCAGAGCGAGATAGAGAGGCTTCACGATCTGCACTTTGTGAACTCCATGAGAGGAGAGGCGGAAGTCGAGCGTCGCCTGGCCACAGCGCTGGCCAGGCGTACCAACTCCGACGCCGCCAGCGATGCCGAGCAGGTCGCCATCGGGGCGTACGCCGACATTGCGACCGCGGCCGTAGAGGCCCAACGACGCATAGCCGCGGCGCGTGCCACCATGGTCAAGTCGCTGTTTAACACACGCCTGGTTGAAGTGGACGCTGAGCGAGTCAAGCGGAAGGCGGAAGCCCTTGTAACCGGGTCCCGTGAGCGGGCGAATGCCGAGACCATCCTGTCCAAGGCCAAGGCCTCTCGTGAAAAGACCAAGGAGCGAATGGCCCGATTGGTCAGCCATCAGGAGAGCCTGCAGCGGGCTGCGGTCAAGGATTGGGATTCTCGCCTGTCCAAGAATCCTCCTGTTGAGCCGAAGTGATCGACCGGTCAAAGGGGCCCGCCGGTTCCCGGCGGGCCACTTTGGTCCTTAACTCAGTTCGCGGGTCCTCCAGGCCGGCCGTTCCCAAGAGCACCGATCAGCCGAGTTCCACGCACCAGGGGCCTGCCCCAGACGACGGGTTTGCTTTGGCCCGGGAACTCGTGACTTGCACAAACTGCGCAAGACAGCGCTGAAAAAACCGAAGGGCAGCAGGCGTTAGAGGCCTTCCTTGTCTCTGTAAAGCGCCGTAATGATCTCCTGCACACAAGCCCGGCAGTCCGCCAACTCGCTCTCGCTGTTGACCCGTTCCTTGCAGGCCTGCCCGGCAGCGTGAAGCACCTCTCCCTCCGAAAAATGCGACCTTAGCTTCTTGTAATCCCAAATGAGTTGGTGGATGTAGTTCTCAGGCTTGCCCCAACGTTTGCACGCCTCGAGCGGGCCTGCGTACTTGAAGTCGAAAGGGATAGCCTTTCCGGAGGGATCTTTCTGATTGACCGCCAGGTAGTCGTTGCAGAAGCGGTCCGCAAAATCTTGCACGGTTTGTCGGACCATGGAGAGCTTGTCTCCCAGGACGTAACCGGAGGTGCTGACAGACCAGGTGGAGGCGCGAAGAAGTTGAGTGGGATTTCGTTGAGGGAATACGTTCTGGATAAGCGCCAGGCGGATACTGAATGCGCAGAAGCCTTCCTTGGCCCTGATATGGCTGACATCCAGGTACAAGTACGGGTCCCCGGGGCGCTCACGTCCTTGCTTCTCCGTAAGAACGGGAATCCCCGCCGCACGGAGGCGAAGTTCCACATCCGTCCGCAACTGGCTGGCTGACAAACCGGCCTTCTGGGCGTCCAGCTCCAAAGGATCCATCAGAAGATACACGGCGACCAGACCCTTCAGACTGTTACGTCGCGATTCCTGCACAGACGGAGCGCCATCGGCGCCATCCTTGCCGCCATCCTTGCTGCCGCCAGCCATGACCAGCAGCATGATCGACACAGACGCAACCACACGCATCCATTTCGTCGTAGGCATCTTCGACACCCTTTTTAGGACCAAAGAAAGCTGACTATCCGGCGGGAGAATACCAGCTTCAAGCCCGCGTGCCAAGTAGGCCGCCTGTCGCCCTCCCTACGTACGGGGTGAGTCCGGAAACGCCTGACGCTGGTCGGGAACGCCCTGCCCGGCTCCGGGCGATGGTGCCGCGGCGGCCGGGTCGCCCCGCCCGGCTGCGGCATCACGCCTCTGACGAGGCCCGGCAGGCTGGGACACACGTTCCTCGACTCCCGGAGCTGCGACGAGAGGGCGGAGTGCCATGGGCGGCTCCCCCGCAGGGCCAAGAATCGGATTCCGTGTGAGCCGTGTGTCGGAATATTGCCGGTCAGTTGCCGGACCGAGAATGTCTCTCTCGCTTCTCGCTCTTCGCCTTACGGCGGCGAAAAGATACTCGGAACCGCATCAGCAACAGCATATTTGGACGGAGAAGTGCATCAGGAAGTCCAACTGAAAAACAATACATCGAGAGCACGCATGGACAGAATCCGTATCGTAATCTGTGTCAGGAAGGGCAAGGAGCCGCGTGTCTGGTAACCCTTGTGGCTGTCAGACTGGTTCCGTACTGCAGAAATTGAAAAGGAGATAGACAAACATGTCCAACTGTTGTCAGAGAATGCCGGCCCCGCGGCAGCCCCTGGGGCCGGACGGATACCGAAGTGAAAAGTGTCGAGGAGCGCCTCGAACTGCGCTCGTCGCCATGAGCTTGACACTCCTCATCGGGTGTGCCAACAATCCGATTTCTCGATGGATCTCGAGTGGACAAGGTGAGCGCCACAGTGAAAGCGGCTCGATCGAGCAGAGCGATACGTACGATCAGAGCAACACCTATGATTCCGGCTACACGTCCGGCAAGAGCTACACCAACGCTCAACCGTACACCCGTGACCAAGACAGCGGGTACGATCAGACAAGCGCGGTCGACCTGAGCAGGACATACGGTCAGACTGACAGCGTGCGCGACTACTTCACGGACAAGGCGGGTAGGAACGACTTGCCGCAGAAGTACCTCAGCGAGGCCCGCATCGGGATGACCGAGGTTGACGTGACACTGGGCGGGGCTCGGGCCACGGAGCTTGAGCGCGACGCGACCTATCGGCGTCGCAGCGCCCAACTGTGGAACAGACGCACCGAGGCTGCGGCACGCGAAGAGACCTCACTGGCACAAATCCAGGAGCTTAGGCGCCAGCAGGAAGCCAAGCGGATGGAACTTACGGCCGAGCTGTCGTCGCGTGAGCGCCAGATTGAGACCACCGCCGAAAGGAACAAGCGGTTCGCCGAGGCGTGGGCCAGAGAGCAGCGCACGATACAGCACGAGGTGATGAGTCAGGCGGAGCGGGAGCTCAACGAGGCCAAGGCGCACATCGAGCAGCTCCGTGTCATTCGTGCCGCCACGGAAGGAGAGGCCCTCGCTGTCATCACTCAGATGCGGAGCGGTTCCCGGGCGACGCGGGCACGGGCTGATGCCAACATCACACAGTTGCGCCAGGAGGCGCGCTCTGTCTCTGACAAGACGGCGGCACGAGTGGGAGAGTTGACCAGCCAGCTCAGCACGATTCCCCTACGGTTCCATGCCGAAGCCAGCCGGTTGGAGGCTCAGGCCACCTCCATTCAAGATGAGAGCTTCGCCAAAGGCCATGAGCTGAAAGCTCGCGCCAATGCCACCGAAGCGCAATCCGCAGAGCACGGGTACAACCTCATGGTCTCCGTCGCGAGGACGAATCGCCAGCAGGTCGAGGCTGAGGCCGAACTCAGGAACACCGTAGCGGAGGCTGCCTACGAACGTGCGATCATAGAGGTCGACCGGATGCGCGCCGACGCCCATTTGACCCTCCAAAGTGCTCAGACACAAGCCACAAGGCAGTTTGAAGAGCTGGACGCCTGGTTCCAGCATTCGAAGACCCAGGTGGACTTGATGCGTTCGACCGCAGATCGAGATGAGAAGGTCGCCCGTGCTGAGTTCGTCAAAGTGCTGGCCAAGCATAGTGCCGACGCGGTGCGAGAGACGAATGAGCATCAGCAGGTTCTTTCCGAAGCCCAAATGAAAACCACAATTGCCGAGGTGGAATCGAAGGCCGCACAGGTCCATGAACAGATCATGAACGAGTTGGAGCACCAAACGCGGACCGGAAGCGTCGAGTTTCCAGGCAAGACCACACCTACCGATGAATCCATGGACCTGGACGTGCCGGTGTCCGAAAAGGTCGCAGCCATCGTCCCGAACGTCGACCCAGAAGACATCGCCGCATTCCAATCCGCTCTGGCGAAGGTGCTGCACGACCGCACTTCGGCCGACGCACAGTACAGCTCCCTGGGAGCTTCCTACAACGAGCAAAAGACCAGCATAGAAGTTGAAAGAGATCAGAAAACCGCCGTCGGCAGCGAGCAGTTGAGCGTGGCCGACGCGCTGCATTTGGAAGCCGACGCCGCACTGGCCGAAGAGAAAGCCGGTATCACGGCGGAGCTGGAAGCTGGCAGGTCGGCATACGACTACGCCATGGTGGAAGCCGAGGCGTTCCGGGGGAACTCCCTCGCGGAGGTAGCCGAGCTGCGGGCGCAGGCCAAAGCCACTCTCGAGGATGGCACCGCCCGTGTCCGGGCGCTTCGTAAAGGAGCCCAAATGGTCATGGACAACGGGCAGGAAGAGGTCGATGCTATCCAGGCAAAGTTGCGTTCTACGGAAGAGCAAGGGAAAGCAGAGGCCGATCGTTTGCTCGTCGAAGCGGACAGCATCGAAAAGAGCGAAACTGCGTTGGCCGAGCAGATCGATGCGCAGCTTGCCGCAGCCGAGAAAGAGCTTGCCGCAGATCTGTCCAACCTTGATCGCCAGATCGAGAGTGGTACCACCATAGCCGGGACCAATTACAACGAAATGCTGGCACAGGCCGAGAGTCTTGGATTCCAGGCTGAGATGGAGATCAAGCGTCTGGCTGGGCGCAACGATCTCGAGAAAGCGCTTGCCCAAGCTCAGATCGAGCGGTTCCATGACATAAACTTCATAGACGCGATCAAGGGTGACGCGGACGTGGAGCGTCGCCTGGCCACAGCGCTGGCCGACCGCTCCAGTTCGGACGCGGTCGCCGATGCCGAGCAGGTCGCGATCCAGGCGCAGGCCGACACGTTCAGCGCGGCAGCGGAAGCCCAGCGTCGCATCGCCACCATACGGGCCAACTCGGTCAAGTCGTTGTTCAATACCCGTGTCGTAGAAGTCGTCACGGACCGTGTCAAGGAGAAGGCGGACGCCCTCGTGAAAGAGTCTCGCCAGCGAGCCAACGCCGAGACCCTCCTAGCGGAGGGCGAGGCTGCCCGCGACAAGACGAAAGAGCGGATGGCCCGGTTGGTCAAACACCAGGTATCGCTACAGCGGGCCGCCGTCAAGGATTGGGATTCTCGCCTGGCGAAGAATCCTGTGGACGGGTTCAACCCGTAGTGATCGAACGACCGACACGGCCCGCCGGTTCTCGGCGGGCCGTGTCGATCTCTATTCCAACGTCTTCATCTTCTCCCCTCACTTCACTTGATGGTCTTTCGGACCCAAACCGTGAAGGGCCGGTTGTCATTGTCTAATGCGGAACCTGTCCAGGTCGTTGAATCCGCCGCCGTCACCATAGCCGGGAGCCCAATCGAGCGCCGTCCGCCAACAAGCATCAAACCGATCATCGTTGAGCCCTCCTGTTTTGCGCGGGTAAGACACCCGTGGCCCTTTCGACCGCGAGTACCCGCTGACATGCACCCAGTCCCAGATACGATGCCACGTGTGGTAGTACGTTTTCGCACCTCCTCATCAACCGTATCTGTTGCGAGACATTCCGCCAAACTGTGAATAAAGGCACATTGTAACGCTTTGACGTGGTTTCCGCAAGGCTTTCCCGGCGCGCCGGGACGAGGACGTCCATGTGTGCTTAAGCCCGCGGCTCGGTAGAAGGGCGATTGGCATTCACAAGCCAGACCTGGAATTGCAGGGTGTCAAACGCGGCGAGCCGATGGCGTGATTACGCCCTCGGTCGGCGACGAGGCGGTTGCGTAGAGTTTCCGTGGTATTCGCCCCGAGAGGAACGCGAGTCTCCCGGCCTGGATGGCATGGGCCATCGCGCGGGCCATCTGGACCGGCTCTTTAGCCCCGGCGATGCCCGTATTGAGCAAAACGCCGTCCGCGCCGAGCTCCATCGCGATGGTCACGTCGGAGGCCGTCCCGACGCCGGCATCGACGATCACGGGATAGTCCGGGTCGTCCTCCTTGAGGTATTCGAGGCATAGCTGGATGTTGTTGGGGTTCAGGACACCCTGGCCGCTGCCGATGGGCGAGCCGAGCGGCATGACGCTGGTGGCACCTGCGTCCTTGAGCCGCCTCGCCACAATTGGATCGTCATTGGCATAGGCGAGCACCTCAAATCCGGCATCTACGAGCTCCTTGGTGGCCTCCAGCGTCCCGACCGGGTCGGGCAGAAGCGTCTTCTTGTCGGCCAGCACCTCGATCTTGACCCACTTCGCACCGGGATTGTCCAGCCCCTCGAGCAGCTCCCGGCTGAGCTTGGCAGAGCGGACCGCGTCCCTGGCGGTGAAACAGCCGGCTGTGTTGGGTAGGACGGCATAGCGACTCAGGTCCAGGTGGTCGAGGATGTTGTCCGGCTTGGTGCCGCCCTCGGACGCGAGCACGTCCCGGCGTACCGCAACCGTAACGACCTCACATTCGGAGGCGGCCAGTGCTGCCTCCATAACGTCGTAGCTGCTGTACTTGCCCGTGCCCACCAACAGGCGAGAGGTGAACTCGAACGAGCCGACGCGGTAGCGATCCGAGGACATTATCCACCTCCCACGAATGTGACGATCTCGATCCGATCCCCGTCGCGGATCATCCTCTCGGCGAACGTCTTTCGCGGGACGAGGTCCTCGTTGATCTCCACAGCCACGCGAATCGGTTCGATTTTGCGGCGCGCAAGTAGATCGGCCACGGACATGTCACCGTCGAGGGTTTCCACTTTACTGTTGATGGTGACCTGCATTGTCTGCTGCTGGGCTGGCCGACACATGCCCACTCCCCAGGCACGGGATTATAGATGGCCCGTGGGTAGAGTTCAATCGGTTCGCCGGACGAAGGGTCGTGGTTGAGCCCTGGTACTGTGTTTCATGGGTAGAGCAACGACCATCCCGCCCCGAGCCGCGGGCTTTAGCCCGCGCGGACGTCCGCGCAGGCTAAAACCTACGGATCAGATAGTCGCAAAACTTGTGAAACACGGTACTGGATTCCGGCTCCTTGTCGATGGGCAGTGCGTGCTACTGCCGTCCCAGGCGCCGCAGGGCGGCATCCAACAATGCCGCGAGCAGAATTACTAATCCCAGTACGACCTTCTGCCAGAAGTGCTCAACATGGAGCAGGTTGAGGCTGTTGTTGAGCACACCGATGATCAGCGCTCCGATCAACGTCCCCCAGATGGTGCCCCGGCCGCCAAAGAGGCTTGTACCTCCGACGACCACGGCGGCAATGACGTTCAGCTCCCACATTTCGCCGACCTTCGGATCCCCGGCCATGAGCTTGGCGTCTTGCATGACGCCGACAATCCCACAGAGCGCGCCGGTCAGCACGTAGACAATCAGTCTGGTGCGGGCCACGCGGATTCCGGCGAGCCGGGCGGCTTCTTCGTTGCTGCCGACGGCAATGACGCCTCGGCCGAAAATGGTGCGGGAGAGCAATATCTGAAAGCAAACGAAACCGAGCAGCATGATCAGCACGGGGACCGGAAGGACCTTGCCCAGCACACTCTCGAGCACGAACCCGCGGCCAAGCAAGATCAGGCCGGGAGGCAGCTCATAGACCGTCTGACCCGAACATGCGATGAACGCAAATCCTCGGGCGATCAGCATGGCGGCCAGTGTCACAATGAATGGCGGGACCGAAAAGCGCGTGATCACAGATCCGGAGATGGTGCCGGAAAGTGCTCCCACCCCACACCCGGTCAGCAGCCCGGCGAGGATGCACACGGGTGCGGCCCAGTCCAACGTAGCCTGCATCACCACGGCCGCCACCACACCGGTCAAGGCCACCAGCGATCCAACCGAAAGATCAATCCCGCCGGTCACGATCACCAGCGTCATTCCGAAGGCGATCAAGGCCTCGAACGAGATCTGGCGGGCAACGTTGATCAGATTCTTGGGACCGGCAAAGTCGCCGTCGGTCAGAATCGTCACTGCAACAACCAACAGGGCCAGCACCACGAGCATGCGCAGGCGCACGACCCAGTGCATAACTGCAAGGGCTCGGGCGGCCGCTCGGCGATCAGAGGAAGCGGAAGCGGCTCTTGCGGTTTGTTGATGTGTTTTGCTCACCGCTGGGCCTCCTCCCCGGATGCTAAGCGCATGATCTGCTCCTGGGTGACTTGGCGCCTGCGGTTGTCCAGGATGCCGGTCAGCCGCCCTTGGTGCATGACACCGATGCGATCTGCCATCCCGATCACTTCGGGCAGTTCGGAGGAAATCACACCACAGCCACGCCCTCTCCCGCCAAGCGGTTGATAAGCGTATGGATTTCATATTTGGCGCCCACGTCGATACCACGAGTGGGTTCGTCGAAGAAGATGGCCCGGTGCGGTAGGGACATCCACCGTGCAAGCAAAACCTTCTGCTGGTTTCCTCCGCTGAGCGTAGCGATGAGCGATTCCGTGCCGACCGCCTTGATCTTAAGGTCGGTCATCAGGTTCCGTGCGAGGCTGCGTTCCCGGCCAATGTGAAGAAAGCCCGCCACCGCGGCAGCTTTTCGATGGGCCAGGGTGACGTTCTCCCGCAGGGTCCGCTCGAGCAGCAGACCTTCCTGTTTGCGATCTTCGGGCAGCATGGCCATACCCGCGGCGATCGCCTGGTATGGTTGAGCGAAGGGCCCGATCCGGTCGCAGACCGCCACGGTACCACCGGTGGCCCGGACCGCACCGAACGCGGTCTTGGCGATGGAAGTCCGTCCCGAGCCCACCAGCCCGGTCAATGCGAACACTTCGCCGGCGCGAACCTCGAAGCTCACATTGGCGAAACGCCGGCGAGCTGAGAGTTTGCTGATCCGCAGCACCACGTCCCCAATGGGACACAAGCGGGTGGGAAATTCGTCTTTGAGTTCTCGCCCGACCATATCGGTGATCAACTGGCTGCGGCTGACCACTTGGATCGGCCTGGTCGAGATATGCCGCCCGTCGCGAAGCACGGTTACGACGTCCGCGATGTCGAATATCTCGTCAAGCCGGTGAGAGATGTAGATCACGCTCACCCCGCGCCGTTTCAAGTCCCGAACCAGCGTAAACAGGGCTTGAAGCTCATGAGAGGTCAGCACGGCGGATGGCTCATCGAGGATCAGGATGCGGGCATCAAGCGACAGGGCCTTGGCGATTTCCACCATTTGTTGCTGTGCCACCATCAAGGCACCAACCGAACGCCGCACCGGCAGTTCGATGCCCAGCGTCGCCAGCAGATTGGATGCTTTCTGATGAAGGCTCGTGAAATCAACCCAGCCTGTTCGTCGCGTTCTTGGCCAGCGCCCCAGGAATATGTTCTCACTGACGCACAAGTCGGGGGCCAGAGTAAAGTCCTGATACACGATGGCGATGCCGTGATGCTGGGCGGAGCGTGCGTCGGTGATGTCTGCCGGCCGTCCGTCCAACTCGATCGTTCCGGCGTCAGCCATAACCGCACCGGAGAGAATCTTCACCAGCGTGCTTTTGCCGGCGCCGTTTTCCCCAACGATCGCATGAATGGCGGCCGGAGCCACTTCCAGGCTGACATCATCAAGGGCCAGCACGCCCGGGAAGGCCTTGCGGACCCGATCGCAACGCAGGCGCGGCGGGGCGACGCTCATCCCGACTCCCGGGTGAACGTGCCGACTTCGACTGGAATGACAGCCGGTGGGGACTGGCCGGCAAAGGCGTCGTGAATCGCGCCGATGGTGAGCCGGCCGATGCGGCGAGGATGTTGGATCACGTCTCCGTAGATCGCACCGGTCTTGATCTTCTCACGAGCCTCGGATGTTGCGTCGTAGCCGACGATGCTGATCTGCTCGAGCTTCCCCGCCGCCTCGACGGCAGCCAGCGCCCCCAAGGCGGTGTCGTCGTTAATGGCGAACAGGCCGCTGAGGTCTGCGTGTGATTGCAGCAGGTCCTCCATGACCCTGGCGGCCCTGTCGCGTTTACCGCCGGCCGAGAGTTCCGCGACGATTTCAATATCGGGATACTCGGCGAGCTTCTCCTTGAATCCCGCAACACGATCCATCACGCTGGCAACCTCGGGGTGGGAGAGGATGGTCACCTTTCCCTTCTCTCCGAGCGCCTCGGCGAGCAGTTCGGCGGCCTTGCGCCCACCTTGTTTGTTGTCGGATGCAATGTGGGTCACGACCTTGCCCAGGGGCGATCTGCTGGCAATGTCGGCGGTGAAGACGGGAATCCCGGCATGGTTGGCTTCCACGATGCCGGCTCCCACGCTTCGCGAATCGCACGGGCAGATCACGATCGCATCCACCTGCTGCACTATAAACTGGTCAATCTGGTCGGCCTGTCGAGACGGGTCGTGCTCGGCCGTCGTGATGAGCAGTTCGTAGCCGTGCCGGTCAGCTTCCTCCTGCAGACCGGCCCGCAGGTCCTGATAGAACTGGTGCTGTACGGTGAGTAGGGTGACGCCGATACGTTTCGCATGTGGCTCCGCCTCCGCCGCTGCGGGCTCTGTACCTGTCGGCTCCGAGCGTTTACAGCCGGCCGTGGTCAGAAAGGCCAGAACCACCACTGTCAGCCAGCGTGTCGCCGCCGCGCCGGTCGAAGTTGACACTCTCCCTCGCCTGGATGTCTTGGTCATCAACATGCGGTTCTCCAGCCCCGGTCCGGCTCTCCAACATGAGGCCACGTGCCACTAGCCAAGCACGTCCTGCTGTCCCGCGCGGGCCCACTGCGCAGCGAGCCGCTCGGTATCACCGTACAAGATAACTCAGAGGGCCTATGAGGGACAGGGTTGACGTCGAAGTAACCGGCGAGGCGAACACCGTTGCGAAAACGCTGAACAAGCCTATCTTTGACTTCACCAGGAAGCAGAGCTGGCAGAAGCGGGAATCCCGCCAGACCAGACAGCCTGGGACGGTCCGCTAGGATGGCGGTCACTCGTTGGATGCGAGACGAGTCGCGGCGCAGACAACTGGGGAGGAATAATGGTCGAAAGGCGAAAGACAATGTTTCGACGGTCGATGTGGTTGATCCTATCGAGTGCTGCCTTGGCGGCCATCGCCTGGGCCGGGCCATCGGTCCACAGCGATGAGGTGGAAAAAGTCTCTCACATTGACAAGGAGCAGGAACCCGCACTCTACGTTACGGCCACGGCACATCTGGATACGCAATGGCTATGGACGATCCAGACCACGATCGACGAGTACATTCCCAATACGCTGCACGGCAACTTTGCCCTCTTCGATCAGTTTCCCAATTACGTGTTCAGTTTCGAGGGTGCGTTTCGCTACATGCTGGCGAAGGAGTACTACCCCGAGGAGTATGCCAGGCTCAAGGACTACATAGCGCAAGGGAGATGGCACGTTTGCGGCAGCTCGGTCGACGCCGGCGACGTCAACGTTCCCTCGCCGGAGTCGCTCATCAGGCACATCCTGTACGGCAACGGTTTCTTCGAGCAGGAGTTCGGCCGGACAAGCTGCGACATTTTCCTGCCCGATTGCTTCGGCTTCGGTTACGCCCTCCCGTCGGTGGCGGCCCACTGCGGGCTCAAAGGGTTTTCGACGCAGAAGCTGACCTGGGGCTCCTCCGTGGAGATTCCCTTTGACATCGGCGTGTGGGAGGGTGTGGACGGTTCGACGATCGTGGCGGCGGTCAACCCGGGCGACTATGTCAGCAAGCTTCGCGGCGATCTGAGCACTGACAGTGAATGGCTGCAGCGCATCCAGAGACTCGGCCACCAATCCGGCGCGCACGTGGGCTACAAGTATTTCGGTGTCGGAGATGTGGGCGGGGCACCGGACGAGGAGTCGGTGACCTGGCTGGAGAAGGCGCTGGCCGGCGAGGGGCCGATCCGCGTGATCAGCGCCCCTGCGGATCAACTCTACCGGGATCTGACGCCTGAGCAGATCGGGCGGCTCCCCCGGTACAAAGGTGAGCTTCTTATGACGCGCCACGGTACGGGTTGTTACACGTCGCAGGCGGCGATGAAACGCTGGAACCGCAAGAACGAACTGCTGGCCGATGCTGCGGAACGGGCGTCGGTGGCGGCAGATTGGCTCGGCGCGGCGGTCTATCCGAGAGCCAGGCTCCAGGAGGCTTGGATCCGGTTTCTTTGGCACCAGTTTCACGATGATCTGACCGGCACCAGCATCCCGCAAGCCTATACTTTCTCCTGGAACGATGAGATCATCGCCCTCAACCAGTTCGCGGCGGTTCTTGGCAACGCCGTAGGAGCCGTGGCCAGGGCGTTGGACACGCAAGTCGAAGGGGTCCCTGTGATCGTATTCAATCCACTGGGCGTTAGGCGCGAGGACGTGGTCGAAGCGACCGTTAGATTTCCCGACAGCACTGCTCGGGCGGTGCGTGTGTATGGACCATCGGGCCGGGAGGTCCCATCGCAGGTCAACGGAGTCAATGACAAGGAAGTCCAAGTTCTCTTCCTGGCGCGAGTGCCGTCGGTGGGGTTTGCGGTTTATGACGTTCGGCCCGCAGCGGCACCCTGCTCGATGTCCACGGGGCTTTCGGTAACGGAGTCGGGGCTGGAGAATCGCAAGTATCGCGTCCGCCTGAACAAAGACGGCGACGTGGCAGGCATTTACGATAAGTCTATAGGACGTGAGCTTCTGGCGCGTCCTGCCCGGCTAGAACTGTTCCCAAACACGCCGGATTACTGGTCTGAGTGGGAGATCCGATACGAGGACATCGCGGCCAAGCCTTACGCCCATGCGGCCAATCCGGTCGAAGTCAAGGTGATCGAACGCGGCCCGGCCCGGGCGGCGATAAAGGTAGTCCGCCGGACGGCCGGATCCACCTTTTTCCAGCAGATTCGCCTGGCAGCCGGCCAAGCGGGAGCGCACGTGGAATGGGGCACGAGCATCGACTGGCGCACGCCGAAGACACTCCTTAAGGCGTCCTTCCCGCTCACAAGCTCAAATGAGTCGGCCACCTACGATCTGGGTTTTGGGGTCATTGAACGCCCAAACAACACCGAGAAAAAATACGAAGTTCCCGCTCAGCAGTGGGCGGACCTTTCCGCAAAGGACGGCTCATTCGGCGTGTCGATCCTCAACGACTGCAAGTACGGCTGGGACAAGCCTGACGACAGCACCTTGCGACTTACGTTGATTCACAGCCCTAACGACATCGAGAAGGACATGGGTCGGCACGAGCTGACGTACGGCCTCTACGGTCACAAGGGCGATTGGCGCGCCGGCCAGACTATCCCACAGGCGGCCCGGCTCAATCAACCGCTGATGGCTTTTGTGACGGTCGCCCACCCTGGGACGCTCGGGAAACGCTTTTCCTTCTTAAGGGTAAACACACCACAAGCGGTGGTCCGGGCGATCAAGAAGGCGGAAAAGACAGACGAGATCATCGTTCGTCTGCAGGAGGCACATGGGATGCCCGTGCGTGACGTCGGCTTGTCATTCGCCATGCCCGTCGTTGCCGCCCGCGAGGTCAGTGGGGTCGAGCGGCCCATCGGTGATGTCGAGGTGCGCGGCGGCCTGCTGGCCGTGGACCTGGGTCCATATCAGCCGCGAACGCTCGCCGTGAAGCTGGCCCGCTCGAGCAGCCGGCTCACCTCTCCGGTCGCCCGGACGGTCGCCCTGCCCTTCGATCTTGACGTCGTCAGCCGAGACGATGACAGAACGGACGGCGATTTTGACGGGGCAGGTCATACACTGCCGGCGGAGCTGCTTCCGTCGACGATTGTAAGCGGGGATATCCTGTTTGCGGTCGGTCCTACGGCAGCGGACAGGAACAACGCACTTCGCTGCCGCGGTCAGACAATTACCCTGCCGTCGGGTGACTTCGACCATCTGTATATTCTGGCGGCGGCGGCAGGCGGGCCCGCGACCGGAGTGTTCCGGGCGGGGAAGGAGTCGGCCAAGATCGCCGTCCATGATTTCACCGGCTGGGTCGGCCAATCGGACAGCCTGATGGTGAACGGCTGGCTGTACGATGCCGCCAACATGGCTCCCGGCTTTATCCATCGTGACGAAATCGCCTGGGTCGGTACGCACCGACACGATGCCGGCACCGGGGGCAATGAACCCTACGTATTCTGCTATCTGTTCAATTACGACATTGACCTCCCTGCAGGTGCCACTGAGGTGACGCTTCCGAATATCGAGCGTATTCGTATCATGGCCATGACCGTTGCTGACAATCCCAACGAGGATACGGCGCCCGCCCAGCCGCTTTACGACCGCATCACCGCCGCATACGTCAAGCCCCACGGCGGGCTGTACATCGATCCTGTTACTGTCAACCTGACCACGGACCTTGAAGGTGCGGAAATCGTTTATACGCTCGACGGCAGCGAGCCGACCGCATCTTCGTCCCATTACACCAGTCCGTTCGAGCTGGACCACAGCGCCGTGGTGGCCGCACGGGTGGTTGGGCGGGGCGTGCTCCACGACCGTGTAACCCGCGCCAATTTCACGATCACCGAGCCTCGCACCCCGGAAGACCCACCGGATGTCATGCGCGGTCTGGAGTATCGCTACTACGAAGGTGATTGGGAGAAACTGCCGAACTTTGACACGCTCACACCGGTCACGTCAGGGACGATTGCGGGTTTCAATCTGACACCGCGGGCCCGGGATGACCGATACGCTCTCACACTGACGGGTTTCGTGGGCATCCCACGGGAAGGTATCTACACCTTCTACACATCGAGTGACGATGGCAGCAGGCTGTACGTCGGTGACGTCGAAGTCGTGGATAACGACGGCCTGCACGGGATGCGCGAACGGTCCGGAAGAATCGGTCTGAAGGCGGGGTTGCACGCAATCCGGGTGATCTTCTTCGAACACAGCGGCGGTGAGGGCCTGGAAGTCCGCTACGAGGGCCCGGGGATTGAAAAGAGACTGATCCCGGCAGGCGCCCTGTACCGTGCGGAAACAGGCGAAGCCCCGGAGTGAGACGGCTTCGAAGCAAAGCTGTTTCCCGCTGTCCGGTCGAAATGGGCGTTAACGACTCTACCTTTGTGCCTCTAACCTTCGTCAATGTGGAGGGACTTGAATGACCATCCACGTCGACGGCGTTGAAATCGCTCTGGACCTCGGCTACGATATCGTCTTTCAGCTGTCGCAAGTTCGTGCAACTGCGGCGTGGGGTGCGGTTTCACCGCCTCCAATGACCAGGGCGCGAGCATGGGGGGAAATATCGCTGGTTTGCATGCCGGGGCCCAGCGAGGCTTCCTCAGTTTCTCCATGCCTGGCAAGGGCTGGATCGACAGAGAGTCATGGCGCAAATGAGACTCCTTCAAGTACGGTGGAGATGGTCAGAGACGCGACCAGCGCTGGCGGGGCGTTCGCCTGTGCCGGTTTTTGTCATGGCTGTCCTGCTGACTTGGCCGTGCATCGTATGGTCGAGCGGCGTCCCTACAACTCGCATCGAATCACCCATCGTATTCGTGCAGATCCCGGCCGGGTCGGATATCGAGAAGCTACCCGGGCGCGCACAAGGAATGCTGCGTGCCAACTATGGCGAAGGCGGTCGCGTTGTCCGCCTCGATCCCGATGGTAAGCTGCAAGTGCTGACTGAGGGATTCAGCAGCGCATGCGAGCTGGATGTTTCCTTTGATGCGAAGTGTATTCTGTTCGCAGCCAAGCGGGAAGCGCAGGACCGGTGGAACATCTGGGAGATGAACGCCGACGGATCAGACGCAAGGCAGATCACCAAGGACCTGGGAAACTGTCGTAGTCCTGCCTATCAGTCCACGCTGTATACCATCGTTTCCACTGAGCCGTGGTATCAGATCATGTTCGTCAGCGATGCAGCCGGGGTTATGAACGAGTATGGCGCCGGGCTCGCAACGAGCCTCTATAGCTGCAGACTCGACGGCAGTGAGGTGCGCCGGTTGACGATGAACCTGAGCGACGACATGGACCCGTTCCTGATGGAGGACGGTCGTGTGCTGCTGGCCGGTTGGCAGCGCATGGACCTTGGGCGCGGTCCTCTAGGACGGGTGGCGCTGTTCGGCGTGAACACGGATGGCACGGATTACGCGTTATTCTGCGGTGATCAAGGGCGGCGTATCAAGCACATGCCCAGCGCTACAACTGATCGGTTGGTGGTGTTCATTGAAGCCGACGAAGTGGGGTGGGATGGTGCAGGGCAGCTTGCTTCGGTGAAGCTGCGACGTAACTTCTACTCGCATCGACAGGTGACCCATGGTGAGCCCGGGTTGTACCATTCACCATCGCCGCTGAGTGATGGTACTGTGCTGGTATCGTTCCGACAGGCGATCGCGACGGACACTCACGGCATCTACCGGCTCGATCCGCGTGGCGGACGAAAGGAACTGGTCTTCGACGATCCGAAATTCCACGACATGCATGCCAAGGTGCTGGCTCCCCGGCCCCGGCCGGACGGACGGTCCAGCGTGGTCAATGAGAAGTATTCGACTGGGAAATTCTATTGCCTCAATGCCTACCAGACAGACCCGGCTCTGACGCCACAAATGAGGCCGCGAATGATCAAGCGCCTGCGCGTCATAGAAGGTGTGCCGGAGCCCGCCGGTATGGATGTCGCTCACCCATCCGACGCTTCGTTGGCGGGTACCCGCATGAACGTCGGCGGTTCGGAGAGTCACTTTGCCGGGATTGCCATGAAACGATTGTTGGGCGTGGTTCCGGTCGAGGAGGATGGATCATTCCACATCGAAGTACCGGCCGACACGCCCATTCAGCTTCAAACCCTCGATGCCAATGGGATGGCGCTTGGCACCTGCGGCTGGATATGGGTAAAGCATCGTGAGCGGCGCGGATGCATCGGCTGTCACGAGGATCCCGAGCTAACGCCGGAGAACAGATTCGTTGACGCATTGAAACGCCCAGGCAACAAGCTGACCCTGCCCGCAAAGAAGAGACGGACAGTCGATTTCCGTCGCGACGTCATGCCGATCATCGTCAAGAAATGCACGGCATGCCACTCGTGCCAGAGCGCCGGGCCGGTCCTACGTGCTGAACCGACCGGGCAGTCCAACCTTGCGTACCACAGCCTGACTGCCCCCATCTCGAGTTCGCTTGTGAGCGCTGAACGTGTCAAGGGGCATTATGTGCATCCCGGGCAGGCCCGAACCAGCTCGCTAATTTGGCGCATCTTTGGCCGCAACACCTCTCGCCCGTGGGATGAAAGCTACCGTCCCGAAGAACTATTTCCTGTGTGTCCACCACGGGGGGCCGGACAACTGACTGAGGACGAAAAACTGACCTTCATCGAGTGGATCGATCTGGGCGCACATTGGGATGGTATCCCCGGAGCGGATGAATCCACCGTAGACACGGCTGGGCATATTGAGAGTGAAGGTGTGAA
Source organism: Planctomycetota bacterium (assembly GCA_030616775.1). Classification (GTDB taxonomy): domain Bacteria; phylum Planctomycetota; class Phycisphaerae; order UBA1845; family UBA1845. The sequence goes on from JAUWWQ010000014.1 coordinate 25,133, forward strand.
ATGACACACGCACCTGTAGCCATAAGCGTCTTTCTCCTGGCTGTGGGACCGGCAAGAGGAAAGGAGCCAACCTTGCCCGTCTTTGAGGACGTAACCGAGCAGGCCGGCATTCGCTTTAAGCACAGTTACGGCGATCACAATCTCAGTAACATTGTCGAAGGGACCGGCCCGGGTTGCGTGTTCTTCGATTACGACGGCGACGGGCATCTCGACATCTATTTCTTGAATGGGTGTTGGCTGCGCGAGGTCAATGATAATTTCGGACGGGACTTAAGAGGCAAGCTATCCAACGCACTATACCGCAATAACGGCGACGGCACTTTCAGCGATGTAACCCACAATACCAGGGTGGGTGATCAGGGGTATGGAATGGGGGCTTCGGCAGCCGACTATGATAACGACGGAGACCTGGATCTATATGTGTTGAATTATGGTCCCAACGTGCTCTACCGTAACAATGGGGATGGTACTTTCACGGATGTCTCCTCCAAATCAGGACTGGAGGATACCTATTGGAGCCTGTCGGCCCCGTGGTTGGACTATGACAGAGATGGGGATCTGGATGTCTATGTCGCCAATTATCTGGAATACGATGCGGGGAAGTTCCGTGACTTCTATGCGGCAGCCGGGTATCCCGGTCCGCTAAGCTATAAGGCCCAACCCGACCGACTTTATCGCAACAACGGCGACGGTACATTCACTGATGTGACCAAAGAGACCGGACTGCACTTCCCCGACGGCCGGGCGATGAGCGCAATCGCCACGGACCTCAACAACGACGGGAATATGGACCTCTACGTGGCCAACGATGCCACACCCAATTGCTACTTTGTGAACAACGGCAAGGGGACCTTTACGAATCAGGCCCTGGAATGGAGCCTGGCTTTTGGAGAAGGCGGACAGGGTGCTTCCTCGATGGGTCCGGTTGTCGGCGATGTGGATCGCAACGGCCTGCTGGATGTATACATTCCGGATATGGGGTACGGGTGCCTGTTGATCAACAAGGGCAAATGGTTTGTAGACGTGACTGCACCGAGCAATCTGGCTGTGGCATGTGGCCAGTATACCGGATGGGGCGGCGGACTGATTGATTACGACAACGACGGCTACCTTGATGTGTTCGTGGCCAACGGCAACGCCCATCACGAGTACACCGAGGAGGACGTCCTGTTGCGCAACGACGGGAACGGAAAGTTTATTGACGTAGCCAAACAGTCCGGGCCGTACTTCAAAGAAAAGTACGTCGGCCGGGGGGCTGCTTTCGCCGACTATGACAACGACGGTGATATGGACATGCTGGTCATGAACCTTAATGGGCCGGCCAAGTTGCTCCGCAACAATGGTGGGAACAAGAACCATTGGCTGACGGTTGTCCCCAAGCTGGCCCGCACCAAGGTCGAGGCGATTGGTGCCCGCGTCACGGTCATGGTCGGCGGGATGCGGATGGTGCAGGAACTGGTCGCGGTGACGGGCTATCTTTCACAAAGCGACCCCCGAGGTCATTTCGGCTTGGGCAAGGCGACCAAAGCCGATAGTGTCGAGATTCGCTGGCCGAACGGCAGCGTTACCAGCTTGAAGAACGTCAAGGCCGACCGGATTCTCACGGTCGTTCAGGATGACGGATAAGGAGAGCGACGCCATGCCATGGCGTTTGTACATCGTGCTCCCGGCCGCTTGTGCATTGACGGATTCCGTCCTGGGTTCGGACCCGGGGGTTCCGGATAGACATCCGGTGTATGTCGGTGTCCGCGTATGTGCGGGATGTCACGGGGCGAAGAACGGCAACCACATATTCAGCCGCTGGCGGGCGTCGAAGCATGCTCAGGCCTACGCCTGTCTATGGAGCCCTGAAGCCCGGGAGGTTGCCAAGCTGAGCGGGATTCGCCAGGAACCGCAAGATGCGGCAGCGTGCCTGGGGTGTCATGCGACGGCCTACGAGACCGAGCCCTGGGAAAAGGAGGACACCTTCTTCCTCGAGGACGGGATCCAATGCGAATCGTGTCATGGTCCCGGCAGCGAGTACATAAGTCCCAACGTCATGGGTGACCTGATGGATCGGGAGAAGGCCGTGCGCTTCGGACTGAAGACGCCGGGTGAGCGTCAGTGCATGATGTGTCACAACGTCAAGGGTTCACACGTTGCGGTCTTGCGATCACCGGAGATCGACATCAGGAAAGAGTTGAAGTCGGTGTGTGGGGGGGGGCACGAACAGACTGGTATGCCCGCCAATCCACCAGCGGATCAGCACGGTTGGATACCTCAGCCGCCGAGCGGTGCGGTCAGTGACACTCAGTATAAGTACACTGGGGTCATGGCCTGTGCCCGGTGCCATAAAGGACCGAAGATGGGCTACCAGTTCAGCAAGTGGCGGTTAGGCAAACATGCCCGGGCTTACGCTGTACTGGGTACAAAAGCCGGTTATGAAATGGCTGCCGGCGCAGGTGTCAGCGGCAACCCGCAAGAGAATTCACGTTGCCTTGGCTGTCACACTACTGGTTTTACCGTCGACAAGGACGGAATATTAGAGGGATTTGACTTTGCTGACGGAGTCCAATGTGAGAGTTGCCACGGCCTCGGCAGCGAGTATTCGCCTGAGGCCGTCATGAGGGACCGGCTGGCTGCCCGGCGAGCTGGGCTGCGGCCTGTCACTGAAGAAACCTGTATACCATGCCACGAGAACGCCCACGGACGCACGTTTGATTATGAAACCTCCGTCAGAGCGATCGCCCACCCGACGCGACCACCGGACCAGGGCAAAGAAGCCCGGGCCCTCCGCTACAAGACCCCGCTCAATCTGGCACTGTCGCCGGACGGCAAGGAACTGTATGTGGCGTGTGAAGCCTCCGACACCGTTATCGTCGTGGATGTTGCGGAGCGCAAGGCAGTTACTGAAATCGTAACCGGGGGCCAACCCACGGACGTGACCTTCAGCCCCGATGGTTTGCGTGCTTATGTCACCAACCGATTGGATGACAGTCTGAGCGTCATTTCCACACGAGCACGGCGTGTTCTGCAGACAGTCGCTGTCGGTGATGAGCCGCACGGCGTGATTACCGATAGAGAAGGCAAGCTCATTTATGTTCTCAACACTCCGGCGGACAGCATCTCGGTGCTTGATGCAAAAACGTTGCAGGAAACCAAGCGGCTTGCAGCCAGCCGCAGCCCCTGGTCGTTGGCCATCAGCCCCGACGGTAAGCAGATCGCAGTGACCAATACACTGTCGCGGTTTGTTCCGTTCCGAACGCCGTCTGTGTCCGAGGTGACAATCATTGACACCAATCGTGCCGTCGTCGAGAACCGGGTTGTCGTTCCCGGGGCCAATCTGATGCAGGGCATCGCCTGGCATCCAAGTGGTAAATTCGCCTTGATTACCCTGAACCGTACGAAGAACCTGGTGCCCATGACGCGGCTGCTCCAGGGGTGGACGATCACCAACGGAATGGGCGTGATCTGGCGTGATGGGACAGTGGATCAGGTTCTGCTCGACGAGTCGCATCTGTGCTTCCCGGATCCGGCCGACGTAGCCATCAGCCCGGACGGGCGGTACGCCTTTGTGACCAGCAGCGGTTCGGATCACGTGGCAGTCGTTGATGTCGACAAGCTGGTCGCAATGCTGGAAAACGCTTCTCCCTACGAGCGTGAGCATGTATTCCCAAACCACCTGGGCAAGCCCACTGAGTTCATCATCAAGCACATTCCCACCAGAGACAGTCCAAGGGGAGTGCTGTTCTCACACGACGGCCGGACCGCCTTTGTGGCCAACGCCCTGGACGACTCGATTACCGTCATCGACGTCGCCAAACTTGATGCGGTGGCCCGGATTGACCTGGGCGGCCCGAAAGTCATCACCAAGGTCCGCCATGGCGAACGGGTTTTCCATAGCGCCGACATCACGTTTCGCCGGCAGTTCTCCTGTCATTCGTGCCACCCAGACGGCCACATTGACGGTCTGACCTACGACATCGAACCGGATGGGATCGGAATCAGCCCGGTGGACAACCGGACGCTCCGCGGGATTCTTGATACTGCACCGTTCAAGTGGGAGGGGACCAACCCCAGTCTGCAGCGCCAGTGCGGGCCACGGCTGGCGGTGTTCTTTACCCGCATTCAGCCGTTTACACCGCAGGAACTGTCCGCCCTGGACAATTACATCTGCACGATTCCCAGGCCGCCCAACCGCCATAGGCCGGTTGGCGGCGAGCTCACGCCGGCCCAGCGGCGCGGCAAGGCCGTGTTTGACAGAACGGTCACTAACAGCGGGAGCGTCATCCCGCTCGAGAACCGCTGTGTGACCTGCCATTTTCCACCACTCTTCACGGATCGCTCGCGCCGCAACGTGGGTACGAAAATGTGGCTGGATCGCGAGTCCGACTTTGACGTGCCTCACCTGAACAACATCTATGACTCGGCACCGTACCTGCACAATGGTATCTCCGAAACGTTGGAGGAGATCTGGACACGTTTCAACCCATATGATCAACACGGGGTCACCAACGACATGACCAAGGATCAGTTGAACGACCTGATCGAGTATCTCAAGACACTCTGATCCGCAAGAGGAGGCGGAGTATTGAACCCCATAACTTGCCGGCTCGGTGGCGTAATGGTCCTACTGACTGCCTTTCTTGTGGGACCTTGGACTGTCGTTCGAGAGAGCATCGCGGTCGCACCGTCGGAGCCAAACAGTCCCCAGAAAACGGGCGACAGAGCCGGGGCGGCAAGCCCAGCGCCGGATTTGCCGGGCATGCCCTACGTTTATACCAAGTGGAAGCAATATACGACGAAGGACGGCCTGCCCAACGATCACATCTTTGCGGTCAAGGTTGATGGTGATCGAGTGTGGGTCGGGACGGAAGACGGGCTGGCCTGTTTGGACAAGAGAACGAGCAAGATTCAAACGTGGGGTGAAGAGCAGGGTCTTCCCTGGCGCGCCGTGGGGGCAATCGACGTGCACCCCAAAACCGGAGATGTGTGGCTCGGGCTGTTCGGCGGAGGTTTGGCCCGCTTCAGTGGTGGACGTTTCGATCATTGGCATCAGCTCAACAGTGGGTTGGTCAATGATGTTGTCTACGGGGTATGTGTGGAAAATGACAATATCTGGGCCGCAACCACTGCAGGAGCCAGTCGATACAACCCTGTGACCGGCGAGTGGTCCATATTCACCGAGAAGAACGCCCCGATGGAAGAGATCTGGAATTATGGTTGTTGCTACGCCGACGGTCTGGTGTATCTGGGTGTCTGGGGCAGTGGGGTGCTGGAATACAACATCGAACGAGGAACATGGAAGGATTACCTCGATCCCGACGGCGAAATGGAGATCGACCTGTATCGCGATGACGGGATCGTCCACGTCATCACCACCGGGGTGAGCTATGTCGAAAAGACACTGTGGGTTACCACGTACTTCGGCGCTTCCCGCTATGACGGCCGACATTGGCGAGGTTACTTTGCGCATGAGTCCGGTCTGCCGAGCGACTTCAACAACGCGGTTATAGGCCGCAGTGCCAACGAGGCCTGGTTCTCCACCGACAAGGGTCTTGGTGTCCTTGCTGACTTTCCCACGGATACCTGGGTGACTTACACGACAGACCACACGACTCACAAAGGCAAAGCTGTGGTACAACAAGGCACAGATGTACTTATGGTAATCGACACGCCGCCCAATCTCCCACACAACTACGTACTATGGGTGGATTTCGACGGTGATGATGCCTGGGTGGGTACGTCGAAGGGGCTCGGCCACGCAATCGGTCGGGGATACTATCCAGGCCTTCGCCGCCCCAAAGATGCTTTGGGGAAGAACAATTGAGAAAACATCGGAGGCAGACAAGATGAAATCAAAGGGTTTGATGTTCTGCATGCTTCCAGGTGTGCTGGTCTGGTTCGGGCTGAATCCGACCACGCTGCCCGCGGCAGCCGAGGAGGAGACTACCAACGAGCCTGATCGAGCGGACCAGGCAGACATTGAGAAACTGTTGGAGGTGATTGACGTGGATCCTTATGAGGTACCGCCACTGGTCCTCAGAAGGGATCACAACTATGCCCGGTCGGCGGTGGACGTCGAGCCCTTCCGGCACGTCACGCCGTTTAGAGAACACTTCCTGGAGCAGTTGGAATACACCGGTCCGGGTCGGGCAATTCCAGAGCCTAGGGATCTCAAGACAGTGAAGATCGGTTTCATCGGTCCGATCATGTCTACAGTGTCGGTCGCTACAGGTGGCAAGAGTCACGAAGAGGCACTGGGAATCGCCATGCTTCGCGGTGCCCAGTTGGCCATTGAACAGGCCAACGAAACCGGCGGATACCCGGAGCGAGCCATCCCGTTCGAGCTGGTCATCTCCAACGACAACGGCCTGTGGGGGGCCTCGGGCAACGAGATCATCAAGTTGGCCTACAAGGACAAGGTCTGGGCCATTCTGGGCACCATTGACGGGGCCAACAGTCACATCGCCATACGAGTGGCTCTAAAGGCCGAGATTGTCATGATGAACAGCGGTGACACCGATCCGACATTCATCGAGACCAACATCCCGTGGGTCTTCCGCTGCATCGGTGACGACCGGCAGATGAGTTACCTGCTGGTGGATTACCTGTATCGCAAGTTGAACTACACGCGCATCGGGATCATTAGGGGAAGCAATCGGTACGGGCGCTTCGGAGTGCGCGAGATTCTGGACGGAGCCCGCCGGCTGGGTCACCCCATCATCCTCGAGATGGCATATCAGGTGGGTGGGGAGGACTTTTCGCTGCAACTGGAACGACTCCAAGCCAGCAACCTCGAAGCGATCGTCCATTGGGGTAATGCGGTGGAGGGAGCATTGATAGTCAATCAAATGCGAGCCATGGGCATGAATCATCCATACTACGCTTGTGATCGATGCGTCTCCAACGAGTTTCTGGCAATCGCCGGGGACAACGCCGAGGGCGTCGTATGCGGCTATCCCTGGAACCCCAAGCGGCAGGACGAGGACCTGGAGGTCTTCCAGAAGGTTTTTCGCCAGCGCTTCGGTGTCGAGCCCGACACCTACTCGGCACATGGCTACGACGGTATGAGCATGCTGATATGGGCCATCAAAACCGCTGGTCTCAACCGGGCCAAGATTCGAGACGTGCTGGCCCATCGGGCCAGGCCGCATAAGGGCGTGACCGGCGTTATACCACTCAGCGCCTGCCTCGATGATCTAGGCGAGGTCTTCCTGGCCAGAGTCGAAGATGGGCAGTGGAAGTTCTACTCGCGTCAGGACCTTGACATTCCCCAAGGGACGATTGCACCGCGCGACCGGGTCAGTCGGAAGACGGCTGAAGCGAGCGGCGAGTGAGAGGCGCCTCTCGCTTACGCTTGCGGTTCGGATCAGGTGAGGCGCTCAATCTTCGGGGAAGTATGTCTGGCACGATGAATCGAATGCTCAGTTTCTCAGTCCTGGCCTCGTTAATCGCGGTCGGCTGTGCTGTGGACGATCGACACGGCGGGCCCATCGAGAGATCTACCACCCCGCTGGAAACAGAGGCGATGATTCCTTTCTTCGACGCCCGCTCACACACTGCGGAATACGCCGGCCCGGGACGCGAAGTCCCTTCGCCCATAGATATCGAAGAGGTCAAGATCGGATGGTTCGGCCCCAGCGATCCAAACGACACGGAAGCCGGTATGATGTGGTGCGCCGCGACTTTGGCAATCGAAGAAGCCAACCGCAAAGGTGGCTACGACGGGTCGGAGTTTCGTTTGGTTACGAGCTGGTCAGAGAATCCCTGGGGCAGCGGCATCAGGGATGTGACCCGGTTGGCCTACGATGAGGGTGTCTGGGCGATTGTCGGGGCACCTGACGGTCCCTCCGCTCATCTTGTCGAGCAGGTTGTCGCCAAAGCCCGGCTGGCGTTTATCAGCCCGGTGGCCAGCGACAAGACCGCCAACCTGGCCAATGTTCCGTGGATATTCTCCTGCGCGCCGGGTGACCACCTGCAGGCAGCGGCACTGGCACAAGCCATTGTATCTTGCGCAGAGGGAAGAAACATCGCCGCTGTCTCGGGTACCGATCACGATTCCCGACTATTCACCACCGAGCTGCTCGCGGCCTTTAATAAGCTCAAGCTGTTCCCATCCCTCCATGTGCAGTTCAGACCGCAATGCGCAGACTTCGAGACGCAACTGCAGAGTATTCGCCAGTTCCAACCCGCTGCCTTGGCTCTGATCGCCGGCGCACAGGACTCGGGCCGTTTCATGCGCGCCTTACGCGGGGAGGGACTGACGGTACCGGTGTTCGGCGGGCCTGCGATGGGGCGGCGCCTCTTCATCGAAACCGCCGGACAATCGGCCGAAGGTGTTGTCTTCCCGCTTCTGTGGCACCAATCGACCACTGACGAGCGGTCTGCCGAATTCGCCCGGCGTTTCCAGCAGCAATTCGGTATCTACCCGGACTACACTGCCGCCTATACCTATGACGCGATGAATCTGCTGATTGCCGCTATCCGCACAGCCGGTCTGAACCGCGTCCTGATCCGCGATGCCATTCGCGGACTATCCCCCTTCCCCGGCGTCACAGGCCCCATCACCTGGGACCCCACCGGCCACAACCTCCACCCCGTCCGCCTGGGGACAATCCGGAACGGAAAAGTGAGAGGAGTGTAGCATACGACAGCCTGCCGGCTTCTCAATCGACAAATCGCGTGTTGAAGTCTTGGCGATAACGACGAAACTCATCACCCTTGGGATAGCGTTCGGATGGGAGGTAAGGATAGGCACTCATGTCTTTGAAAGGAATTGGACCAACCGTGTCCGGATGGGCGGTGTATAGGTCCATGTCTTTACAGTAGGCATGGGAGATGAGGATGAAGCTGCGGGTGTGGCCGTCGCTGGGTAGGGGTAGGTCGCGGGCATCAAAGCGTACGGCGATCTCGTCACCGGTGCCCAAGATGACGTAACGGTCGTCGAAGTCTGCAAGGAGACTCTCTACCGGTCCATAGCGCGTATAAGCGCCTTTGAGCATCTTGAACGAAGAGGTCGGTTGGATGCTGTCATATGTGTAAATATAAGGATGCTGACCGTCGGGTGAGTATTCCAATGGGAAGCCGAGCCGGCGAAGGTTTGCATCGGCCATCGGAATGCTCCTGATCACAAACCCTTCGGTTCCACGATCGGCGGCAATGAATAGCTGGTCGTAGTAGATTTCGAGGTTTGTCGAGATCCGCAGCGTGCAGTTGGCAGTGGAGATCTTGCCGGTAAGGTCAATCGTTATCATCCTACCCATGCCACCGGGCGCGCCGGCATCGGGGATGATGGTTTCCCATTCGCCGTTGTCAGTTTGCCGCTCGATCTTCATAGGCTGCCACATCACGCCGGCCTGAGCAGCAGCGAAAGTGGTTTGCGAATAGGGGTATTCGATCCAACCGTTGAGGAAAAGATACACTTGTCGTCCCGCTTTGAGCTCGGCCAGTCTATCCGCGAAGTCGACCACCAATGTGTGAGGCTCGCAAAAACCGTAGAAGCGCCGATCGAGCTTCGGCTGATAGGCATATACCCGATCCACTTTCACAAGGTGTTCGGTGCACTCTGTGCCATCCGGTGCCGTCGCCCTGACAGGGAAGATGGGCCTGGCTGGACAAAGGAGTTTATGAGAGGGTGGAGGCCCGCTAATGGCCAAACGCTCATCGGGATACACACAGAACCTGTGGGGATGGTCCACGGCCAACAGTTCGAGCCGATCGATGTAGCCCACTTCTTCCATAGGCTCACAGATACGCAACTCGTAGAAGCCGTTTTTAGCAGCCAACTGCTCCGTTTCGATCTTGACATGCTCGATAATCTGGGGCGAAGCGTACTGGCCAGGAGCCACGAAGTACCCGAGCCCACCCACACCTGCAAAGTCGGTAACGAACTTGAACCGTTCCCCATTCCACGCAAAGAGCACCGGACAGCTTGACACCCTCCTTTCCATTTCACTGATCCGGTGGTGTGTTCCGGCCGCCAGGTCGTTTTCATATTGAGTTACACCGTCCGGCCAGCGAAATGCGAGATAATCGGCCTTTGTGGCGCCATCCAGGCCGAAGATCCAAGGCCGGTGTGACTGGGTCAATCCGCCATCAAGACCGGTGTAGGTGATCACCTGACTGTGCAGGCCGCATCGCAGCACCATCCGTGTACCGAAGCCGCTGGCCGGGCTGCGGGTGCGCTTATCGGCTCCGCGATGGCCGGTGGGAGTGACCACCAGCCAGTTCGCCGGTGGAGTGAGCTTGGTCTCGACCAACTCGATCCGCCCGCTTCCCTTTGTGCAGACGCGCAGACAATCAGGTACTCCATCTCCCGTCAGGTCTGTCAGTTGCGATGCGATCGCGGTGTCACTCGCCGGTCTTGGCCAGACTCTGGTCTTGGAAACGAATCGTCCCCAACCGTCGTTGAGAAGAACGTGCCCATCCTGCCCGAAGACAGCGACATCCAGATCGCCGTCGAGATCCACGTCAGCAACACGGATCTGATTGAGACGATCCCATGTAACAAGTGCCTCGATACATCCATCAAACTGCGAGCTTGGCACAAGCGCCCCCGTCCCGTCGGCCAAGTACAATCGGCCAGGTGTCTCCCATCCCGGGGCTACCAGCAAGTCCACCTGCCCGTCCCCGTTGAAGTCCTGCAGCACACCGCCGGAATCGCCGCGGATCGGCTCGGTGGTGATCTGCTCTTCGTGGTACTTGCCCAGGCGATCATTGAAGAAAACCCGCGCTGGACCTCGGTTGAACACCACTAAATCCGTGTCGCGATCTCCGTCTAGGTCCGCCGGAGCCAGCATAACACTTAGCTCCGATTGGCAGGCGACGCCGGCACTGGCCGCAATATCCGTGAACGTGCCATCGGCGTTATTGTTTAACAGTTGGTTGGCTGCGGGCGATGGGTCATCACGGGTTGCAGCACTACACAGATTGCAGACGTAGATGTCGAGGTCGCCATCGTGGTCGGCGTCGAGAAAGACCGCCGATGCGCTGACAACATTGGCACCGGCTGTCTTCGTCTTTTCAGTAACATCCTCAAAAGTGCCGTCGCCACGGCCCCGAAACAGACAGTTGGGTCCGAAGCGACTTACAAAGATATCCACATTGTTATCGTTATCGTAGTCGCCGAAGGCATAGGCAATAGCACCGCAGACGTTGGCCAAGCCTGATGACGCAGTAATATCGACAAAACTGCCGTCGGATTGTCTCGCCAGGAGCTGAGTACATCCCCAACTGCGGCTTACTCTTGCCGTCGTAACCATGTCCAGCCGGCCGTCTCCGTTCACATCCGCCATTGCTATTTGGCCAACCACTCCCCGGATATCTCGTATGACGGCCGGTTGCTCGCCTGCCTCGATGCCTTGTAGTGATACCCCTTCCGATGCCTTCCATATGGTTTTCACCGTGCCGGCGGCCAGCTCACCGCTCGCCACGCCCCGCTTGGGCAGGGTCGAGAGTGGCCGGACCACCGCCAGCGGACCCATCTGGTTGTAGTTGGGCATAACCACGGCATCCGCCAGCGGGCTTTGGCGCAGCTTGATGAATTTCTCTTGATAGAGCCGGGCTTGCTCTTGATCACCCCCCTGCCTCGCAACCCGCATAAGATCATAGTAGGCACTGACCAGAGCGGGATTCTCTTGAATTGCCCGTTCCAGCTCTGCCCGGCAGGGCTGACCCAGGTGCGACTTGCTACGCGCCAGCAGGTACCAGGCGCTGGCGTCGTGAGGCTCGAGTTTCAGAACACGTTGGAAGCAGGGTACCGCCTCCTCGTCATGCCCTCGGTACTGGTGTATGATTCCGCGAAGATACAACGCCCGGACGTTGTCCGGTTCTTCCTGAAGCACCGCGTCCAACAGCCCATCAGCCCGTTCCAAGTCACCTTTGGCATTGCGGTTGTATACGGCGATCGCCAGATTGACGCGGACTTCCGTAGATTTCGGAGCCAGCCTGGCGGCCTTCTCGAAAGCCTTGACTGCTTCAGCGTATTGATAGCGTTCCATCAGAGCCACCCCGCGATTGGCTGCCCTGACAACAGGATCTCTAACCAGCCAGGCGTCTTCGGTATCACCCTGAGGTTCAGCCGAAGATATCCCCCGGCCAATCGACAGAATGGCCAGAGCCCCAAGGCAAAGAACGCTTATAAATGCAGCAGATTTGAACGTGCGCACTACCGTGATCTCCCCGCGCTACCGACTCTGCTCGCGTCTAACCCGTAACAGGCGGCTCGCATTATAACACCGATCACTGACCGCTACATGAGCCAGACGCCCGGGGGCCGCTCGACGCACGCGCGGCTTTGCCCTGAGCAACTCTATTGTTCTTTTCTGAGACACGGCTCATGGGCGGATGATACACCGAGAGCATTTACGTCGGATCAACAGGCTGTCGGTTTCAGGCAAGAGAGGCTGCGACCTCCGCACGTGACTGGGTGGGGTCGGCGAACAACCCAGTGTAGCCAACGAGCGTCAGAATCATGCGGAACGCTAGTATGTAGAGGCGGTCTGCCCATCGCAGCATTTCATCAAGCTTCATCGCGGGAATCTCGCCTGTGTGAAGGAGGGGATTGCGAACGTCCGAACGTAGGAGGTCGGTCTGGAGCACTTTCCGCTTGATTCCGCGAAAACGCTTCGCCATGCGATTGATCTTAGTCTCGATGTTCATTGCCGTTACCTGATTTTGTGCAAGCCCGTCATCAAGGCACCAGTAGTACGTCAATGTCTCGACTGCTAGCATTGCCAGGAGCAGTCGCAGGTCCACAACCTTCTGCACGCGTGATTCCTCAAGGAATCCAATCGCCCGGTCCAAACCGAGTGTGCCACGGATGCTCGCGTATGAATCTACGCACTGCGAAAGGAGCGCTTGCAGCCCACCTGAGGGCCGATGATTCGAGACAAGTTCGAAGAACGAACGATTTCTCACCCCTGTGGTCGGACGGTAACCCGCATAGAGCCACTTGACGCTGCTGTCGTCAAATACTCTTCGAGCTGTCCACCTCGTCGCCGCCCCGGTGGCAAGAGACATCAGGAGACAGACGACATCCACCTCCTCGTCGATCTCCGTTAAGCTCTCTCCGCCCACCGGATGGGTGCTGGCAATCGCGGTGGGGAGAAAGGTAACTGTACCTGCTTCAAGCGCCGACTTGTCGCCCTTGGCAAACTGACGGTCCGTGCGGATCGTCCAATGCCGGGAGTCTGTATTGAACTTAAACGTGTCCAGCCGAGACGACCTCCCTTCGTCGTATCTGGTATGTTCCGTTCCGTCAAAGATGGCGTTTAACAGCACGTACTCGATCTGACAGTTGTCTCCGACTTTATCGCCGCGCACAAGTCGGAGTCCCTTCGTTACGGTGAGGAGGATTCCAAACTCTGCGGCATTCGAGAGACTGACTTTCCACCCTTCCGCATCGTGCCGCACCGTCCCTTTGTTACCGCGCATGTCGATGTTGCTGATCATGCACTCGGCATCGAAGCTTGATCCGTCAACGAGAGTCCCGGAAATAGCTACGGCCATCGTACTCTGCGCTGAAAACAGGGAGAGATACTCCTTGTCCTTGGTGGTGAACCAAATCCATCCATCACCGTCAGGCCCGACCATGACGGATACCTCTTCGCTCAATACCTTCCCGCTTTCAAGTGAGATCGTTCCAGTGCCTGTCTACACAGGAAGGACGGCATTAGACACCGTGTCACAGTATCTCGTAACTAGTCGTGGATGCACATTGCTCATCGACGGCACTCTCCAAGCTCTCGTAAGATGGCTCGTAACGTCATCCCGTCCACAAAATGCTTGTGTCGAACCAGGTCATACTTGTCCACCGTCAACATCTCCTGGACTTCCTGCCCATCGGGCGGAATCCGCACCAAGCGCTGCGTAGTTCGTTTGCCAGGCGAACAACTCGTCAGCCCGAGGCAACCTTGACCCAACCATCGGTCCGTCTCGGTCCAGCGATGAATCCTGATTCCCGCTTCATCTGCCCAGCGACGCTTGACTCCTTGACCGGTCAGCACTCACGACGGAGCCGACCGACCCGCTCCAGCGGCCTTGGATCGGGTCGTAGTGACGGGCCTGCATGTAGACCAGCCCGGAGGCCCGGTCGGTGACGCTGCCTTCCCGGCCTCGCCAGGCAAACGAGCTGGTCGAGCTGAGCGGCTTGGTCATGTCATTCCCGAAGGCGTCGAACTGCCTCTGAGCCGCGGGCTTCAGCCCGCGCGGAGACCTAGGTCCAGCATTATCGATACTTGAACCACCGCGCAGACTAAAGTCCGCGGCTCGGTCACGGCGCCGCCGGATCGGCGCTGAAAGTCCCGGCCGAATGGTGGGTGCGAGAACGGATTCTCGCACCAGCGTATCCGGATCACCATCGTCGTCGACGTACAGGCCTATGTTACCACCCATCACGTCGGAAAGGTAGTAGTGGTTGCGGTTGTTGGTCGGATCCAGGGTGGCATGCCAAAGCCGAAGGCGCCGGCAGTCCATGAACCATACATAGGATCGAAGGACTAATGCCGCCCCGTTTACAAATCGACAATCGTCAATCTTCAATCGACAGTCGGGTCTAGACCTCGATCTTCTCGACTCTGACTCGCAGGTACTTCTGGCGATGGCCTTTCTTGAGCTGGTAGTACTTGCGGGGGCGGCGTTTGTGGATCGTGATCTTCTTCCCCTTGAACTCCCCGAGCACCGAGGCGGTCACTTTGACGCCTTCGACCGCGGGTTGTCCGATCCTGGGGCCGTCCTCAAGACCTCCGACGAACAAGACCCGATCAAATACGAAGGTTTCCGCATCCTCTGGTAAGTCCTTGCGCTCCACCTCGAGGACCTGACCCTCTTCAACCCGATACTGGTGAGAACCGTCACTGATAATCGCGTACACCGTTTTACCACTCCACCGCCCTGCTCCACGACCGGGGAAACCGCTCCGCAGGATGTTATTGCCAACCTACTGAATCCCTGCGCTGCCCTCGGGTAGCCACAGGCCGGAACCCATAGAATGACGGATTTGACTCAATGCGTCAAGGGAGCTGGTGGGACGATTTTACTGCACGATCAGGTCGAGTTGACCGCTGGTTTGGTAGCCTCGTAAGTCGGTGATGATGAGGGTGACGGTGTGTCGACCGGAGGCCATGCCCGCGGTCCGCCACAAGTAGCTTACCCCGGTGGACTCGCCGAACACTGGACTGACGAAGACCGTCGTCCCATCGACCAGCCATTCAACAGTGGCAAGTCCGTCGGAATCACTAACGCTGGCTTGAATCGACACATTCCCGGAAACCAGCGCCCCGTCAGCGGGTGAATTGAAGGTGATCCAGGAAGGCGATCCACCGGTGTTGCGAAGAGAACTGCGGAAGGTAACCGTGACGCTCTTGGCAGGTGACGCGTTCCCGGCAAGATCGGTAGCCACAAAGGAAAGCTCGTGCGAACCTGCCGGGAACGCTGTAGTATCGATGATGAACCGGTACGGAGCCCGGGTATCGGTCGCATGCGGCATGCTGTCGATCGAAAGTACAACGTCGGCTACTCCCCACCGATCGGTGGCGGTAACCCATGCCGTATACCGGTCCGAGATGGTCGCTCCGCTCGCCGGCCGGCTAATCTGCAAGCTCGGCGGCGTCGTATCCGGCACAAACGAAGTCTCTGCCGCTTGACCGACCGCCGCGGCGGCGTCAATGGCCCCGTGCCCGTACACACTGTCCTTGCCCGCTGTTCCCAGGTCGATGCACGTATCCAGAATGACTGATTCGATCGTCACAGGCCTGAGGTCGTGGTTGATCGACCAGGCCAGAGCCGCTACACCGGAGACTATCGGAGCTGCGAAGGACGTGCCGTTGGCCGTGCCGTAATCGTTACCGAGCTTGGTGGAGTGTACACCTATCCCCGGAGCAACCAGGTCCACGAAGGGACCGCGATCCGAGAAGGAGGCGATCTGGTCGGAGCTACTGATGGCTCCGACGAACAATGCCTCGCTGTAACCACGGGCTGTGGTCGTGCCGCCCATGTTACCCGCGCTGATCACCACAAGGCGTCCGCGGTTGAAAGCCTCCTGGGCGGCAGCCCGCACCACCCGATCAGACCACAATGGAGCAAAGCTGACATTGATGACGCTGGCGTCGTGGGCAACAGCCCAAAGGATACCGGCGGCCAACTGCCGTGAGGAAGACCGGCCGTACTCGTCGGTCGTACGGATCACAAGTAGCGGACAATCCCAGGTTACGCCGGCCACACCGGTGCCGTTATCCGATACGGCGGCGGCCACTCCCGCAACCAAGGTGCCGTGCCCGTGAATGTCGCTGTAGTCGGAGTTGCGCTCGAACGTATTCCAGCCGCCAACGATCTTGTCCTCAAGATCAGGATGGTCGAGATCAACTCCGGTGTCGACAATCGCGATAATAACGTCTTCGGCTCCCACCGTGATGTCCCACGCTTCAACGGCCCGAATCTGTGCCAGGTGCGTCTGCTGAGTGAACATGGGATCATTGGGAACCTCACTGGGCTCGTAGAGATAGTTCTTCTGAACGGTCTCAATCAGCCCGCTTTCAACCAGGCTCTCTGCGATAGGATGGAACTGGTCTTGTGCAACCTTCAGGACGGTAGCTTCGATTTCGGGAAGCTCCTCGACGACCGTAGCCCCCACATCCGAGTAAAGGTCCGAAAGCGCCGTGGCCTCCGCTCCGGGGTAGGGTTGAATGAGCAGCTCGTCTTCAACGAAGGGTAATGCAGCCAGAGCCGGATCGGCGTCCTCGGCAAATAGGACCTGGTCTTGGGCGGTACCGGTAGTCTCCAGACAGACTTCGCACCCGGTAAGCGCGCACGCCAGGCAGAGAATGCACCATTGCCGTAGTCTTGTCACTGCCTTCATCAGTCTCTCGGCCCGTCCTTAGTAGGATGCCTATGAGGGTGCAGCGTTCTCTTTTATCGTGTAGCGGCCGGCCCCCGTGCCGGCCGTAGCCTTCCGGCCCTGAGCGACCCCGACGTAGCGGGACAAACCACCACGCGAAAACGAAGATCGGTCTAGCTGTGCCTCTAACGGCCGATCCGCCGTGCTTCCACGAACCACTCTATTGCGCTTCTGCGTACCGGTCCCTTATAAAAAGATGCCATTCAGATCACTTGCATGCGGGATGAAAAATGAGTTTTTCCACGCCGGACGTGAGCCCTTGAATCCGATAACACGCAGCAGCGACGTAACACGCTCTTATCAGCATTTGCCTTTCCGGCTTGCGGGTTGGCACATCCGGCGCTCTGCGGCTATGTTCACCTACGCCGAGCACGCCACCCAGCCGCCTAACCGGCGAGGGCTGGCTGACCGGGATTTCAACGTCCGAACTGAAGGAGCTCTTTCCCTTGCGGAAGGACGCGGTTGCGCGGTAGAATCCGCACCCGTAGGGCGTGCTTCGCACGCCGAGTGGTCCGGCAAGATTGTGTCGGGCATAGCCCGACCTACGTGGCTCGCCGCAAACGCCCTTCGAAAGGCCGCACCCGTGATGCGCGCTCATGCCTGGTGACCTTGAACAGAACCGGAAGCGCAAGGCATCAGCCCGCGTCGCCAGCGAGGCAAAACCAGAGGAGCTTGACAACCAAGGGGAAGGCGGCACTCTTCAGTCCGGTGGGAGCGCGTCGCGGCGCCTTGCTTGGCCATGTCAGGTCCAGGTGCAGTCTCGGATGTCGCCTCTGTCGGGAAACAAGTTTGTGGCAGGGCAAGACCCGTGTCGAGCACAATTGATGAACTCTTTGAAGCTTCCCGGACTGGTTCCGTAGAAGAAGTCAAATGCCTGCTCCGGGGGGGGATCGATCCCAACGGTATGTTCGGAAGCGGATTGACATCTCTTCACATAGCGGCGCGGAAAGGTCACTTGTCCGTTGTCGAGCTGCTGGTTGAGAATGGCGCGGACCCGAATGTGCGGACGGTAAAGCGCGCCGACATTCCGTTTTTGCATTTCCGGGACTCGGGGCTCCACTTTGCGGCAGAGGAAGCTCACCCAGCAGTGGTCGAATACTTGCTTAGAAACGGGGCCGAAGTAGACGCGCGCAACAGCGAAGGACTGACAGCGCTGCACCTAGCCGTAATGAATACCCTTGGTCTAAAGCCTCAGGAGGTTGTGCTGACGGTTGTGAGACTACTGTTGGAATCCGGTGCGAACATCAACAGGAGAAGCAGGAACGGGCTGACCCCTTTGGACCGGGCCCAGTACAAAAGCGACGTTGCTGCTTTTCTTCGCAGTAGAGGGGCAAAGCACTCATGGGAGTTCGGGGTACGCGCTTGGCTCCAGTGGTTACTTGCCCGCTAGCGATGTAGGGGAAAGACTCGGGAGTCCGCGTTAAGAGGACAATCCGGATGTGCTCCTCCGTGGGGAAACAACCCTCGGTCGTGCGACCAGCAGGTTGCGGTGGTAGAATCGGCGTCAGGGAGCAAAACGCATGGGTGAGTTGAAACGCGTATTCATCCTTGGCGCGGGTTTCTCGCAGCCGGCACGGATGCCGTTGGCAACAGGACTACTTCCGCTGCTTCTCAACAAGCTGCAGCTCGACGAGATGCGTAAATGGGTCGATGGGCTGTGTCGGCGGTTGGCTTGGCTTTCCGGTAGCGATAAGGAAACAAGTTCGCTCTCCTTAAACATCGAACAAGTTTTTCACTATGCGTACTTCGACGTCGAAGTATGGCGTCTGCAACAGCAGCTCGTACCGGTCGGCCGACGGGACGGCCTGACACCGTGGAACCAAGGCGAGTCGATCGAAGCCTGGCTGTCGTATCTTGAGGATGCGCTTCGCGATGTCGTTTCCGAGCACGACGATGAATCCGATCTTGCACCGATCACGCGCTGGGGGCAAGCAGTGAATGAGACCGATGCGGTGCTTACGTTCAACTACGACACGCTCGCGGAGCGTGCGCTGACAGAGTTGGGCAAGGGTTGGAACCACGGTTTTGAGCACGAACGCGACGGCGGAATTCCGGTCCACAAGCTCCACGGCTCCATCGACTGGATCGTGGCGGACCGCTCTGAGTCGTTCTCCAAACTCGATCTCTTGTTCGACAAGGCGAATACAAACCGCTCGGACGGGAAGACCGGGCACGTCGAGGAGGACTGCCGGTTGTGGCGATGCCAAACGCGCGAGCAACGACGGAATTGGATTAAGGGTCGCGCTCTCCAGAGTGGAACATGGAAGACGGTCGGCATCGCCGGGCTCGGTGCGTACAAGGAACTCCATCAGATCCCCGGCCTGGGAAGGGTGTGGAAGCGCGGAATGCAAGCGCTTTATCACGCGGATCGCGCGGTTGTCGTCGGCTTCGCAATGTCGGACTTTGACGCTATGGCCCAGATGCAATTCGCGGAGGTCGCGCGGGCGCGAGGGCGCGAGGGGCGGCCGCTTCCTGTCATCGTCATCGACCCATGTGCAAACAAGGAAACTAAGAAAAGATTCCGGCGTGTGTTTCGACGCGTCGATTTCATCCCGAGAGGGCACCAGGACTTTGACTGGTCGAGCCTTGACTAACCCCAACACAATCGTTTGGTGGCGTGGCCCCGGTCCTGTTCTGCGGTTGCGTGGCTTGTCTGGGCGTAGCCCCCGGGTGGCCCATCTCGTTTCGAGGTGGGAAAGCGGTCGTGTGGCGCGGCCAGGCGTAGCCCGGCCGTGAGTGCGAGAACATACACATCCTGACAACTCAGATGGTGTCACCCTGCCGCTGTTTCCGCCGTGCTGCACGCGTTGAGCTGGAGCCGCAAACATGAACTGGTCATGAAACGGATTTACGGTTACAATCGAGTCCACGATGACGAAACACTCACATGGTAAGGACCAAAGGTGAAGCTTCTCAGTGTTGAAACCATCCGGCTTGGGCTCAACAATCTCCGGCTGCACAAGCTGCGGTCGTTGCTGACCTCGTTGGGGATCATCTTCGGGGTCGGCGCGGTGATCTGCATGCTATCGATCAGCGAAAGCACCTCCGCCGACGAGTTGCGGATGATCGAGCTGCTGGGTACCAGGAATATCATCATCAATTCGGTCAAGCCGCCGCAAACCACTCAAACCTCGGAAGGCAACACGAACCTCATCGAGTACGGAATCACTCGCGGGGACGTGGCGATCATCGAAGCCAGTGTGCCCCACATCGAGCACGTGGTACCGCTAAAGACGGTTGCCTACCGGGCATGGCACGGCGAGCATCAATCCGTGCTCAACGTCGTCGGCACCACGCCGGCGTTTTTCGAGGTCGTTAACATCACTGTGGCACGCGGGCGCCCCTTGACCAGCCAGGATCTCAGCGAACGCACCAATGTCTGCATAATCGGCGAGGAGGTCCGCCGCGAGCTGTTTCCCTTCAAGGATCCATTAGGTGAGCTGGTCCTTGCCGAGCGAAACCCCGTGGCGGTTCCATTTACCGTCGTCGGAATCCTCGAACAGGTTCAAACGGCCGGAGCACCGGCTAGAGGCGTCGAGGAGCGCAACTTGAATCGCGAGATCATGGTGCCGTTCTCCACCGCCATGACTCAGTTTGGAGAGATCACTCTGCGCAGAGGCGCCGGTTCACGTGAGTTCACCAAGACGCAGTATTCGGGCCTCTACGTCACCGTAGACGGCCTTGACCGCGTTCTGCCTGTCTCGAAGATGATTGAGCGGGTATTTGAGCACGGCCACGAGAACCTGGATTACGAAGTGAAGGTGCCCCTTGCCCGCCTGCAGCTTGCCAAGAAAAAGGAGCGCAACAAGAAGCTTACGTTGGGATTTATCGCAGGGATTTCGCTGCTGGTGGGCGGTATCGGCATCATGAACATCATGCTCGCCACAGTTACGGAACGGACGCGCGAGATCGGCATCCGCCGGGCGTTGGGGGCTCGGCAGCGGCACATCGCCGTGCAATTTCTCGTGGAGACTGTGGTCCTTTCGACGACCGGTGGGGTTGTAGGCGCGGTACTCGGAGTGATTGGCGCTTACCTGGTCACCATGTTTGCGGAGTGGGAAACCATCGTGAGCGCCTGGTCGATAGTCCTGAGTTTCGGACTCTCGGTCCTTGTGGGCATCTTCTTCGGCATGTATCCCGCCATCTCCGCGGCCAAGCTCGACCCGATCGAAGCCCTGCGGCACGAGTAGCCAGGCGCCCGTTATCACTGCACATAATGAAGTCATAATGCCATTCGAGAATTTTTGGCCCCATAAATGGTACAAATGAGCCCGGGATTTGTCATCCCGCCACCTTTGTTGTATAATTAAGTTGGCAAGTTGGTCCCCCCCGCCGCTGAGTCTCCCCAGCAAAAGTTGCGGTGCGCCATGTATACGATGCGTGATTCTGAGACGCATCGACTGTGAAGCCGTGGTATTCGCGCGAATAACGCAGCCACGGGCGTGCGGTTGGCGTACTAACTGTTGGGGCGTTCTTATGGGTCGTTGGCCGGGTTCGCTTCAACAAGGAGCAGGAGCGGAAGGAGTAAACCGATGGCCACGCAAATGATCGACGTCATCAAAGCGAAGGTTACGCCTAGGGTACTGCCTGCAGCCAAGCCACCGCGCGATGTTGTGATCGATGCGCTGCTGGTCGAGGACCAGGTCCTGTTAACCAAACTGTTGACCGAACCGGCAGACTACGTGGATCACCCAGATTTCGCTGATCTTTCGGTCGAACTGAGGTTGTTCGGTGGTCCTGCGAAGCTGCTCAGTCGCACGGCTACCCGGTTCGTGGAGTGGGCCGACTCCATCACTGACGCCGTTGCTGCGGGTGAACGGGTGCCGGCGCTCAGCTACGAGCAAGAGGGACATCTGTTTGAGCGTTTCAACTATGCTCGCCGACAAGCTGCACGCATTCTCACCGAGAGCAACGCCAGGAAGCTGACCGCTGCCGCTACCCGCCGACTTTTGGCGTGGGGCCACCGCGCTCTGAGCACGCGGAGTGTGATAGTACGGCTGAATATGCCACTGGTCCTCGCGATGGCCAAGCGCACCCGGCTCACCAACATCGATTTCAGCGAAATGATCAGCGAAGGCAACATGGCGCTTCTTCGCAGCGTCGAGAAATTCGATTGCTCTCGAGGCTACAAGTTCAGCACCTATTCCTGTCGGGCGATCCTCAAAGCCTTCTCTCGTGTGGCCATGCGGGCCAGCCGGTATCGCGGGCAATTCCCCATGGAGTTCGATCCGGCCATGGAACGCAGCGATTACATCGAGAAGCAGCGAGAAGGCGTCGAAGAAAATTGCGTCGGCGAGCTTAAGGATATCCTTATAGCCAACCGCGCCGGCCTTACCGACGTCGAATGCACTGTCATTCGCGAGCGCTTCGCCCTGGGCCGCACTGAAACTGGCGAGCATCCAGCGCCCAAGACCCTCGAACAGGTCGGCTACGTTATCGGCGTCACCAAGGAGCGCGTCCGCCAGATCCAAAACAACGCCCTTAAGAAGATCCGCATCACCTTGGAGGAGGAATACCTGGCAGCCTAGCCAATGGCTGAACAGCGGGCTGGAGAATCCCGAATTCCCGTGCTGCTGCGAAACCAGAGACACAACCGACGACACGCGCGAGCCGTACGGAAGCCCGCTAATACCGGGTCCGTGCGGCTCGGTTGTTATTGACGCCAGGGGTGCGTTCTAACCCGGCGGCCTCATCATGGAAGTTCGGAGGCATCAGGTCCGGTGGACCCGGAGTCGGGTACTTGTGACGCAAGAGATCGAACCTGCTCGCGGCAGGCGAGGTCTCTGCAGCGCTGTTCACAAAGGCCGAGGAACAACTCGGCACCCTGGGAGTCTCCATCCGCGATCAGCAGCCGTGCGGCCAGGCAGAACGTCCAAGCGATGTCCGGGTGCTTCTGATCAAAGCGATCCAACGCCCCCAGCAGCCGGCGCCGCGCGGCCGCGGCCTTCTCACCCGGCTTGCAGAGTGCCTCTGCCCGGGTGGTAGCGTCCTCATATCGGCCTTGTGCGAGATCGACATACGTTAGCGTTGCCAAAGCTAGCGGTGATTCCTTTCGGGCTTCCAAAAGCACTGCGGCCTCGCTCTTTGCCCCCTGGAAGTCACCGGCCAGGGCGCGCGACCAGGTAAGAAACTCGCGTCCCTCAACAACGTCTGGAAACCGCTCGCAGAAACCTTCCCATAACGACACGGATCGGTCAGCCAGACCCTGTGCCATGTAGAAGTCGTGAGCGTCTTTGGCTTGATCGAGCGATTCCAGCCCGCCGCCAACGGCCTGGTCAAATAGCGGCAGGGCACGCTCGATTGCCCCGGAGCGGTAGTAGATCTGCGCCAGATTCAGCGCGGCTGTTACGTGCCCCGGTTCTCTCTCCAAGGCTTCTTTGTAGGCCTCGATCGCCTCGCGCGTGTGTCCAAGCGCCCGGCGAACCACACCGAGATTGGTCAGCGCGTCGGTGTTCTCCGGCATCCAATCAAGCAGGGCCAGGAGGCGCCGCTCCGCCGAGAGATACGATTCACGCGTCCCCAGCTCAATGTCCAGCCCTGCAAGGCCCATCGCCGACGGCACCTCGTATTTGTTGTTCGCCAGCGCCTTTTCATACATAGCGCGGGCGTCCGATGGCCGACCCAGCCAACGATAGACCGAGGCAAGTCGATTGATCCTGGGGTTGTGCAGGGGTGCCGCGTTGACGGCAGCTTCCAAATACGTAACGGCCTCAACGGTCCGGCCAAGGTCGTCGTACGCAATCGCCAGACGATAGAGACCCAGAGAGTTGTCCGGATCAACTTCGATGGCCTGGTGAAGCAACTTCAGTGCCGCGTCCCCGTCTCCGCGACGCAGCTCACACATGCCCAGCAACTGGTAGGCGCCGCTCTGAACGTTGGGAGAATCATGCCCCAGCTCTTTCCGGGCGCACTCCATAGCTTCTTTGTAGTCGCCCTGGCTGTAGAGCGTCCAACCCAGTCGCTCCCACACACGTGGCGTGTCCGGAAACAGGGTGATGATCCGTGTGGTCTTCTTCACGGGCGTGGCGTAGAAGTCGCCCACATGCCAACCGATGCCTACGCACGCAGGTATCACTACCGCCGCGACCAGGACCGCCAAAACCCGACCAAACCGTGGGGCCCGTGCAGCCAACCAATGCCGGTAAACTGCACATCCCAGCGTTGCCACCATCCAGAGTATCCCTATGATCGGCAGATACATGTAGCGGTCCGCAGCCAGTATGTTGCGAGCAGGGATAAACGGCAGAGTGATGCCGATGGTCACGAAAAACCATAGGACACCCAAGCGGGCCACTCGCGATCGATGGCAAGCCCACGTCAGGACCACAAAGCCAAGTGCTACTACCAGCACCGCCCGCCACGTTTCCGGATCGGACCATCTAACCAGCGGAGGGGTCGGGTAATAGCTCGCCAGACCCACCGGCCACACGAAATGCTGAAAATAGCATGCCAGGGCCAACAGGACACGGACTATGCGCGGGCCCTGCAGATGCTCAGCCGCCTCTGTGAACAGGGCGGCGCTGGCCGTTGCCCGTACATTGATTAACACAAAAAAGCCCGTAACCAGGCTGCATGCTACCCACAGTAGAAGGAGTCTCTTGTCGAGCTTTGCTCGTCGCGCCAGGGCGACAATGAGCAGCAAAATCGGAAGACCGATGCGAACCTTACTGATCGCCGACAACAGCACGAATACGAGCGTGATGATTGCTGATCCGGCCCGGGGTCGATCCACCCATAATCCGAACGACAGAAGGGACAGCAGCGTAAACAGCGTCGACATCAACATCATACGGCCGTTGGTCCACGCCACGACCTCCATCTGAAGTGGATGAATCGCAAACAGCAGTGCCGCAACGGTCGCTACGGCGGGAGCGGCGTCGCCCACGTCCCAGATGGAACCTCTCTTCGACGGGGCGACATTCGAACCGCCGGCTCGCTGGTGTAACCTCAAGATCACCGCCCAGACAAGCACCGCATTGAGGGTGTGCAGAAGTATGTTCGTCAAATGAAACAACCAAGCACCGCCGGCGAGGCTTTCCTTGAACAAGCCCAGCGCGTTGGCGATCGCAAACTCGGCCTGGAAACTCAGCAGCGGCAGCGGTTGATACAGATCGCGATGCGTGATGGTGAACAGCTTGACGGCGTGGGCGAAGGACGGATGGTTTACAAGGACGTGATTGAGCGCCAGACGATGATCGTCGCCGCCGACAAAACTCCCGCGGAGGCTGGGAAGCCCGACAACGACAGCCGAAACGCACACCAGCGCCACCGGAGCCAACCACGGCCGGTGTGCCCAACCTCTGCTCTCGTCCCTGCCGCCCACGATAGTTACATGCTCCCGGTGTGCCACAATCCAACCGCCGGATGGTCCTCAACGCGACACCGGTATAGTAACCACTTTCAAGCGATTGACGGACTCACTACCTTCACCCGCCGATTGTATACGTGCTTGGCTGGGCTGGCCACGCGGCCCTACGCCGCATGCAGGGCTTGCAGTCCTGTTTACACCATGTAACAATACGCCACGATGTGTGGGGGTAAAGGCGGATTTGCCCCGAAAATTCAACCACGGTTCAGCGGAAGGAGCGCGTTATGCTCGGCCTCAAAGATGTCATTATCGAGCAGCTACGGGGCGGCCAGTTGCTCATCGAAAAGCTGACCGAGGACCTGTCCGATGCAGAGTACTTTGTACCGCCGATCGAGGGAGCCAATCATGTCGGTTGGATTCTCGGACATCTGGCCTACTCGGAAGACTGGGCGTCGTCGCTCATCACCGGCTCGAGGCAGCGGATTCCACAGTCCGTGCACGAGGTGTTCAAAGGTGGTTCAAAGTGCATACCGGACGCGTCGAAGTATCCATCGCGGAAAGAGATGGACGAGCTGTTCTACAACAACCGTGCTGACACCGTCGAGGTCCTTAAAACGTTCGATGACAACAAGTGGGGCGACCCGTCGCCGGAAGACGTACCTCGAGACTTTTTCCCTACGCTCGGATCCCTGTGGGGCATGGTGGGGACTCATCAGTTCTGGCACATCGGCCAGATAACCGTGTGCCGCGCCGCTATGAAGAAGAAGCCGGTGCTGTTCTGAGTGGGATCGCCGAACGTCATTCGTCCCATCGCTTTGCCACTCGGGTAGCGCTGCCGATAAGTGGCCGCGGTTGACTTGCACCCACGGCAAGGACCGTCCGCAAAACAAAGAGAAGCGCTTATCGGGTCGGATCCCGTCTCTAGTGCCACATGGTGTCACTTGCTTGCCGAGTTGGATTACCGGATTCGCGGGGATGACAGGTCCGATGTTAACTAGGCTTGTGCCCTCAGCGGAATGTCGGGTCGAGCTGATCGGACGCGCAGTTGCGTGTGGTCATCAACGCCGATAAGCGGTGCAAATGCACTACGTCAAGTTCCTTCCACACCGTGACGATAGCGGTTTAGGTCACACGCCGGAAGCGACTGCCGCAGGATGGAAAAGCACACTCACCAGGCGATCATCCCCCACGAACCGATCGTGCTTCCCGAGCACGGTGCGTTTCTGGATGCTCTGTCCACCCTGCGCAGCCTGTGTCGGCGGCATGGCCAGCCGCTCTCCATGATGATGTTCGAGCTTGATCGCTTCGGCGAATGCAACGAACGCCACTCGCCGGCGCTTGGGGATCGTCTCCTGGACTGGTTCGCCTCGACCCTGAAGAGGGTATGTCGCGCCAGCGACATTGTCGCTCGCTATCAGGGGCACCGCTTCACCGTGGCCTTGCCGGACGCAAGGGCCTCTCAAGCAGCCAAACTCGTCCAACGATGCCGGCAGGCGATGCAAACAGACCCCTTGAAAGTTGACGGTCGATCCCACCAGATGACGGTCAGCGTCGGAATCGCCGTGAGCACCGTCGGCTTCATCGAAACGGAGGATCAGCTCATTCAGCGGGCCCGCATCGCCCTCGATCAGGCCAATCGCCAGGGCCGGGATCGCACCGTCACGTGGAGCGAGCTGCTTGACGCCCAGCCGACACGCCGAGATCTGCAGAAACTCACCATTGACGACGTCACACATTGGGTGCAACGCCTCCGCCAGCACCTGCGCTCCACATACGTCGAATCCACCCGGGCGTTGGTGGCCGCCGTCGAAGCTAAAGACCCCTGCACCCGGGCGCACTCCTTGACGGTTGCGGCCTACGCGGAAGCGATCGGCAAGCGTATGCAGCTACCGGCACGTCTGATCGAAACGCTGGGGGCAGCCGCCATGCTTCATGACGTCGGCAAGATCGGCGTGCCCGACGCCATTTTGACCAAGCCCGGACCGCTCAGCGATTCGGAGTTCAACATCATAAAACGCCATCCCGAAACCGCGCTGGAGATACTCGGTCACGTCAGCTTCCTGACCGATGAAAGGCCGCTTATCCTACACCACCACGAGCGTTATGACGGGAACGGGTATCCAGCCGGGCTTGCGGGAGATCGCATTCCGATCGGGGCGCGCATCCTGGCCGTCGCCGACGCCCTGGACACGATGTTCTCACCACGCACCTACAAGAGGCCGTATGGAATCGATCGCGTGCGCGAGGAGCTTGTGGTCGGGGCCGGGCAGCAGTTCGATCCTACCGTCACCGACTTGACCCTCCAATGGCTCGAAGAAGCACCAAACTTGCTCCACTCACCACCGATCCCTGCAATCGGATAGGATTTACCTGTGACACCGGTTTCTAACTGGTGTACGCGTCATAGGTCAGATCTTAAGACCCGAGCTGCCGCTACTGTATTGGGTATCACATTTCGGTCGGGTCCAGCCGGGGAATGTTGGTGAAAGCAATACGTGGGGGAGCGCTCTCACAGGCTCCATACATGCCGCCACAATAGATCGTATGGGCGCCGTACCGGGCATTGAGAATATCCATCGTCCGGGCGAGCTTGACGCGGTTGCGCTCCGACGCGAACAGCGGCAGACTCGCGTTGTTATCCGCCACTAGATCAAAGAGGGTTATCCCCACTTGAATCGGCGTACCCTGTGGACAGCGTTCCCAGAGAGTGGAAAAGGCCTCCACCATCGTCAGGGTATCCTGACACAACCCCAAGCCGGCCCTGCTTTTCCACTTTCCCTGCGGTATGTACGTGACATAGATCATCATTTGCCGCGCCCAGTAGCCCATGTTTCGCAGGCGGGCGGCAGCCCGGTGAATCAGGCGAACCAACACTTTCCGAGCATCGGTGCGATTTCTCAGATTCGGCGGTAGTACATGTGAATGACCGACCGTGCGACGATGGGTGGGGATATCAGGAAGATCGTGACCGCGAAGCCAGTGCCACCACCGCCGGCCTAGTACGCTTTGCCAGATGTTCTGCAGACGCTGCTCGGATAGCGCGCAAAGCTGCCGCACCGTGCGGACGCCGTGCCGGTGTAGGCGGTTCCGCATGCGCGGGCCGATGCCGGGAAGCTTGGTCAGCTCCAGTGAATACAACCTGTCCGGCAATTCCTCGGGGATGATGACCACCAGCCCATCGGGTTTCTGCATACCGGTGGCCACTTTGGCTAAAACACGATTGGGGGCCAGTCCGATCGAGCATCCCAGATAGTCGCCGACCTCCTCCCGTAGCGTCCGCTTGATCTGCCGCGCGATCTCCACCGCCCGCCGCGGTTGTTTTTCAACGCCCATCAAACGGCAGGCCATCTCGTCAATCGAGTGCACCGCGTTTACGTGCAAACAAGACTCTACGGCGGCGACGATGGCATGATGAAAGCGAATGTAAACATCCGGTCGGGCCTGGACAATGTGCAGTCCCGGACACATACGGCGGGCCTGACCCACACGCGTGCCGGTTACGATCCCATAGTGCTTAGCCTCGTAACTGGCGGCGATGCAGCAGGTGGTGTCGGTTATCATCGGCACCACGGCTACCGCCTTATGCCGTAGCTCCGGCCTCTCCTGTTGCTCCACCGAGGCGAAATAGGCGTCCATATCGATAAACAGGGTTGTCAGGCTCATCAGTCACCTTCGCTTCCCCGCGCGGTTTACACCTCCAGTGATCCTAACATATACCTAACATCTAAGTCAAGGGGCGATTATGCCTGCGAGAGAATCGATCACGCGGCTTGGCGGGCTCGATTATCCAGCCAAAGTTAAAATAGTAAAATCGTAAAGAAGGAAGTATCGAGCTTGGAGGATCTCTTCGAGGTGAGTAGCGAATAGGGCTATCTGCGGTCGGACAACAGTCTGGAAGCCTTATATGAGCCCCACCTAGACAATGCCAATTGCGGAACTGAAGCGATCCGCGGGCTTAAAGCCCGCACGGCCTTGAAAACGGCGGCCAGGTTCCATTTCCACGATGAATCAATCGGAAATTGTAAAGTGAAGTTGGTATTATGATGGCTTATTACGATGACGCCAGTTTACGCAGAATCGTGGGGAGTATCCCGCCGTTGCGGTAGTACTCGACCTCGACCGGAGTGTCGAGGCGTGACACCAGGGTGATCGAGCGGGACGAACCCGTCCTGGGGTCCTTAAGACGTACCTCGATATCCTGGCCGGGCTTCAAGTCGTTGGACAGGCCGACAACGTCGAAGACCTCGTGCCCTGTGATCCTTAGTGACTCACGGCTTTCACCGTCCTTAAACTGCAGCGGCAGGATGCCCATCCCGACTAGGTTGCTGCGATGGATACGCTCGAAGCTCTCGGCGATCACTGCGCGGATGCCCAACAGCAGCGTTCCTTTGGCCGCCCAGTCGCGCGAGGAACCGGTCCCATACTCCTTACCGGCCAGAACCACAAGCGGCGTACCGTCGGCCCGGTACTTCCGGGCTGCGTCGAACACCGACATCTGCTCACCGGTCGGAAGATACACGCTTACACCACCCTCGGTGCCGGGGGCCAGCAGGTTCCGAAGGCGAATGTTGGCGAAAGTGCCCCGCGTCATGACGCGATCATTACCGCGCCGCGATCCGTAGGTATTGAAGTCAGCCGGCGTGACGCCGCGATCCTGGAGGTAGCCGCCGGCCGGCGAATCGGGTTTGATCGCCCCGGCCGGTGATATGTGATCGGTCGTCACCGAGTCGGCCACCATCACTAAAGCCCGTGCTCCGCTAATCGGCGTAAGACCGCCGACCTCCCTGGTGAGGCCTTCGAAGAACGGCGGGTTCTGAACGTAGGTGCTGGTCTCGTCCCACTGATACGTGTCGCCGGTGGCCCCGCTGATGCGGTTCCATTGCTCACTTCCCTCAAAGACGCTGCTATACTGCCGGCGGAAACTCTCGGGTGTCACCGACTTGGCGACGGCCTCGGCGATCTCGCCCCGAGTGGGCCAGATGTCCTTGAGATAGACCTCCGACCCGTTCGCGCCCACACCCAGCGGCTCAGACGTCAGGTCAATCTCAGTCGTGCCGGCGATCGCAAAGGCCACCACCAGCGGCGGCGAGGCCAGGTAATTCCCCTTGACCAGGGCATGCACACGCCCCTCGAAGTTCCGGTTTCCGCTGAGTACCGCGGTGGCGACAAGCTCACCTCTGGTAATGGCGTCAGCCACCGGTTCAGGCAGGGGACCGCTGTTGCCAATGCACGTTGTGCAGCCGTAGCCGACCGTGTGGAAGCCGAGCTTCTCGAGATAAGGTGTCAAACCCGCGGCACGGAGATATTCGGTAACTACACGCGAACCGGGCCCCAGGCTGGTCTTCACGTAAGGCTTGACCTTAAGGCCCCTCTCGACCGCATTTTTGGCCAGCAGACCGGCCGCCACCATGACCGAGGGGTTTGAGGTGTTCGTGCAGCTCGTGATCGCCGCAATCACGACCGAGCCATGCGTCAGCTTCTCCGATCCGCCGTCAAACTCAACCTCGACCGACCGCTTCAGGGCAGCCTCATCCAATGCGAAACCCCGCTCACTGACGGGAGCACGAAGGGCTCTGGCAAACGAGGATTTCATCTGACTGAGCAGGATGCGGTCCTGCGGGCGCTTCGGCCCGGCCAGGCTCGGCTCGACGGTGGACATGTCGAGTGCGAGCGTGTCCGTGTACTCCGGTTCGGGCATATCATCCGAGCGGAATAGGCCTTGCTCTTTCGTGTAACGCTCCACAAGATCGACCAGCTCTTCGGAGCGGGCCGTTTGACGTAGATAATTCAACGTCTCGCCGTCCACCGGGAAGAAGCCCATCGTAGCCCCGTACTCCGGCCCCATATTCGCCACGGTGGCCCGGTCAGCCAGGTTCATGCGGCTTAGTCCATCACCGAAAAACTCGACGAATTTGCCGACCACTCCCTTCTTACGAAGCATCTCGGTGACGGTCAGCACTAAGTCAGTGGCCGTCGCACCTTCCCGCAGCTCGCCGGTCAAACGAAAGCCGATAACCTCGGGCATGAGCATGTAGATCGGCTGGCCCAGCATAACCGCCTCGGCCTCGATCCCGCCGACTCCCCAGGCAACGATGCCGAGACCATTGATCATGGTCGTGTGGCTGTCCGTCCCGACCAGGCTGTCCGGCATGGCCACGCGGGCACCGTTTACCTCGCGCGTCGCTACGACCGTGGCAAGGTATTCCAGGTTGACCTGATGGATGATGCCCGTGGCCGGCGGTACCACGCGGAAGCGGTCGAAGGCGTTCTGGCCCCAGCGCAGAAACTGATAGCGTTCCGTGTTGCGGGCGAACTCACGATCGACGTTAATCTTCAGTGCGTCGCCTGAGCCAAATGCATCCACTTGAACCGAGTGGTCGATGACCAGGTCCACCGGAATGGCCGGGTTAATCTTCTTCGGATCACCGCCAAGCCGCAGCATGGCGTCGCGCATGGCCGCCAGATCTACGACGGCCGGCACGCCGGTAAAATCCTGCAAAAGCACCCGCGACGGGACGAAGGGGATCTCGCGTTGGGCCACGTTGCTCGCGTCCCACTCAGCTAAGGCGCGCACGTCGTTCTCGGTTATGATGAAACCGTCGACGTTGCGAAGAACGCTTTCCAAGAGCACCTTGATGCTAAAGGGCAGCCGGTCGACGTGGCCGACGCCGGAATCCGCAATTGCCGAAAGCTTGTAGATCTGCAGATCTCCTTGCCGGGTCGACAGTGTTGCCCGTGCACCGAATGCGTTGCTCTTCGTGCTTGCTCCCATGATCTTTCCCTTCTTCCCAGTGCAGTTACTAAGGTATACTGCCTGACTGGCCGTACTATACGCCGCCTCACCGGGGCGGTCAAAAACCCAGCTCGTCCACCATCCTATGGACGCACCTGGCGGGCGCGTGGCACGGTCCTGTGCAGCGAAGCGGCGGGTGGCACGGTCCTGCGGAGCGAAGCGCAGCAGGGCCGTGGTCTTAAACTGCCGGAGCTGCTGCGAAAGCGAGGGAACCCGGGAAGCTACAGCCGCTAAGCCACGGCCTGGCTTGGCCAGAGGGTGTCCGGGAATTCGGCCTGGTAAATAAAGCGATCTCCAGGGGTTATGTTGGTTTTGGTGAAGAGAACCATCTAACCCTAGCCCGGATATTGCATCGGTTTTGCGTGCTTTTGGCACGGGAATGGCCTCCCGGTCTTGCATGATAGGGCTTTCGACGAATCCATCATCCAAGGCAAGGAGGCCTGAACGTGACAGAGTGTATCTCAACTAAGCTCGACTTTTGCCCTTTTTCCCGTCGCTTGGCGGCGGGGGCGAGGACCGTCCCGTAGCACGCGCCTGGGCTAACCAATACCGAGGAACGTACCAATCTGCGGGGCGTACTTGACGATCAAGCCGGCAAACACAATGCTGACCATGCTCATCAACTTGATGAGGATATTCAGACTGGGACCCGATGTATCTTTGAAGGGGTCGCCCACGGTATCACCGACGACGCCGGCCTTGTGGGCGTCGCTGCCCTTGCCGCCGTGGTGACCCAACTCGATCCACTTCTTGGCGTTGTCCCAGGCGCCGCCGGCGTTGGCCATGAAGATGGCAACGGCAAAGCCGCTGGTCAGTCCACCGGCCAACAGACCCATCACACCGGGGACATCGAAGACCAGCCCGACGACGACAGGCGTAAGAACAGCCAGAAGCGAGGGGAAGAACATTGCACGCTGGGCGCCGGCGGTGGAGATGGCCACACAGTTGGCATAGTCGGGAAGCTTCCGCCCTTGATAGTCGATCTGCACTCTGGGCCAGTTATCCGGGTTGTTGACGAAGGCTTCGTCCTTGCCCTGGTCACGGAGGTAGGCCCGCATCTTGTCGAACTGGTTGCGGCATTCGAGCATCATCCGGTTGGCCGCCCGCCCCACCGCCTGCATGGTCAGCGAGCAGAATAGAAATACCAGCAATACTCCGCAAAAGATTCCGCAAAGGGTCTTGGGGTTCATCAGCGTCACGTCGTAGAAGGACATGTACTGGGCAAGGGATGCCCGCCGCGCTGAGACCACCCAAAGCACATCACTGCCTACCGAGACGCTCTGTACGTCCTCCTCGTCAGGTGTGGACAAACCGGTAATCCTGGTTCCGGGTTCAAGGGAGTCAGGCACCGGCTTTGGCTGCAGGACCATCAGGCACTCAAAGGCGCCGTCTCCCGTTCCCTCTGCGATGCGCATGCCAAACTTGCGGTGGCCGAGGTAAATCGCCTCGTCCGCGTTGGGCTCGGTTATGACCTCCGCGATCCGGTCGCGGGCCTCGCGGATCTGCCCGATGCGGACTTCCTCGACATATGCGGCCAATAGCGCAAGGGCGGTCAGCGCCGCCGAGCCAATGGCAAAGCCCTTACCGGTAGCCGCGGTAGTATTTCCCAGTGAGTCGAGCGCGTCGGTTCGCTTGCGGACCACGGGATCCTGCCCGGTCATTTCCGCATTACCGCCGGCGTTGTCTGCGATCGGTCCGTACGCATCCGTTGCCAGCGTGATGCCCAGGGTGGCGAGCATTCCAACAGCCGCGATACCCACGCCGTAGAGGCCAAGTAGGAACTCTTCCTTGCCACCCGCCGCGATGAACGCGACCATAATCGCGACGACAATCGTGGCCAAGGACGCCCATGTGCTTTTCATACCGGTTGCGACTCCGGCGATGATCACAGTGGCCGGACCGGTGACGGCCTGTTCGCTGATCTTCCTGGTTGGGGAGAACTCGTAGCTGGTGTAGTACTCGGAGGCGAGGCCGATGATGTTGCCGGCCACAAGACCAGCCAGGATCGCGATCCACACCCCCCACCATTTGACACCCTCAATATCACCTAGAAGCGCCCAGGAGACGCCCAGGGCGCCAATCGCGATGAGCACGCTGCTTCCGTAGATGCCAAGGCGAAGGGCGTGCAACAACTGTCCCATGGTGGCATCTTCCTTGGTCCGCACCATGTAGATGCCAATGATGGAAAGGAGAATGCCAATTCCCGCCAGAACCATTGGGGCTGATAGCATCTTGAATGCAGCGGTGTACCCGGCGATTTCGCCGCCATAAAGAGCGGAGGCTGCTGCCACTCCCAAGGCGGCTGTGGCGAGAATCGATCCGCAGTAGGATTCAAAAAGGTCGGCGCCCATGCCGGCCACATCGCC
The DNA here is from genome assembly GCA_030616775.1 of Planctomycetota bacterium. Lineage (GTDB taxonomy): Bacteria > Planctomycetota > Phycisphaerae > UBA1845 > UBA1845. The sequence goes on from JAUWWQ010000014.1 coordinate 59,476, forward strand.
GACGTTATCGCCTACGTTGTCGGCGATGGTGGCTGGGTTCCGGGGATCGTCTTCCGGTATGCCCGCTTCAACCTTACCGACCAGGTCTGCGCCGACGTCAGCCGCCTTGGTGAAGATTCCGCCGCCGACACGGGCGAAAAGCGCCTGAGAGCTGGCACCCATACCGAACGTCAGCATGACGACGGTGATCTCGTTTAGGCTCATGTGCTGGGTGAAGTCGAACGGCAGCCAGCCCGAATAGAGCAGCCAGAACCAACCGGTGATGTCGATCAGACCGAAGCCCACGACGACCAGGCCCATCACAGCCCCGCTGCGAAATGCGACGACCAGTCCCTCGTTGAGAGACTTCCGGGCCCCGGCGGTTGTGCGGTGCGACGCCCGCGTGGCTGTCATCATTCCCAAAAGGCCGCAAAGCGCACTCCAGAAGCCACCGGTCAGGAAGGCGGCAAAAACAACCTGATGCTGTACGTGCAGCACCCACCCCATGTACCACAGTGCCAATGAGACCAGGACGAAGAAGCAGGCCACCACGACGTACTGTCGCTTGAGATAGGCCATCGCCCCCTGGCGGACGTAGCCGGAGATTCGGATCATGTCCTCATCGCCCTCATCCGACCTGAGCATGTCATGATAGAACCGCCACGCGAAGACCAGCGCCACAATTGCTCCTATGGGGGCGATCAGCCAGATGGCCCAGACGACCCAGCCCACGCCGCCTGTAGCTTCGCTCGCTATCTCCGACGTGCTCTCGGGTTGACCGAACGCAGCAGCGGGTCCAAACAAGAGCAGGCAAAACGTGGCGAGTAGCGGCAGGAATGACCAAATGCGCTTCGCGTTCAACGGAGGCTCTCCTTACAGGCTGGCAAATCCATACAACGGATGCTGCGGCGCTGTCGTTTCACGGTGACCCGCTGCCCCAAGCACTGGGACGGATCGATTAACCTAACCATCTGGCAACAATAAAGTTGGCGACCGGTCTTCCCGCGAGCGCCTTTCGCATCGACCGAACGCCGGGACTATAACAGAACGGCCGGCCGTTGCCAAATAGTATCCGACTCCCTCCTTGCGGCCCCCGCAAGCTACGGTCAAAGCGCAATGATCTGTTGTCTGACAACGTCGAAAACGCCGCGGTCGGTGATACGCAGCTCGGGAATGACGGACAGGCACAGGAACGACAGCGTCCCGAATGGCGCGGGCAACGCACATCCAAGACTCCGCGCCGCCCCGGTAACCTCGTCGAGCTGACGACGAACCGTTCGGAAATCCTGGGTGGAAACCAGACCTGCCACCTGCAAGGGCAGGCGGGCGAGGACCGAACCCGCGCTGACCACCACAAGCCCACCGCCCATCTGTTCAAGAGCGCGCACGCAGGCCAACATGTCACCCGGGTTGGTGCCGGCCACCACCAGATTATGAGCATCGTGGGCCACGGACGAACCCAATGCACCGGCCCGACGGAACCCGAATCCGCGAGCCAATCCCACACCCACGCGTCCGGTCGCCCGATGGCGCTCCACGCAGGCAACCAGCGACACGTCTCGCTCGGGGTCAAATACCCAGTGCTTTGTCTCCGGGTCAACACGGATCGAACAGGATTCGTGCCTGGTAACGATGTTATCGGGGACGATGCCGATCACCGGGCACTGGTCGCCGCCAGGGCGAAGCTCGAAGTCTTTCTCCTCAAGATGGGCAAGGCGCACCGTGTTCTCGAACGTGACTGTCGGTAGCTCCCCCTGGACCTCGTATTGCCCGTTGCGGGATACAATCTCACCGTTCTTGATGACCGTATGAGCCTCGAAGCCGATCAGGTCTTGGACGACAAGCAGATCGGCACGGTAGCCGGGCGCCACGGCTCCCCGATCGGTCATCCCATAGTGTCGAGCTGGTATCAACGAGACGTGACGGACCGCACGGGCCGCAGGCACACCGCCAGCCACCACCCGCCGCAGCAGGTTGTCCATGTGGCCGTGATCCATCAGATCATCGACATGTATGTCGTCAGTGACCAGGCACCAGTCGCCCAGTCTGTCCTCAACCAGCAACGGCAGAAAGGTATCCAGGTTGCGGGCGCTTGAACCCTCGCGCACCTGAACAAGCATTCCCAACCCAGCCTTGGCGATGGCTTCGTCGATGGTGGTGGATTCGTGATCCGAGTGAATGCCGGCGGCAGCATAAGCGACCAGTTGTTGGCCGGTCAGCCCGGGCGCGTGCCCGTCTACAGGCATGCCCTTAAGACACGCGCCGACGATTTTCTGCAAGACCTCCGGCTGTTGATTGATGACACCGGGGAAGTTCATCATCTCGGCCAGACCAAGAACTCGAGGGTGCTTCAGAAGCTCCTCCACAGCGCCGCTGTCTAGGACCGCACCGGCGCTTTCCCAGTCGCTGGCCGGCACGCAGGAGGGTGCCATGAAGAACAGGTCCAGCGGCAACCCCGTACTGGCGTCGATCAACAATTGGACGCCTGCTACACCGGCCACGTTGGCGATTTCATGTGGATCAGCCAGTACCGTGGTGGTTCCACGCGGCACGATCACCTTGGCAAGCTCCCCAGGAAGCAGAAGTGTGCTCTCGAGGTGCATGTGGGCGTCGATAAGCCCGGGAAGGATGGCCTGACCGGAGAGGGACACTGTCTCGCGGGCCGGCCATTCGTAAGGCCCGACACCGGCGATCCACCCATCGGCGATCACCACGTTCGCTGGTTCGACTTGTTTGGTGAAGACGTTAACGACTTGACCGCCGCGCAACACGAGATCACCCGGCTCCTGCCCCAGGGCCACGCGCACGCGCCGCTGGAGCGTTTGCACGTCAACCTTCGCAGTGGGCTTGGACACAGCCCTTTCCACAGAGCGATTTAGGATTGCTGGTCCGTAAGAACATACCCCACGTAGGGCAGCTCGCGGTGGCGACCGGCGCAATCGATGCCGTAACCCACCACGAACCGATCGGGGATCTCAAACCCGACGTAGTCGATCTTGACAGGGGCGCGTCGCCGGGCGGCCTTGTCCAATAAGACGCACAGCCGGACGCTGGCGGGGCTCTTTTGCTTCAGATGGTCGATGAGCCAGGCGATCGAGACGCCCGTGTCCACGATGTCGTCCACCAGCAGAAGATGCTCCCCCTCAACGGCCTGGGTCAGGTCAAGACGGAGTTTCACCCGCCCAGAGGTGACCGTATCGTTCTCGTAGCTGGAGACCATCACGAAACCGCATCGAACCGGGATAGTCAGGGTTCGCACGAGATCCGCCATGAACACGTAGGCCCCGTGCAGCACCCCGACGACGAGCAGGGGTTTGTCGGCGTAGTCGGCCGAGATCGTTTTAGCAAGCTCTCCAACACGCTGGGCCAGCTTCTGAGCGGGTATCAAGCACTCGACGTGATCTCCCGCCCCGTCTACGACTGTGTTACTGGATTGGCAAACCTCCATCGGAACCTCGCAGCAAATAGGGACAAGGGTCTACACCAGGCATTATAATCGCTACGCATACTTTTGGCGAGTGCAACTTGGGCTGCTTTGTTCGAAATCGCCGGGCGGCACCGGCTGCGTGGGCCGCTCGATCCGCTCCATCTTGGCCTGCCAGGCGGAATCGTCACCTGCTAGCCCCATCATCGCGACAGGTTGCTCAGGCAACGGGGACCGATCACGCCGAAACGGGGCGAGAACGCTTGGCGCCTTACTTGGCGCAAAACCAGCAGCGCGGATCGATTTCGCTAGGCGCAGCCAGATTACGTCGTTTCGTCCTCGTCGACCAGCTCGTACTCAATTTCGCGGTAGGGCGAGCATTCTGCGTCCAGTAGCTCAGCCCATGCCTCAGCAAGCTCATCAATGGGAGCCAGGTGGCCCCAAGTACCGGGATGGGTGCGGATAAAGCGAGCCCGACCGTCGGCTGCAATCCGGATATGACACGAATCGTCAATTAGGCGAAACACCTCGACGACACTCTCGACCTGGCTGCCTGACGGGCGTGAACCGTTGACCTGCAACTCCAGGTAGCGGCCGTCAATACCCAGACTGGACTGCTCGAACACAGGTTGCTGGTCATCATCGTGGACCCGACGCACAAGCTCCTGGAGGTCGCTATCGAGCTGGTTGTCGTCGAGGTCTTCTGCCTGCGACCAGTCGTCCGGGACGTCGATGGCCGTTCGACAGCCTCCGACGCCCAGGATTTCCAGGTCACGCTTCGAGATTCCGGCTACGGGGGCGATCAGGGTGCGTAGTCGGTGGTCGGCCTGCTGTCGGGTTAGACCCTCCTCCAACATGGCATCACGAGCGGCTTGGGCCACCGAAAGATCGTCGTACTCGGTCAACAGATTGATGAGTCCGCTGACGTCAAACCAAGGCCGTTCTTCCTCGGGCACGTCAGCCATCCAGGAATCGTCAGTCGGGTTCTCGGACATGTAGTTGTAGATGCCGGTGGTCAGTACATCCGGGTCCTCTGCCTCCAAAGCCCACGCAGGGGCAACGTCGATGATGCTCTCTTCGAGGAAATGTAGGGCCACGGCGCGCTCCAAGGGGTCAACTGGCTGGCCAGCACAAGCATAGGCAAAGTAGGTGTGGAGACCCTGGCGGTAGGCGTCCGCGGTACTGACACACCGGAGCGTCTTGGGTCTGACCCCGAACGTGCACTCAATGACGCCAGGATCAAGAATCTGGAACCAGAGTGCTTCGAGGGCAGAGCTTGCCTCCTCCCTTTCTCCCGGCAGGAGCGTGTGCCACGGTGCCGTGCGTGTTGGTATGTCCTGTTTCCTGTCAGTCATCGCCCGAGGTCCTCCTTGTGCCCGAGATGGTATACCTACGGTCTGTTGTGAGCAACGTCAGCAGAGCACCTCTGGCCGGAGCGGGTTAGCCAGCTCGGCGGATGGCTCTCCGTCCCCAAGTTCGTCAAGCAGGACTTCGAGATCCAGGGCGACCTGGTGATCGAAAACGACGGGAGCACTCACAGGATCCCCAAAATCATCGTGTGGAAGCCCAAGATCGCCAGGTTTAACGTCAGCCCATAGAGGCGACGACGCGACATTAGCGCCCGGCGGCCGGGGCGGCCCGACCGCTGGGCCATCTCGCGTCCCTCCTAAGGAAGGAGGGCTGCGTCGTTTCCCCTCCTTCCCAAGGAGGGCCGGCGGAGCTTGGACGCCCAGTCCCGGTGATAAAAGCTCACGCATTGCCCTGGACGAATCGAACTGAATCAAATACAATGATGTTTCCAGTCTGGAGGACGGCTATGGGACACCTCCTGGTCAGTGCAGGGCTTGGGGTGCTGCTGTGCGCAGGTGCCGTTGGGCAGCATATTGACCCGCCGGCAGGCTCAAGCAGAGTGCCAACCTGTGACACCGTGTACGTTGGCCCACCGGGTGGGTCGTTGTATAACCCGCTGAACTGGACGCACGGGTTGCCGCGTCCCGGCGATGTTGCCTGTTTCCCGGACGACCAACGTAGGGTGGATTCTGTGAACCCGCCAAAGCAACGTGGTGTGGGTTCTCTGAACCCACCAGATCGTGGGCGCCTTGTGTCCGCCGGGATAGAGGTACGGATGATACCCTCCACGAGGGAGCAAACAGGTGGGTCTGATGACCCACTCTACGGGGCTCCTCCTTATATTCGAGAATATTCGTGCTTGAGACCCAGAATCCATGCTCAAGCGGTTAACAGACTCATTGTGGAACGCTGCGCGGGTAGCCCGGTCCACACAAGCTCGGAGGTTTTGGATGCGTACGAGGACTTTGACGTGGATTGCATCGGTACTGTTGGGTTTCCAACTAGGCGGGTTTGTGACCGGCGCGGTTGCCGTGGCGCAACGAACGCGCGGGCCGTACACTGATGTTCGCAAACTCCCCGACGGGCCTGTCGGTGAACGTATTGGTGAGTTGATCGACACCATCAACTCGAACGACGAGGGTAAAGTGCGCGCCTTCATCGAAACAAGATTCACACCGTCGTTCCGGGAATTCGCGCCGATGGAACAGCATCTTCAGATATTCCGGCAGGTCTATGACCAGAGTCGGGGCTTCGAGTTTTACGGTGTCCGTAAGTACGAAGCCGAGACCCCGGCTGACGAGTTCGTGGTGATCGTCCGGAACAGGCTCACCCGGGGATGGGAAGCCCTGGTCACGCATGTCGAGACGAAACCGCCTCACCGGATCGCGGGCCTGCAGTTCCATCCCGCTCGTCCGCCGAGCGATCTTCCCGCCCCGAAGATACTGAGTGACCCGGAGATCGTCGAGGAACTGAGAACCTTGATGGACCGACTTGCCCAGGCAGACGCCTTCTCCGGTGCCGTGCTTCTGGCCAAAGATGGAAAGGTGTTGTTCAAGCAGGCGTACGGACTGGCGAGCAAGCGCTTCAACGTGCCCAACAAGATCGACACGAAGTTCAACCTCGGATCGATGAACAAGATGTTTACCGGCGTTGCAATTCTTCAGCTCGTCCAACGGGGTAAGTTGTCGCTTGATGATCCCCTCAGCAAGTTCTTATCGACCGAGTGGCTGCCGCGTGAGATCACCGACAAAGTCAAGATAAAGCACCTCCTCACCCACACATCCGGCCTGGGCAGCTATTTCAGCGACAAGTTCATGGAATCGTCGAGAGCCCTGTACCGCGAGCTTGATGACTACAAGCCGCTGATTGCCGAAAGCACGCTTGCGTTCGAGCCCGGTACCGACTGGCAGTACAGCAACTCCGGGATGTTCCTTCTGGGTGTTGTCATCGAGAAGGTCTCCGGGCAGAGTTACTTCGATTACGTGCGGGACAACATCTACAAACCAGCCGGCATGATCAACACCGATTGCTATGACATGGACAAGCCGGTTGTGAATCTGGCTATTGGATATTCCAGGGAGCCGACAAAAGACGGACCGCAGTGGACCAACAACCTGTTTCAGCACGTAATCCGGGGCGGACCGGCGGGTGGCGGGTTCTCAACTGTCGAGGACTTGCTCAGGTTCGACATAGCGCTACGCTCACACAGATTGCACAGCCCTAAATACACCGAGATGGTTTGGACCGGGAAACCCGAACTCAACTCACCCGACTACGGCTTCGGATTCGCCGTGCAAGGGACGTCCGACGATCGTATTGTCGGTCACGGCGGCGGATTCCCGGGGATCAACTCGAACCTGGATATGTTCCTGGACTCAGGCTACACTGCGGTCGTGATGTCCAACTACGACCTGGGCGCACACCCGGTGACGTCAAAGATCAAGGAGCTGTTGGCCGCACGACGTTGAGCAGGGTGTGATTCGCTCGCTCGCACTCCGGGGACCGGGTTTCCACTTCGACGGCGGGCAGGCTGGCGATGTTCAACGCACCATGCCCGGTCCTGCCGGGTTGGTGGTGGGTAACCAGAGGCAGGACACATTCCGGCGCCCCAATAGCAGACACTTTCCGTAACCGCCAGACTGCTGACGGCTTGCCGAAACGAGGACTGTGAACGTAATCCCTGGAAGCGGGATTGACGCCCTCTTCGAACACTTGCCTCATTCAGGTCCCCACCAGCGGGCGTCAAGCTGAGCGCAGTTCGTTTGAATTTGAACCCTTGTCATGACCGGGCGTCTCATTTATGTTCTGCCGCTAGGAGTAGGATGAGCAAGGCCGGGGCGGCCCTGGTGGGGTTGTGTATCGGGACGGCCTTGTTCATCCGAGATCCCGCTGGTTGGCATACGACTTGCCCGGATCACTGACCACTGGTGACGGGCTCGACTATTGGAGATTTAACATGGGTGACATTGAGAAGCTGAAGATCATCGTGGACCGCGATGAGTGCATCGGGGACGGGCTTTGCGCAGAGGAAGCGCCCAAGACCTTCGAAATCGATGACGATGAGAAGGCCGTCGTCCTGAACAACTCAACCGACGACCGGGAGTGCATCCTGGACGCGGGCAAATGCTGCCCGGTGGACGCCATCATCATTGAGGACAAGGCCACCGGCAAGAAGCTCTGCCCGGAAGAGTAGGGCCGGGTCTCATCAATAGTGCGACGACAATCCTGCCCCGAGCCCCGAGCTTTGGCCCGCGCAGAGGTCCGCGTCCCGGCGCGCCGGGAAAGCCTGCGGCTCAGATAGTCGCGAAACATGTGCAACGTGGTACTGAAGCCCAAGCGGTGAGAGGGCTCTTCTGCGCTTGAGTCACACCGGAAACGTGCCGCAGCCCGCTGTGGCGATCATCCTGTCGGCAACACGTTTTGGAAGGGTGACGTACCTGCGGCACAGTCCGAAGAAGCAAGACTTATCGCCTGCCACCGTGACTTTCCCAACCCCGGGAAAGTTGTAATCAGCACCTCGCTCGCTACCATACCGCAGCCTGGATCGCCCTACACGGGTGGACCAGAGGATGGGGAACGCCTGAGCCAGCATGAGCTTCAACAGCCTGCACTTTGCATTCTTCTTTATCGTTGTGCTGTCACTGGTCACGCTCACCCATCGGAATGTTCGACGGCGCACTTGGCTGCTGCTTTTGGCGAGTTATTACTTCTACGGATGCTGGGACTCCCGGTTCCTCAGCCTGATTATCATCTCCACGCTGGTGAATTATGTCTGCGGGCGGCTGTTTGATGTGCGCCGGATCCACCTTGAACATCCCCCAGTCCGAACCAGGCGCCACCGGTACATCGTGATCTGTTGGCCGACACCATTGGCCTGTGCCGCGAGAACGACGTGGAGATCATCTTCTTCGAGTTGCCCCTGTCGGACATCCTACAGGAGCACCTGCCCCCGAATCTCGTGGAGATATCCCGCGATAGAGTTCAGCGGTTATGCGACGCCCACGGCGTGCGGTTTTTCACTCTTGAGCGATTGGGGCTGACCTTTACGGATGCCAACTTCAGGGAACAGTCGCACCTCAACTACCACGCTGGGCTTCGCCTCACCCGTGCGCTGCTCGACCGGGCCATAATACCCTGCCTGCAACGCCTTGAAACGCAAACCCCAAACGGACACATGGGCGGCAACGGAAACCGTTAGCAAGAATGCTGGGACGCGATTCCAATCTCGTCCCCACCCCTGTGGGAATCCTTTCCTGAGATCCGCGGGGAGGGATTCCCGCGGTGCGAGAGAGGATTCTCGCACCAGCAGTGAGGGGATTCTCGCACCAGCAACGTGCGCGTTCCTGCAGGGCCGTTTAATTCTCCGGTGAACCGCGGATCAGGGCGACCGCCTCGTGCGGACGGGCGGCATAGCGGCGTAGGGTGGCAGCCTTGTTGGAACCGTCGATCCGGTTGAGCAGGGTGATGGCCACGTTGCGGATCGCGGCCAGGTTTTGCGGGGCGTAACCGGTTCGGACTCGACAGGCGTCCTCGCCAAAGGTCGTGTCACGGACGCCGAACAGGTTGTTTTCGATCGACCAGTGTCCACGCACCAATGCCAACAACGCGGCAGCGTCGGCCTGGGTTCGTGCCAGGCTGGTGATGCCGTAGGCGATCTCAGTCGTGTGCTTCCCCTTGATCGTTCGCCGTCGTTCGATGCGGAAGACTTGTTGCATGCCGGGCCAATCCAGGTACTCGTTCAACGCCGTGGTGCTGGTCAGCGTGCGTTGTTCGATTCGGCCGTGCCCCTTGTTTACCGTGCTGGCGGTCTGCCGTTCAAGACGCTCGACGCGCCGCTCGCGGTTGGATCGCGCTACGTCGGGATTGTGCTCAAATGCGTCGGTGACGGCCTCTTTCAACGACGGTTGATTCTCCTTGACCGCCCAGAGGTAATCCCCTTTTTTGCCTTGATTTTCCGGGATAAATCGCGTTGGCAGAACATCGCGTCGCCGGTCACCACGCTGCCTTCGACCTCGATCACATCCAGCAACGCCAGCGCCGCTTTGTGCTCGTTGGTCTTGCTGTCAACGCGCATCTGCCCGATCGCCGCCTTCGCTTCGTGATCGAACGCCGCTAACAAATGAACACCCGGGAGTTGATCGCCTTGCGCACCCCGCAACGTCTTGCCGTCGATGGCGATGCCTCGCCAACCCACCCGCCGACGACCACGAAGCCACCGAGCCAGCGCTCGCTCGAATCCCTCAGCGTCCAGCACCTTGAACACATTGTGGAACGTGGCCTTACACGGCATCTCGTCGCGGGTGAATCCCAACGCCCGGGCGAAACGCGAGCCGCGGTCTCGACCGAACTGAGCGATGGCTTCCAGCGACCGCGCGCCGCCGAGCATCGCAACCGTCGCCTGACTCAGAATCGCCGAGAGGGGATGACGCCGACCCAACGGCGACCGCGGGTCGGGTAACTCCTCGAACACCTCGTACAAGCTGGACATGACCAGGTCCTCCTTGACCTTTCCATCTGCTCCAGAAACACTATCGGCCAACCCCACCGCGGAGAATTAAACGGCCCTGCGCGTTCCTGGCCATAGCTTGACTTTGGGGAACAGATCGGTCATACTCAGATGCTGCAGCCGGGGGACCGGTACTGACCGGAGAGTCAGCGCGGAAGGACCTTTGGGGGTAACCCCGGCCCTTGGGATCAGGATGCGGGAGAGGCTTTTCCGATGTCTTCGCACCCTTTAACGTTCGACCGTCACAGCGGATGTAGCTTTGTCCGGATTACCTTAGGCTTAGGTGTCACGGTCTTGACCCTTGGGGCCGGGCTGAGCCACGCTGGGCATACGGGCAGCACGAATGTCGCGGTCAAGGTGGGTCTACTCGAGACAAGGGCGGACCACATCGTCTTACGGTATGACCTCAATGACTTCTCGATCAATCCGGTCACGATCCACGGGCACAAGTATGCCCGGATCGAGCTCGGCAAGGAGAGCCGGATGAAGGTGGTCGGGGCGCCGGCCCTGCCGAACGTCTGCCGTAGCGTCATTATTCCTGACGATGCCCGGATGGCTGTCAACATCCTGGCGTCCGAGCATTACGATCTTACTGACATCGACGTGGCTCCGTCCAAAGGATTCATTCCGCGTACCGTAGACCCGAAAGATGTGCCCTATAGCTTTGGCGATGTGTATACCAGCGACAAGTTCTATCCGGGTGACCTGGCCAGCCTCCGTGACCCGTATATTCTGCGTGACCATCGTGGGACGGTCATCGAGCTCAACCCGTTTCAATACAATCCCGTAACACGGGTCTTGCGCGTTTACACGAATATCACCCTCGCGGTGAATCGCATCGGGCCGGGCCAGATTAACGTCCTTAAACGCCGACCCCGGCCTCGCGGTGTCAGTCTCGCATTCCATCAGATCTACTCTAACCAATTTGCCAATTATGATCTCAGCTCGCGCTACACGCCGTTAAACGAAACCGGCAATATGCTGATCATCTGCCACGATGCCTGGCTGTCCAACACTCAGCCGCTGGTGGATCATAAGAATGGCCTGGACATCCACACCACAGCCGTGGGCGTCTCGACAATCGGCAACAACCCGTCATCGATCAAGAACTACATCCAGAACGTGTACGACACGAGTGATCTGACTTTCGTGCTGTTGGTGGGAGATGCCAATGAGGTTGCATCTCCATGGGTGACTGTCGGGACGGAGACTGAGTCTGCCGATCCGACTTATGCACTGTTGGCCGGGAGCGACAGCTATCCGGACATCCTGGTGGGTCGCTTTTCGGCCCAGACCGGCGCCCAGGTCGACACCCAGGTCGAGCGTACGATCGAATACGAGCTGATGCCCGCTACGGTGCAGGATTGGTTCAAACGTGCCACCGGCGTCGCCTCTGACGAAGGGCCCGGCGATGACGGCGAATATGACTTCGAGCACGTCGAGAACATTCGTGCCGATTTGCTCGGGTACGGATATACGGTCGTCGATCAGATCTATGATCCCGGTGCCACGGCAACCGAAGTCGCCAATGCGGTGAATGCCGGTCGCGGCATCATCAACTACACCGGTCACGGAAGCCCCGGCGGGTGGGGTACCACTGGGTTCTCAAATAGCAGCGTCAATGCCCTGACCAACGACAATATGCTCCCGTTCATCCTCAGCGTGGCCTGCAACAACGGCACCTTCGACGGTTACACCTGCTTCGCCGAGACGTGGCTGCGGGCGACGCACGGGACGGAGCCGACCGGGGCGATCGCAATGTACGCATCGTCGGTCAGCCAACACTGGGAACCGCCCATGTGCGCCCAAGACGAGTTCGTGGACCTGCTGGTGGCGGAAGAATACACGAGTTTTGGCACCCTATGCTTCGCCGGGTCATGTCAGATGATGGATGAATACGGAAGTGGCGGCGTCGAGATGTACAACACCTGGCACGTATTCGGCGACCCGTCGCTACGCGTGTTCAACCGTTGTAACAATCAGGGAACCATCGGGCTTAATCGGGTAAAGTTTGCCTGCGAGAGCGTGGCGCTGTTATCGGTGATCGATTGCGGACTGAACACGGACAACGAGTTGGTGGAAACCGTAACCATAACGATCACTTCCGATTCCGAGCCCACCGGGGAGAGTGTTCTGCTCACGGAGACGGGAGCGGCGTCGGCAGAGTTTGAAGGTTTCATTACCCTGAACGAAACGGACAGTGCCGGCGTCCTGCAGATCAGCGAGGGCGAAACCGTCACAGCCACCTATATCGACGCCGACGACGGCTTGGGAGGCGCAGACATCGAGGTCACCACAACAGCCGTCGTTGATTGTCAACCCCCGCAAATCTCCAACGTGCAAACAGCCAACATCAAGGCGCGCAGTGCTAGGGTAACGTTCAATGCCGACGAACCGGTGAAGGGCATTGTTCGCTACGGTGAGAGCTGCGATGCCCTGAGTGGGCAGGCCGTATCGGAGACCTATGCCACGGTAGCCATTGTGGATCTGACAGGCTTAACTGACAACATGACGTACCACTACGTGGTAGAGGCTAAGGACGAAGCTGACAACACCTCCACCGACGACAACGGCGGTGTCTGCTACAGCTTCACTACGCCTGAGGTTCCCGACTTTTTCACTGAGCTGTTCAACAGCGACAACGATTTGGACAACGTCACGATTCTGTTTCCGCCAAGTGGCGCGAATGATTTCTACACGGCTTGCGCTGTGCCGATTACGTCGCTGCCGACCGATCCAGCCGGAGGAACATCCTTGAGTCTCTCCGATGACGACTACACGGCTGTCTCATTGAGCGATGGTGCAATGGTGTCTCTCTATGGCACCTCGTACTCCACCTTCTATGTTGGAAGCAATGGCTACATCACGTTCGTCAGCGGCGACGAAGAGTACGAGGAATCGCTTGAGAATCACTTCGACTCGCCGAGAATCTCGGGCCTTTTTGACGATCTGAACCCATCCACCGGCGGTACGATCACCTGGAGGCAGCTCGCCGACCGTGCCGTGGTGACGTGGTTGAATGTGCCCGAGTGGGGCGAATCCAACTCGAACACCTTTCAGATCGAGATGTACTTCAGTGGCAGCATACGGCTCAGCTATCTGACTGTGGCCGCAACTGACGGGCTGGCAGGCTTGTCGGCGGGTAACGGTGTGGATTCCAAGTTCTATGAGACCGACTTGTCGGTCGCGGGGACCTGCGACTGCAATAACAATGACGTCCCGGATGACGTAGACATCGCCGAGGGAACCAGCCAGGACTGCAACAACAACGGTGTTCCCGACGAGTGTGATATAGCCGCAGGTGTCGTCGAGGACCTCAACAGCAACGGCATCCCCGACGAGTGTGAATGCCCCGCGTCTGACCCTCCAGAACCGGCGCTGGGCGTTGTAGCTGCCAACCGTTACATCGCTTTTGCGAGTGGCAACCCAGGGCGGCAAACCGCCATCCGTGTGACCTTTACTAATCTGCCGGCGCCGTTTGACGTGCTTGACGGCCAGACCATGTGGGTCGGCGAACCGCGGGAGGTGTCTGAAAACGCAGGCAGAGTTGATCCTGGGGGCGCACCAGCTTGGCCGAGCTTTATGAGCGCCACTCTGCAATGCAAGCCGTTCTTCACCGATTGGAGCCCATTCGGCGTTGTCCATGTGTACCATGAGGCCATCATCCCGGACGCCACATATGAGGCACGAGCGGTTAACGAAACCTGCGACTTGGCGGCTCAAAGCACTTACTCCGCCCCTCTGCAACTGAGCACAAGCCTGTGGGGGGATGTGGTGAAGGACTGTGCGACCACACCGTGCGGGCCGCCGGACGGAAGCGTGGATGTTGCCACCGATACCCTGGCCGTGCTCGACAAGTTTAGGAACTTGAAGGGTGCTCCGGTAAAGGCCCGGTGCGACCTGGAACCCAACCGGCCGGACCTGCTGATCAACATCAGCGATGTGACATCCACACTCGACGCGTTCCGCGGGTTTGACTATCCGTTTGCGGGCCCGGTGCCCTGCCCGTCACCGTAGCCAAACATCAGTTGTCATCAGAGCCCCTGGGTCATTGACCGCCTGTCTGCGATTCCGATAATATTCTCATGCCCACCGATCGCGCTGCGGAGTCCCGAGAGTCTCAACGCTCTTTACCTTCCCCGAGTGACGTATTCCTCATCGCCAGCATGCTCGGCGGGGACGCGGCTGCCCTAAGCAAGCTGATGGATCGATACGATCGGTTGGTCCGGTACACGGTGTTCCGTGCGTCCACGGATCGCTGTCTCCAAGACCCTGAGTGGCTTGACTCTATGTCCTCGGCGACGTGGGAGGGCTTCGTGCGAACAATGCGGCGTGATCCCAATAACCGGCCTAGGTCGCTGCGAGCCTACCTGGCCCGGATTGCCAGGAATCAGGTGGTAAGTGCGCTACGCGGCATGCGATCCGGCGGTGAGGGGCTCGAGATTGACGCTGACGACGACAAGGTGGTCATTACATCTGAACTGGAAGAACCTATAGAGACACTTTCCCGCTTGGAGTTTCTTGAGGCCCTTCGGGCGTGCCTGAGCGAGCTGAGCCCGGAAGATCGGACCCTGGCCACGCAGCTCGAGGCCATAACCGAGCGGCGATGGAAGGACGCCGCAGCGGCTCTGGGATTGGCCGAGTCCACGCTGCGATCCCGGTGGCAGAGCATATTGGAGCGTTTGCGCGGGTGTGTTCGACAAAAAACCGGGGGAGAATCCTTCGCGCCTGGTGACTTCGCAGGCGACAGATAGTGTGAAGGGCGTCGGTGCGCCGCTAGAGTACGCCACCATGACGAAAGAGCACAGACAACTTGATCCCGTCGAAGAGGCCCTCCTGCAATTGGAGGCGGCTGAAGAGGCCGGTCTGTTCCGGCGAAGCCGGGTGGACACGAAGCGGCTGTTGATGCGGTCCACGGCGTTCAAGCCGGGCTGGTTTGGCGCGCGATTGGCGGCGGTGGTAGCCGTTGTGGCGCTGGCTGTTGGTGCATGGAGCTGGATGTATCACGCCCGGATGGCCGAGTTGAGCCAGCGGGTGGGTGTGACTGACGTCGTGGCCGAGGCTCCCGTGGCAAGCCCCGGGGAGTTCTACAAGTGCTTCGACGGTCCGACGGGTGCGCTTCGGGCGAGCTGTCGCGATCATGACTACGACGCCGACGGAGACGTGGACCTGGCCGATTTCAGCGCATATCAGTTAGCATACGCGGGGATGACCCGTTAGGGCTTTCCTGGAACCCTGATTGCTTTCCACCGATCTCTTGGGCGGATTAACATCTCCAACGGGAATCCGTCTTAGACTATAAGGCGGTAGCTCTGCGCCCCGGGTACGGCGTCGTTGAGCGGCTTATGTGGGAGCATCAGCATGGGCAGGCAGTCGTCAGGTTCCGAGCGGCACGACGTGACCGACCTGGTTGACAGTATTGTCTCGCGAGGCCTGGCCACTGGGGCGACCGACATTCACTTTGAACCCGTCGACGCCGGCCTGCTGGTTCGACTCCGCATTGATGGTCAACTCATCGACTTCGAGTCGATCCCATCACGCTTGTCCGAGAACGTCGTTTCCCGCCTAAAGGTTTTGGCCTCGTTGTTGACCTATCGGTTGGACATTCCGCAGGAGGGGAGCCTGCGTTGGGAGGGCGATCCTGCAGACCCGAAGGCAGTCGGGACGGACCTGCGTGTGGCCACTTTCCCGACGATTCGCGGCGAGCGGGCGGTGATTCGGGTTTTTCACGGTACACCCCAGCTACAGGGGCTCGATTCACTGGGACTGACCGGCGATCAAGTTGACCTGCTCCGGGCGGCCGTCGCCCAGCCGGCAGGGCTGATCGTCGTATCCGGGCCCGCAGGCAGCGGCAAGACGACGACTCTGTATGCGATGATCCGCGATCTGCGTGACCGCCACGTCGGCCGGAGCGTGATTACCCTCGAAGATCCCGTCGAACAGCGCATCGACCGTGTCACTCAGATTCAAATCAACCCTTACGGCGAGCTGAGTTACGAGCGGTGCATGCGATCGCTCCTGCGCCAGGATCCGCAGGTGATCTTGCTGGGCGAGGTGCGCGACAGTCGCACGGCCGCAATAGCCATCGAAGCGGCTTTGACCGGACATCTGATTCTAACGACCGTCCACAGTGGCGACCCGGCGGAGACCGTCGTGCGTTTTCTGGAGATGGGCATCGCCTCGTATCAACTGGTCAGCGCCATAACGGTGGTGTGCTCGCAGCGCTTGCTGCGGAAAACGTGCAGCGACTGCGCCGGGTCATCAGCCGGGGATTGTTCCAGGTGTCTGGGAACCGGTTACGCCGGTCGGACGGCGGTCGCCCAGGCCATCCGGATTGACGAGCCGACACGGGCGTTGATCTTGCGCCATCCCACGGTGTCTGACTTGCGGGAGGCCCTGAAGGATCAGGGTCCTGACCTGAATGAACGCGCTGCGGCCCTGGTGACACAGCATGTCACAGACGAGGCCGAGATCGCCCGGGTCGTGGGCACATCGTTAGAAGCTGTCAGCCCTCAGCAATCAGCCTCGAGCCAACAAGAGGCTGATCGCTGACGGCTTATTACGGAACGCTGATCCTTGCCTGCTTTGCCGGGAACTGAGAATGAAGCGGTTTGAATACACAGCCCAGTGCGAAGGCGGGGCCGCTATCAGCGGCACCCTCGAGGCGGCTGACAGCGATGGGGCGATCAGACAACTGATCCAGATGCGCCTGAATAACATCGACGTGCATGAGGCCAAGTCACCGCGCAAGCGTAGAGCGATCGGTAGTGACGACTTCATCTTCTTCAATGAACAATTGGCCTCGCTGGCGAGTGCCGGCCTGTGTCTCGACGCCGGTCTGCGCCAGTTGGGGAAGGACGTCCAATCGCCTCGCTTGCGCCGCGTGCTCAACGAAGTCGCCGATGACATCGAACGCGGACTGCCGCTCGATCAGGCCCTGGAGAAGCACGCCGAGCAGATACCTTCACTTTACGGCCGTGTCGTTCGGGCAGGCGTTCAGAGCGGGCAACTGCCCGGCACGCTGCTGAATCTTTCTCATCATTTGCGGCTGATCGCCGAGACCCGCCGGCTCGTTGTCGAGGCCCTGGCATACCCGGTGATCGTCCTCGGTCTTGCCCTGGGGATGGTCTGCGTGATCATGATCGTGCTGGTACCTCAGTTCGAGGAAATCTTTGATGACTTCGGAACGCAGTTGCCGGTGATAACTCTCGCCCTCCTCGCCCTTGCCCGACGTGCCCCTGAACTGCTGATCGGCCTGGGTATCGCGGTGGCGGCTCTAATCGCACTCTGGTTCATGTCACGCCTGTCGTCTTATGGGCGAATGGGGCGCGAGAAGCTGATACTGGCCATCCCGGCACTTGGCTCGGTCATACGTAATTCCATACGCGCCCGGTTTCTGCGTGCGATGGCCTTTTCTGTTAGGAATGGGATTCCACTACCCGAAGCGATGCGTTTATCGGCCGATGCTACCGCAAGCCCCGCGGCATCACGTGATGCCCATCGCATAGCCGGGCGGGTCGAGCAGGGTGAGTCGGTCTTTACCGCTTGCCAGCAGACCTCCTTGATCCCACCGATGTTCGGCTACGTCGTGGAGGTCAACACTGATCGAGACAATCTCGAGGCGGGCTTGGGTCAACTATCGGAGGCATACGAATCGCGTGCGGTGCACAGCCAATCGCTTCTGCGCGGCTGGCTTGCTCCCCTGGCGGTGATCGCGGTGGGCGTCGTGGTCGGGATATGCATCCTGGCACTGTTTATGCCGTTTCTCGCACTGTTTCAGTCGATTGCCTAGCAAGGAAGGTCGACGTGCCATACTGGATTCCGATCCTTATACCTATCATTATTCTGGGAGGTGTATGGGCAGTGTGGTGGCTGGCCGCGGCGGTGAAAGAAACACTCGCCTGGTCGATCTCCGGCGAAACGGGGGCGCTCTTGTTCCGCGGTTTCGGGTCCAGGGGCGTGCGGATGCAGCGTACCGTGGAACTCCGGGCGGTCATTGCCCATATCGCCCTGATTACGCGCCTGAATCTGCCGTTGCCTTCGGCCTTGCGCGCCGCTGCCAAAGGCGAATCTGGATCTGTGGGGAAGACGCTGAGCTACATGGGTTACCTGGTTGGCACCGGTTGGCCGATCTCCGCGGCGGTGTGGGCGGCGTTTCGCGGATGCCCGGTGCAGCTTGTGGCAATCCTGCGCCGAGGCGAGCAGTGTGGGCAAATCCGTCAGGCGATCACGGACGTCGAACGGACACTGGCGGCCACCGTTCGCGGACATCGCACTCGGGGCGGTTATCCCAGATATGCTGGAGCGTACGCCGGCTTGATGCTTGTGTTCTCATCATCGATGCTCGCTTACATCATGGTAATAATCATGCCGCGGTTTCGGGCGATATTCCGCGACTATGACGCCCCGCTTCCAGCGGTCACCATTGCGCTCATTGACTTTTCCAGGTGGCTTGTAGCACACGGCGGATTGTTGTTGGTCGTCTTGTTGATTTGCGTTCTGCTAGCGGTCATGGCCGGCGTTTGGCTGCGTGGAAGGGACAAGCCAGGCATGCTCGCCCACGTGGTGAGCACCGTCCGGTGGGCAGTCCCGATCACGCGAACGATCGATTACGGGTTAGGGATGGCCACGGCCATTCGCTCGATGGCGATGGACATAAGAAGTGGAACCGCTGTCGATCGGGCAACCGTTCTCACGTCCACGGTCGGTGTTACAAACCACCTGCGCTACCGGCTGGCTGATTTTGGCCAGGAAGTACACGCCGGCGTCGCTCCCCATGTGGCGGCCCAACGGGCAAAGTTGGGTGATGTGTTTGTCTCAGCGCTGAAAATGATCGAGCGCGGCGAGGACGCGGAACGGGTGCTAGGCCATGCAGCCGACTACTATGAAGCGATAGCCCACCGATGGTGGCACGCCGTCGCGGCCCTTAGCGAGCCACTGGTGACCCTGGCTATTGCCGGCATCGTGAGTTTCCTTGTCTTCGCCCTGTTTCTACCGCTGGTGGCCTTAATAGACAGTGTATCGGGAACGATCCTATGAGGTTCGCACAGTCAACTCGGGATTTTCGGCGGGCCGTCGTTCTGTTGGAGGCGTGCGTCTCGATCATGCTGGTGGGCATGATACTGGGCATGGTTTCGCTTTTGCTGACTCGATATGCCAGATCGACGGACTATTTCTTGAACCACCGCCGTGCGCAGCTCGCGGCAGAGTCCTGTGTGGAACGCATGCGTGCCGGCGTGCTGGATGTCGGGGACGCGACGTTCACCGATGACGCCGGCGTGACCTGCAATGTGCAGGTGAGTGCTGTGGAGGGAGAATGGGCGCCACTGCGACGCGTTCGCGTCACAACCGGCGTCATGGGGAAACACAGCCGGTGGGCCCGGTATGAACTCACCACCTATGTTCCCCATGTGGTAGCGCAGAAAGGTGGTGACGAATGATCGCGAGCCGCCGTCGCGCCATTTTCCTGATCGAGCTGCTCCCCGTGTTTCTGGCCGTGGCCGTCGGCGGTACACTGATGGCCGTCAGCATCGCTGCTATTCTGCGCAGCCACAATCAAATCATTCAGCTTGGCAACCGTTACGCCGTGTTACACGATTTTCTCGGAGAAATTCGAGACGACATGCGAATGGCGAGGGAAGTGACATTGCGGGGCGGCGACGATAGCGGCCTGCAACAAGTGCTGGCGGCCGGGCAGCCACCACAACAAGTATTGTACAGATTCTTCGAAGGGCGTATCGAGCGAGTGGGATTCGAGGCCGACGCCGTGCCCGACAAGCAGTGGGAGATGCAGCACACCAAGGTCAAGCTGAGTATTGAACAACCGACCGCACTTGGTGGTGACTCCGTGGTCAATGTCACCGTAATATGGCACCGGTCGTCCAAGGATAACCCTCAGCCCAGGCGCCGGTTTGACATAGCTCTGCACTGCGCCGGGGAGCTTCGCCATGAGCGCAACTAACAACAAGCTCATTATGACATGCGGAATGACACGAGCTTCTCGCCGCAGCGTCGTTCTGGTCCTGGTCCTGGTGTACATCGCCTTGGCCGGGACGTTGATGGTGCTGACCACGGCGAGCACCGGGCAACTGGTTCGCACCAGTAGGCACGAGCACGCATCAATCCTTCTTCGACAGTTGATCGACAGCGGGCGGGCATGGGCCTGTGCCCGTGCGGATTTGCGTGCGGAAACGCCCATCACCCTTGACGCCGCGGATATCCTTCCCCCGGAATCCTCAGGTCATGTCACCATCGTTGTCAAACCAGGGAAGCCGGAAACCGTGGTGATCGAGGTTCAGCTTCAACTGGGCGGTCGGCGGTTCGCCCGGTCAGGAATGTTTGCTATCCGTCCGCCTGCTCCGTGATTTTCGTGTACCATGTGATTCGTTGCGAGTTGAACTAGCTCAAAATTTACGTTGAGCCGCACTTCGCCGGCCAGGTAGTCCAGGGGGAAGAAGGTGATCTTCTCTCCCAGGTTATGTTCAACACGGCTGCGGCCGGCGTAGTCCATGATGACTTGGCGAGCCGGGTAACGCTTCGGAAGATCGTTGGTCAACAGAAAGGTGGGTTTGTCGTGGCCCAGGCCGATGACTACCAACTGCGCGTGGATGCCGCCTACTGACGGGTCAGGGATACCTGGCAGATGGATCACCTATGGTAGACCTCAGCCTCATCCGCAACTTCAGCATTGTCGCCCACATCGACCACGGAAAAAGTACGCTCGCGGACCGGATTCTGGAGCGTACCGGGGTCATCTCCGCCCGGGAAATGCGCGAGCAGTATCTCGATGACATGGACCTGGAACGCGAGATGGGGATCACCATCAAGGCCAACCGGGCCACCGTCCCGTACGACTTTGAGGGCAGGACCTATATGCTCAACCTGCTGGACACGCCCGGGCATGTCGACTTCCACTACGAGGTTTCCCGGGCCCTGGCCGCTTGTGAAGGCGTCCTGGTTGTGGTCGACGCCACACAGGGCGTTCAAGCCCAGACAGTTGCCAACGCCAACCTGGCCGCCGAGGCGGATCGCGAGATCATCCTGGTGATAAACAAGATCGACTTACCCGCCGCCCGCCCGGAAGACATAGCCCTCGAGGCTGAGCAGGTGCTGGGGCTTGATGCCGCCGAAGCGGTTTTTACAAGTG
This sequence comes from Planctomycetota bacterium, assembly GCA_030616775.1. Lineage (GTDB taxonomy): Bacteria > Planctomycetota > Phycisphaerae > UBA1845 > UBA1845. The sequence continues at coordinate 80,881 of JAUWWQ010000014.1, forward strand.
CTAAGACGGGTGCAGGGGTCGACGAACTCCTGCAAGCCATCGTCCAGCGGGTCCCACCGCCAACCGGTGACCCCGATGGTCGGCTACGTGCCCTGATCTACGACGCCAAGCCGGACCCACACCGCGGCATTATCTCCCACACCAGGGTCTTCGACGGAACCTTGAAGCGCGGCGATCGAGTTGACCTGGTAGCGGTAGGCCGGAAATACCAGGTGACCGAGGTGGGCAAGTTTATGCCCAAGCCAACGCCCGTCGACTCGCTCAGCGCCGGTGAGGTCGGGTACCTCTTCGCGGGCATCAAGACCCTTACTGACGTGAACATCGGGGACACGGTGACACACTCCTCCCATCCGACGGATAATCCCCTGCCGGGCTACGCGCCTCCGCAGCAGATGGTGTTTTGTGATTTCTACCCCGGTGTTGGTTGCACGACCGCACAACTCCGTGAAGCGATGGAGAAGCTGTGGCTCAATGACAGCTCGTTTACCTATGTCACGGTGAGCTCGGACGCGCTGGGCATAGGTTTTCGTTGTGGTTTCCTGGGCCTGCTGCACATGAGGATCATCCAGGAGCGATTGGAGCGGGAAAGCGACATCGCGGTGGTCCAGACGGCCCCAACTGTCACCTACGAGGTTCTTCGCAAGGATGGGACGTTGAAGCGTATCGAATCACCGAGCGAGCTACCCGACATGTCGGAGGTCCAGGAGATACGCGAGCCTGTCGTTGACGTGTCCATGCTCATTCCGGCGGAAAGCGTCGGCCCCGCTATGCAGCTCAGCATGCATCGACGCGGCAAACACCAAAAGACGGAATACCTCTCGCCGACCAGGGTAATGCTCATCTACAAGATGCCCCTGTGCGAGATCATCTACGATTTTTACGATAAGCTCAAAACGTGTACTCGCGGGTACGGAACGGCGGACTATGAACTCAGCGGTTACCAGGCCGGTGATATGGTCAGGATGGACGTCCTGGTCAACGGCGTGCCCATCGACGCGTTGTCCGTGATAGTCCATAGCGACAAGGCGACGGTGCGAGGACGCAAGTTGATCAGCCGGTTGAAGAAGGAAATCGGGCGGCATATGTTCGAGATTCCCCTCCAGGCGGCGATAGGGGCACGGATCATCGCCCGAGAGACGATCCCCCCGTTCCGTAAGGACGTGACCGCCAAGTGCTACGGCGGCGACGTGACACGCAAGCGGAAGCTCCTGGAGAAGCAAAAGGAGGGCAAGAGGCGGATGAAGACGGTCGGCAACGTATCGATTCCGCAGGAGGCGTTTATGTCGGTCCTGAACCCGGAGGACTGATGCCCAACTCCGGCAGGCATTTGATACGTGGATAATGCACAGGCTTTGGCGGAGAGGGCTTGTAATTGTGGGATTGTGGGATTATGGTCCGAGCTTGTGTTGGTGTTGTGGTATCTGATCGGGCGGCACGGGCTCAGGCAGTTGCAGGAGCAAACCGCGCCCGGGAGGACTCGAACCTCCAACCTACTGGTTCGAAGCCAGCCACTCTATCCAATTGAGCTACGGGCGCTTTAGGAGGCCGTCGCTTGCCTCGGGATCTTCCCGTCGGAACGGCAGATATTATAGTGTCGGACCGGAGGCGGTCCAGTGGCTGGGCCTTTACTCCCGGCATCGGCTTGCCGATTGCCGGCGCTGGGTGGGTGAAAGCGGGGGGCTCCGCTGCCGCCGGGCCTGCCCTCAGAACCGTCGTTTCATGTGAGGTGCGATTAACGTGGTAACTTCGAAAGATGTCGCCGCCGGTAAATCCGAAGAGCCCATTACCGGCAAGGATGCACCGAAAGGTACAGCCGACGTCGCTAAGCCTTCCAATGGTCAGAAGACCCCCCCCGCACGGGTGACGGTCGCGAGAAGGGGGCCGGGCACGAAGGAGGTGATCCCGTTTTGCTGGAGACTGGTCGGGGAGTCGGACGGCTTCATTCTCACCCTGTTCAAGTCTGTGGATCGCGATGAGGCGGAGGCCCAGCTCAAGCGCGCGCGCGCCGACGGATACTACGTCAACCTGCGGGTTGTGGACGTCAACGAGAAGATCAAGCAACCGGCCTCCGCTAAGGCGGCTATCGAAGCCAAGACCACCGCTAAAAGCGGCAAACCCAAGAAAACAGCCAAGGCGGCGAAAGCGAAGAAGGCACCGACTAAGGCGGTCACTAAGTCGGCTGCATCCTCCAAGTCCGCCAAGTCTGTCAAATCTGCCAAGCCTGCCAAGCTCGCCAAGCCCGTGAAGTCCGCCAAGCCCGCGAAGTCTGCCAGAGCGAAGGCGTCAACCAAAAGTACAAAGAAAAAAAAGACCGCCACGGTCAAATCGACCAAGAAGCGGACTGCGAAGAAGAAATAGCCCTGTCACCGCAATACGACAGTACAACCCAACGGTCAGTCGCGGCCGAGCCGGGTGGTTGTGGCCAGCCCGGTGAACCGGCGTGAGCCCAGCGTCGCTCCGGGCAGGCCCTCGGGCCAGATGCTTACAGACACGCCGAAGTCGTCTTCCGGTTCATCAAACGCAAACGAGACCGCGCCGAACCACCGTGGGAACTTCCGAATCAGCGCAACCGTAAAGTCCAACGAGCGTCCCCGGGCAAGATCGAACGCCTCCCGCAACGCCAGCGTGTGCTTCTCGGTAAGGCGGTAGTTCAAATCGAAGCCCAGCAGCTCGGAATCGCTCTGTTCGATAAGCCGGTATGCAACCAGGTAACTGAAACGCGGCGAACGCTCCACGGCAAGTGAAACGTTCAAAATATCCACCTCGCCGTCGTTGAGATCGTAGTTGAGCTCACTCAAAAGGGCTGTGCGATCGTTCACCCGCCAGATGAGCGAGGAATTCAGGTAATTCTGCGAGATACTGTTCTCGGGCCGGCTGAACGAGATAAAGCCGTTCGTTATTTCATCGCTCTCCGCATCGTTGAATAAGCCCAGCTCAACATCAAAGGTAAGAAAATCCACCGTGCGGAAGGTTTCGCCTCCGCCGCGTTTGGTCTGCCATCGCTGCCGGATGCCCAGTGCAAAACCGTCGACCTCGTCGATCCGCTCGACCGTTTCGTCAAACGGAAACAGTTCGTGTGAGTCACGGTTTGTGTGGCTGACCCAAGCTACGATGTCCGGCTTGATGATGTGCCGGACCCCATGGATGTCGAATAGCGTAGAGCGGGCATTGGGGTAGATCCGCGACAGGTACATGCTGCCCCGTACGCCGTAGGTTCCGAACGCACGCAAGATGCCGCCGCCGGCCGGCGAGTCATCCCAGGCCGTTCCCCGAACCGTGACAAACGGAACTAAACGAACCGGACCGGCATCGATCGGCGCGCCAACCTCCTGCCGGCTGTCCACGCGGGCCACCGATCCCGAGCCGACCGCACGTCCGTCACGCAATAGTCCCCAGAAAGTCTGGTCCGCGGGCCGATAGCGTACGATCCCGAGCCGATCTTCACTGAACCATGTCCAGCGGTCGCCGAGCGGCTCCCCGATCAGGTATAAACCGAAGTCGGGCAGCCGCTCCGTCTGGGTCGTGAAGTCGAGCAGGCGCGACTGAACCGCGGCCGTAAATGCCCAGTTCTCACGCTGCTTCTTCAGATAGAGCAGCGTTTCCTGTTCCTTCTCGTTGTCAAACTCCGTCTCGAAATACTCCTCGAGGAAGCCCCGGTCCGAGATGTACGACAACTCCAACGAGAATCGCCAGTCATCCTCCAGGTACTGCTGGTGGCGGAGCAGGAACCGACCCCTGACGTCTCTCTCCGGTTCCTCCTCCCGCTCGCGGCCCAAAAAGTCTACGTCGTTGTCAGTGAGCAGGTAGCTTCGAAGTAGGCCGAAGTATCTGTCGCGCTTGTACTTGGCATCCACTCCTACAGCCGGTCCGCGCTTCGAGAAGTAATCAAGGCTCAGCGTCGAGTCGAAACCCTCGGGCGTCTCCAGTCCGAATACGTTGAACAAGTGAAAATCCGTCTCGATCTCCACGCCGAAGTCATCGTTATACCCGCCTCGAACATTCCTGATGGATGTCTCAGAGGTGTCGATGTTGCCGCGGATGTAAGGCCAGTACACAATCGGATGACCGTCCAGATTCAGCGTTGCGTGGCGGATGCTGAAGGTGCCGGCACGCAGACCTTGCCGCCGACCTGTAAGGTCCGGCGGCGTCCGGTCGATCAGGTCGACGCGACCTGCGCCCACGTGATAGTGCGGGGTATGGAATTCGCTAGTGGTGAACATCGCGTCGCTGGCCGTGAAGTGGTTGCGCGAAACCTGCCTGATCTCAGCGGCGCGCACATACAGCGGAATGTTGCGCTGCACAAGCGCCGTGTGCACCACTGCGTCCAGGATCAGGGCACGATCCCGGAGAAAATCGTAGTACAGCCTTGATGCCCGGACCATATTGGGTCCCTGCCTCATGACCACGTCACCCTCGAGATAGGCAGCCTCCACCTCCAGTTCGCCGAGTCCGGTGGAGAGCCGTTGGCGATCCGCCGATACGCGGGCCTCGTCACGCCGACCCGACGCAGGACCGGCGGTGCCGCGTGGGAGTTGCCGTGCGTCAGTCCCCAAACCTACACCCTCCGGTTTGGGCACGCGAATTCCGCGGCTGGACGGCGGTAGAAAAACCACCACCGAGTCCGCCTGGATTTCCAAGTACTCGCCTTCGGCTGGGACTCCGCGCGAGAGGTACGCCCCGCCGCTCACCGTCAGTACCTGCCGCCCATCCTCCACCTCGCTGATGGTGAGCTCGCCCTCGGATCGGACGTGGATCACCGGCCGCGGCTTCACGGCTTCTTCGTATTCCGTCAAACCCGATGCATCCAAAACCCGAAGGTGCACGTCTTCCTCCCGGACCAACGGGGCGCCTTTGGCGATTGCTTGTCGGATGGCGTTACCCTCCACGTAGACACGGCTATCAGTCGAGGACTGAAACGCAACGTCATCCGCATGGGCTTTGATCTCTCCGAACGTATTGAGCGTTGCAAAGAGTGCCGGCCCGGCAGTGATCGTCCCACCAACCTCTTGGATATCCGCATCCTTCCAAAGGAGGATTTCCACTCGGCGATATGGCCGGCCCTGATGCCTGCGGTGCGTGATCCATACAGCGGCTTCACGAGCTCTTAGTGTTTGACCCTTCCCGTTCCCGATGGTCAACAGGAACTCACCCACGAAACGCAGTACATCCGTCCCGTCCGCTTCTTTGAAGACATACACCAGCCTGCCGTCAAGATCGACCGGAAGTCGGGAAATGCCGCTGGGCAACAACTGCTGTCTGACGGGGTCCGCAAGCGGCGCGGATGGCTGCCCGAATGCTACGGTGCCTACAAGACCCAGTAGGGCGCTCCAGCCATTCCTCGGGAATATGGGCATCTGGAATAGTCGCCTAGGTACGGTAGCCAATCGCGAATTCTTGATGGCCAGCGGCGACTCCCGCTTTGTTCACCAATATTCGCTGGACCCCCGGTGGGACCTGTGGAACGATATGGGCAATCATTCCTGATCCACCGGTCTCGTCAGGGCGATCACACCGCGATCGACGGCGGTGACCGTGGTGGCGTATCAAGAACGGCTGGACAGTCCCGCGCCAGTTCGGCAGCCGTCCGTGACCGCTGAGCAGTATACCGCGAGGGCCCCGGAGCACCAGTAACGATCACGAGCCGAGTAATACTATGAAGTAACACTCTATACATTTCAACTTCAGCGTACAGCGTTGGAATCCCAATCGCTCGGTCAGGCGGTGGGCCTTCCCCCCCCCCAGAAGTCGCCAAGTGACTGGATGGCAGCGTCTGACTTTCTGACTTGGTGCCCTGAATGCCTGTTTCCAGGTTCGATAATAGTTGTTTCGCAGTCGCGGCGCATAGCCTTGTCGACAGCTCCCGCCCCAGAGCGAGGCTACCACAGCCGCTTGGACCTCCGGAACAGGCAGCAGGGCATGCGGGATTTGCCCATAAAATGCTGCACAGGGCTTTTCACGGTCTCGACATTGTGATAACATGCGTGGTTGGCGTCAGGAGGTTGTGCGCAAGCTGCGGACATCGTACCGCGGCGGGTACGTGCGTAGCCTCCTGAGCGTTCACTCGCCGTCCAGTTCCCCCATTGGACGGTTCCCTAAGGCCCGGTCCACCCCGCCGGGCCGTTTTTTTCAGAACGCCTTTGATCACGCCCCGTTTGCCAGATGATATGAGGCAACTCGACACAGCGGTAACCGACGACGATTAGCGCCAGCCATCAGCAAGGTAGGTCTATTATGGGGGCCGGACTTACGGACAAATCGACACAAACGCCCCGGTTTTTCTTGCGTTGTGGGGCGGGGTGAGGTAGAATGACTCCTTCGTCGGACGGGCCGGAGAGGGTGAGTGGTTCGCTCTGACGTGCGTTGGCAGCACTCAGCGCGGGCATTTCGGACGGCGAGAAGAGAGATGCGCTCGACGGGCATAATCCTGAGCGCTTCGGACGACAGGTCATTTCCCAGGGGAGGTCTATACCATGAAAACTCAGAGTAGGTATGCGCGGTCGGTACGGCATATTCTGGCGAGCGCCGTCGTCGTTACGGTGGCTGCCAGTGTGCAAGGCCAGGCACCATCCGATACGGACCCGGCAACACGGGTTAGCAAGAAGCTGCCAAAACAGCGAGCGGCGGCTGTCCAGGCGCCAATGGTGCGCACCCGCTTGGCGCCGGCCGGTGTTGACAGGGACTTTTTGCTCTTTGATGCGGCTACGACGGAGACCGATCCGGCGGAGCTTCCGGTCAGGACGGTCGAGATCCTGGACGACGCCACAATCGCCAGGGGTGGGAGTCGCGGTCTCCCGGTGGCGCAGGTTCCTGTGTACTTGCAGCGCGATAGCTGCTTGTACGGTCACTTCCTCAACGACGATGACACCCACGGGCTGGGGACTTGGTTTGCCCAGGCCAGGTTCGATTGCCCACCTGGGTTTCCTCTCTGCTGGGACAATGGCTGGCAGCCTGGTGGTCAGATCGCCGGGTATGAGGTGAGCTACTTCCTCTGCAGCAGATTATCCGCTAACGACTGCAGCGTAGAAGTCGAGCTGCGGGACGGTGATCCTCACGGGGTCGTGGATACCGTGTGCAATCCCACGCCTAGTCCGATTGCCGGCACCAAGACAACGTTTAGCGGTCTGACCAGGGGTGTATATCACGATCTCAGAGCCCACCTTCCGACCCCGGTTACGTACAACTGTGATCGGGTGTGGATCGCCGTGTCACTGATTGAAGGTTGCCGTGGGTCCTGGCTGTATAGCGGTGCTACGCCTGGCGTTTACGCAAGCTGCTATCTCGACCCGGCTGATATCGGCTGGGGCGACGGCTACGGATTCA
>JAUWWQ010000007.1 GCA_030616775.1 Planctomycetota bacterium
CCATCCGTGGCGCCGAGGGGAAGCGGCTTTTCTACTGCGAGCCGCCGTCGATGAGATGGTGGACAAACATCGCTCCCGCTTGATGACCGACGACCTCAAGCCATACCGCACGATCGGTCGGGGATTCCGGGGTGGTTACCAATGGGTACAGCACAACATCGCCGAATACAGCCGTGGGGGTACCCACGTGAACACTTGCGAGAGCTTCTTCGCCTTGCTGAAGCGCGGTGTGCATGGCACATTCCACCACGTGAGCAAGCATCACCTACAGCGGTACTATGATGAATTCGCTTTTCGCTGGAATCATCGGAAGGCGACCGATGGCGAGCGCACGGAAGCAGCTCTTCGACTGGCGCCAGGTGGCAGATTACAATATCGGACTTAGATTATTTGATGCTTTCTCGGGATGGCGCCTTGACAGATTGATTTGAATGTTCGATACTCTTGATGTTACAGCCCGTGGCAGTTGCTTTTTGCTGATCACCGATTATAAGCCCTTAACGGGGCTATGCCCTGTTGAGTTTTACAACCCTAGGGGGTCGTGATGACCCCCTATTCTCTTTTCTCGGAGGCCCAATCGACCCTCCTCGAAGAACGTCGACATGGCCCGAACGAAGATCTTTTTCGATTTTTGGAATTTTCAACTCGATTGGAATCGCGTAGTCGGCAAAGATCGAGACGGCAATCCGATTCCGATTCCATGGGACGACACGCTTTATCGCGTCCTGGTTGCCGCAGTTGCTCGAAAGAGTGGACAAGAGGCCCGATACTCTGGCACGCATGTCTATGCTTCTGTTGATCCAGGCGGCGACGCAGGCTTACGTAGATTCTTGCACGCAATGAATAGTTTCCCCGGCTATACCGCAGTCGTGAAGGAGCGAAAGGCTTCGCGGCGCGGTTACCGATGTTCCTCCTGTAAACATGAGATCAATCAATGCCCTAAGTGCAAGAGCCAATTAAGACAAACTACGGAGAAGGGCGTAGACACGAGCCTAGCAATCGATATGATTCAGGCGGCTTTCGATAACGTGTATGACATTGCTGTGCTCGGGACAACGGATGCTGATCTCTGCCCTGCCGTTCGATTCATTTACGAGCGCACCGGGAAGCCAGTGTATCACTTATGGTTCCCGAAAACGGGGCACGATCTCCGAAACGCATGCTATGACCACTTCCCGATGACTACCCTCGTTCCTGAACTCACTGGCAACAAGACTGAAGAGACAGATTAGCGCGCATCGTCTCCGAACATCTTGCCCTTGACGATGTAATCGTGTATACTAGGATGTGAGCGCAGACTGCGGGCGCTCGGTCTCGAACCGAGAAACACCCGATTCCAAGTCGGGCGGCTTTGCCGAATTAGCCTACACCCGCGAGTCTGGGTGCAGGGGGCCGACGGCCTCCGATTGCTAGCAGTGGCCGTCGGTCCCCGCTTGCGTTTACGGGCCGCCCAGTCGGCCCTGTGACCCTCCTCATTCTTCATCACCCCCTTTCATGTAGCGCCATTGCTTTACTCTGCCTTTGTCCGGATGGTTTTGCTTCTCAAAACTATCTCTGTGGGCCTTGTAGAACGTGAAAGCCACGGCGCCACGCTTTACTCCAATGCTGTTGGCGACCTCGTCAACGGTGGCCCAGGCGTTTCCGTTTGCCTCAAAGTGTTGCACGATCCGGTCGTAGTGCGTCAGCTTGCCGCCTGGACGGCGTCGGATCGCCCCATTGTTGGCAGCCAGGGCCACTCGAAGCTCTTCCGCAAGCGTGGGATCACTCTTAATAAGTTCTTCGATGCCCTGGACAATCTCCAAACGGCGTTGCAACCGTTCGGCCATAGCTCGGAGGGCTTCTGCTGGACTCATCGCTGACATTATGGTACCCTTCCAATGTAGGGGCCGATAATCGAAGTTCGGTCTGTTAATACTATACCACAGTTCTGGGCCATAATCAAGCCCAATGTGGGATCATTCGGCCAACACAAGCTATGCTACTGGGGGTTGCTACGATGAGCAAGCACAAAAAACTGAAAAATCGACTTGAGCCAACAAGTCTGGCGCCATTGACGGTAGAAGATGCACTCCGCGGCGCCATGCAGGTTCCGCCCCCGGAGCGCGCCAAGCCGAAGAAGCGGAAGAAGACCGGTAAGGCGAAGAAAAAGCGGAAGAAGTGACGCTCATGAGGCGTTACCGGTCAACACCACATCTAGTGTGTGGTTTGTCAAGTGCCTAATTCCGGACAGGTACGCTAACCTTCGCGTTCGGCGTGATTTACGTCAACTGGAGCCAGGGGGACTCGAACCCCCGACCTTCTGCATGCCATGCAGACGCGCTCCCAACTGCGCCATGGCCCCGGCAGCGGTGATTATGGCCCTACATCGGCATGGTTGCAACACCGCCTTTCCGATCGCCCCCTGGCAGGCCAGATTCCTATGATGGACGCGAAGGTCATGGTACCAGCCCGGTCAAAAACGCGGCGCTAACGCCGTGCAGGTGTGCGCCCGCTGGACCAGGTGGCCGGCCCGCCATCAGCGTGCCAGAGTAGTTGTAGTCGCTGTTACCTAGAGCGGCTGACGAGATGCGAGGTAAGGGACACCGCGGGCGTTAGCTCATCCCTCACCAGCAAACGCCACCGTCCGATATCGTCGGTGCTTTCGTGCACGCGCGCATCCCATAACCCAACGACCGGGCTTTGCCCAAATCGGCTCCGGGCGTACAATGGGGTCTTAGGTGGGCGCGACCCGGAGTGTCGTTGTAGATTAGCAGTGCCACACGGCGTCACTGAGGCGGTGTGTTGCTCCTTTGGAGATCGTTAGAGTGCTCGTTGCGCAAAAGCCGGCCCGAAAGGCTGAAGAACCCGCCCCTCTGGTGAAGCGTTTCTTGGACTACCTGTTCATTGAATGTGGGCTGGCGGGTTCGACGGTCACGGCCTATCAACGCGACCTGAGGGAATTCTGGAAGCATCTTGGCCAGCGGGAGGTGGACCCGGGTGACACTTCGATTGACGATGTACAGCAGTATCTAATCTGCCTGCAGCGGCGCGGGCTGGGATTGGTGTCAATCGCCCGGCACCTGGCTACTATCAAGGTTTTCTTGCGATACCTGTTCGCGGAGCGTGTTCTCCGCCGAGATATCGCCTCGCTCATCGAGTCGCCCAAACGCTGGCGAACCATTCCCCGTGTGTTTCAATACCCCCAGATCGAAGCTCTTCTCGACGGCCCCGATCCCTGTGAAGAATTCTATTTGCGCGACCGGGCCCTGTTGGAGCTGCTCTATGCAACCGGAATGCGGGTCAGTGAAGCCGTCGATCTTCAACTCGATCAGATTAACCTGGATCTCGGATACGTCCGTTGTATCGGCAAGGGGCGCAAGGAACGGATCATCCCGGTGGGCCGACCGGCTATCGAGGCGGTCAGGGAATACGTGAGGATTCTTAGACCTCGACTTCTCGGTAACCGGCACGCCACGGCGTTGTTCCTTTCGCGGACCGGTCGGACGCTCGACCGCTCGAACATGTGGCGCCTGGTCCGCAAGTATGCCGCAGCAGCGGGGATCGAGAACCGCTTGTCGCCCCATACGCTGCGACATTGTTTCGCTACCCACCTGCTCGCGGGTGGGGCGGACCTGCGGATTGTCCAGGAACTGTTGGGCCACGCCAATGTGACCACCACGCAAGTTTACACGCACGTGGACGAGGTCCAACTCAAGCATGTCCATCGCAAATATCATCCAAGGCCCTAGAATAGCTACGGCGGCCTTCGAGCACCGGTCGCATCCTGATGGATCGGGACGCCGGATCGATGCACGACGCCGCTTCAGTAGGTCGGCCTTTGTCGCGGATCGAGCTTCACAACTCGACGGACCTTTCCGACGCCCGGCTGCTGACCCTGTGTAAACAGGGATTAACCGGCTGGGCGGTGGGGACCATCACACTACGCGTTCGCTACAGCCGCGGTGCTGATTTCTCGGGTACATGCTTCTACGGAAGGAGGCGTGTTCATGTGAACCTTGGTCGGCATCTGGTTTATCCCTATGCCATGGAGACCAATCTGGCCCGGGCGAGAGGAATCGGTCGCAGGTGGTATAAACCCATTTACACGTTGGACCTGAAGGACGGATATCAGGTCGTCCTGTTCGTCTTCATGCATGAGCTCTATCACTTGCTGGTCAAGCGGGCCGGGCGAAACACCCGCCAGAAGGAGTCCATGTGTGATCGGTTCGCCGCCCGGTTTCTGGTGGATCGCTTTGGATTGGCTGTTCGCATGCCCGACGGGAGACGTGTTGGCCGCGACGAATGGGACTTTCAGGACCTCGAGGGGTTCGTCGCGGGGGCGCGCGATCGGCGGGCCGCTCGGCGGCCAACCGTGGGTTACGTCGGCGGATCGCCCAAAAACCTGCAGGAACAGTTATTGCTGTTTCCCCTTTGACACTTGGCTGGGGAGGTTACGTCCGATTCCTTTACGCGCTGACTTCCGTATCCCACGAAGGTGATACGGGTGATACGGATGAGGACTGCGCTCTGGCCCGGTTGAGCGCGACGCCCAACGGCGCGATTCGCTTGCCAAGCGAACAGAAGTCGGATAGATCATCAAGTCAGACAGGCTACATCGAGCGGTCCCAACCAGCCGCCAGGGACATAAGGCGTATCGGTCTTAACGGGAGCATCGGAGCCAGGACATGCCGGATCGCGCGATCCTCGAGACGTTTCCGAACCCGCATGGGACACGCGACTATCTGATCGAGCATCACGTTCGCGAGTTCACCAGTCTGTGCCCGAAGACCAGTCAACCTGACTTCGCCAGGGTGAGAATCCGTTATGTCGCCGATGCGGCGTGTATCGAGCTGAGAAGCCTGAAACTCTACCTCCAGACGTTTCGAGACACGGGGATATTCTATGAAGACGTGACCAACGTCATTCTCAACGACCTAGTCTCTTGCTGTCAGCCGAAGTGGATGGTCGTTGAAACCACCTGGAGCGTGCGCGGTGGTATCCATACCGTGATAACCGCACAACACGGTCAGCCGCTCCCAGGCATATCCCGCTGATCCCAAAGGTATGTGCGGTGCGGTAGCCTTCATAGCCCTGGGCGATTCGCCGGGACCGCAGGGCCACCTACCATCGTTGTCAGACCCCAAGCATTTCGAGCACGTGTTCGTTGGATGGCAGCGTCGGCCTCATAGCCCGAATCTCGGAGGGTGTCCACCAGCGGGCTTCGGCGATCTCGCTTTTGGCGACTCGAAGCTTACCCCCCACTTGCTCGACGCGCCAGACGGCAAGGACATACTGCGTGTCAACGCGGACCGAGCCCACGCGCTGTGTCGGCACGACATCGATGCCTAGCTCCTCCGCTAGCTCTCGCTTAATGGCTTGGCGCGGGGTTTCGCCGGGCTCCACGTGACCTCCGGGGAAGCACCAGTAGCCGCCCAGCGGAATCCCAGGTGCTCGACGGATCACCAAATAAGTCGGAGCTCGGGCAAGTATGCCGATCACCCCACGGCGGACGCGTCGGTGCGCCAGTCGGTTGCCGGTACGTAGCATCGCTATCGCCCCTCCGGTCGGATCTAGCACCAGGTGGGCCGGATGTCATCCTGACCATAAAAAGGCGGCGGGCAAATCCCGCCGCCTCGAGGTACGTTCTCTATGCTACCGGCAACGGACCTACGGATATATCAACGTGTCCGTGGAAGCGAACATAATCGCCCCGTCGCCGTAAACGTTCTGTCCCGGATAGGGGTATTGCTCCGGGGTTTCGTGCGGCGACTCACCGTGGATCCGGTTGTACCCCTGGGCCGTGCCCCACATCTCGGTCATCTTTGTATAGATGTTGTCGCTGTCGATTCCGCACGCCGGGGTCTTATTGAAAGACGCATGGCCGTCCGCATACAGACAGTTCTGTCCCTCGCGGGCGTGGTTGGGTGAGTTGAACGGACGCCAGGTTTTGGGAGAGTCCTCAGTGTCGATCAGTCCACGAATGCCGACGGCCCAGTCCGGAATGTACGTGTTGATGTAGTATGGGCCTTTGTCGGCAGCCAGAATCTGGCGGTTGTCCATGCCCTCGTGTGGCTGGGTGTGCCGGGGGCCAAAGGGGACCTGATACCCGTAGCTGATGTTGTAGTAACTCTCGAAGTCGTAGTACAGGTCGAGGTTTTCGGTCTCGTCTTGCGAGTCGCCGCTGCTGGGGCAGATATACTGCTTGACTGTGATGTCACCTGACCGCACCAGCATCCAGAAGGCCCGCGTGACCGAAACTGCCGTACTGCCCTCATTCGGGAAGGCCGGTGTCTCCGATGTGCTTTGGTACTCGCGGTCGAAACCTACCTCGCCTTCGTCGGACGGTTGCATGCTAAAGGTAGTATCCTCCTTGAGGTAATCGATGCCATCTTCATTGATGGCGGCACTCTTGAAGGGAGGCATCATCCACTTCTCGGCGTTATCGTTAGCGTAAATCTTGGCTGAGGTACCAATACCTTTCACGTTCGACGCGCAGACCAGACGTTTACTTAGCTCCCGAGCGCGCGACAGACTCGGAAGCAAGATGGAGATCAGGAGCGCAATGATGGCGATAACCACCAACAGCTCGATCAGCGTAAATGCTTTCAATTTTCGTCTCACCGTTTTGACTCCTCTGCTGGTGAACTCACAACGGGCTTGCGGCGACTCCCGGTACCGTCCGGCCGACCAGCCGCCGGACCGCACCTTGGCGATTCACATGCTCAGCCGCTAACCAACTGTCCTTAACACTAGACCCACGCACATTGCCATTTCTGCGTCGCACCGGCGCAGCGCAGAACCACAACTCTTGCAGTGCAGACGTCGACTTCCGTCCGGGAAGGCTCCCCAGAATCGCACACGGCAATCCCAGGCGAATGAATCCCGCCGTGCTGATCACCAGGATCAGCCTTCAGTCTGCCGCAACATGCGACAGACAAACCGATAGACGGAAACCTTTTGGTGTCGTGGTGGCGGTGAGAGGAGAATTACAAAAAAAGATGCCGTGACAATATTAAGATAATAACAATTATTCAGGTATCAAATACTACGCCACCGCCCAGCCGGAACACCAGCTCAACCGTCTCTCGTCCACTTCACTATTTATAAGTCTACTCGGACCTCCGCCCCTTGTCAATCAGTTTGCGAACAAAAAAAGTTCGTCTAGCCACGCGGAGCCAACATCCAGTCCACCGCCGTTACGACTCCAGCCGCACCAGATCGATCCCATGCCACAGAGCTGTCCCAAGCCCACGGCGGTGGGCTGCCCCAAGATAGCCCAGATCTCCCCCTGAGAGGGCGATAGGGCTAAGTTCGTAGCCCTGCCGGATTTCGTTAAGTATGGCTAAACCTACCGTATCCGTCGCCACCGGGTCCAAAGAGGCGAGCAAGATGCCCTCATCGCTGATAGTTGCCGCAGTGGCCTCGGGTCCGCCATCGTAGACTACACGCAGGGCATCCACCAGACAGAGCCGGAGTCTCGAATGGATGGGGGCGGCTGCAACAATGTCCGCGATATACGGCGAACACCCGTTCCGGTGGTACCGGGCCGGATGCTTGATCAACCCGTGGGAGAGGTTCTTAAGTGTGCATGTCAATCCCGCAATGTTGTGCGTCTTGAGGAACGGTATGTCGATGAGCACGGTGACCTGATCAAGCACGGAGGCGAATTGGTCGGCCCCGCTTCCGAAGTCGGTTGTCGTAGACGCATAGCCATGTCGTGCCGGGGTGGTTTGATTGCGAGCCTCGGTGCCTTCGGGTGCCTCGATGCAGATGATTTGCTCAGGCCGCCAGCCAGCCTCGACGATCGACCCGATGAGCACATCTGACAGGACCCTGGTGGTTGCGATGATTTTCTGTCCCGAGCGGTTGAATTTGAGACCGATCACGTCCTTTGGCTTGAGGATCGACCGCCAGGCTTGGCCGATCGTAGTCGTAGCCGTAAGCGACATCAGTGCCTTTTGCAGCATTTCGCCCACGAGTTGACGATGGACTTCAGGTCCCTGCACTGCGCGCCGGCTTCGCACTTGGACGACGCGTGAACGGGGCATACCAGGCGGCATCCGCAGCCTGACTCCGCCTGCCGCACCTTGCCGAGGCCATAGCAGCGCTCCGCCGGTCACAGACGCAGCAGCGGACAGGAAACGCCGGCGCGAAAAGGTTGTCTCCGTTGGATGGTGTTTGCGGCCCACGTCCAGCCACTCCTTACGCTTCTGTTAGGCTGTCACCCGGTGAGAGTTGTATCGGATTGTCAAGGCCGATAGCTGAGCGAATGATGAGGCGGTCCGAAGAGCCGGGGCTGAGCGGAGACTGGCAGAAATCCTGGTCCCAGAGGTGAAAAGGCCAACATCGGCACGACGGACCGGGCAAATGGGCAGGATTCACAGCGAAATACACCGTTTTTGCTAGAACCGAGCAGATTGTTTCGGTACGATGGTCGGCTGAGGTCTATAAATGAGAAATGTCCGATCAGAGGTGCTCGGGGTAGTGTTGCGGCTTACCATTAGCGGGTGCAGTCTTGCGCGGAGCGCGGTGTTAGCTTGTAGCAGCACGCTGCACGTCGCCGGGTGGCCGAGAACGAGAGAAGATGTCACTCGTATTGCATGACCTCCTGATCGTTCACAGGCTCGGGTTCTTGATTTAGGAGTTAGGAGTAAGGAAAATGTTGGTGGCCAAGCCCACCCGGTACGGGGCAGGAGCAACCATCTACGGCGATTACTACGACCTTCGAGGGCTGCACGAGACGATCCACAGTCTGGTCCGCGATGCCCCGATCAAAGAAGTGACCAATGAGTTTGTTCTGGGCCTAGCCTACGACCTTCGTCACGCTTACCAGGGTGACAGAGAGACAGAGACTTTCGGAGTCGATGAACTCGACACCGTGAGGTACGCCGGCGTTCGTGTCCTGTGGCCGATTCTGATTCCCCAGGTGGCGTTGCTGCGCTGGTCGGCGTCATTCGCTCCGACGACGAAGGCCGAACAAGCGAATCTCTACAGGTTGGAATACTGCGCCGAGTCCTCGCTGAGCGAGTATGACCCCAAAACCGGCGCGCTCTGCGTCGAGTTGTTCAGCCTGTTTCATGGTTTGCCTGAAGACTACCTGTTCCAGTTCGTTACCGAGTGTGTGCGCCGGTACGTCGTGGAAGGTTCGGCCGGCAAATCGCGCTTCCGGCGCCTACCGACAATCCTTCGGATGCTCGCACCCATGTCGTCCGAGTATCGAGAGTTTCGTGACCGGATCACGCGGATTGCGTCGGAGAAAGGCTGCAACGCACACGAACTACAGGCCAGGGACGATTGGCCGGCGTTCAAATGGTAGTATTCCGACCCATGCTGGTCCGCTCTGAAGGTCTCCGCCGGGTCTCGTCCTGCTCTCGATTGTGTCCCCGCAGAAGGTACGGTTCGACGATTACGCGCGACCGCGAGTGCAACATATCGTGCCTACCTGGACAGGTTCGTTGGTTTCAAAGTCACCAGGTAGTGTATTATCGGACTGGTAGCTCGCTCAAACGATAGCCTGCCCATGGACATGAATCCTGACGCGTGGGCCGACTCCGTAACAGGGCGCTATCCTGGTGCTTGTTTGAGTCTATGAAGGGGTACTCAAAGCCGGACCGTAAGCGGAACAGCCGGCAGGAGGAATCCGAACCCGGCAATCGCTCAGGCAGCGGTGCCGTCGGTCTGAGCCGCGATCAAGACGATGCCGACCAATACCAGCCCCACGCCAAGAGCTTGTCCCCATGTCAGTCTTTCGCTAAGCGCCGGGTGATAGCGGGCGACGAGGGCGATGAGCGCGTACCCGCCGCCGACCATGATGGGGTAGGCGATGCTGATCTTGAGGGCTTTGCTCTGAAGGGCATACATATAGAAAGCAGCGTTGAGCACAAAGCAAACCAGGCCAATTACAAGCGGGCTGCTGGTGGCGACGGTGGTGACGGCGGCGAAGGCTCCGTCCTTCAGAACACCGCCGGAGGCAGCCACGGATTTCATGCCCACCTTCATCAGCAGGTTGGCGGCCGCATTCAGCAGCAGTGCGACAACAAGTGCAAGCGCGTATTTCATCATGAACTCCTTGCCGATCTTTCTTCCGTTCAGGTGCTGGGCAACACATAACAAACCCGCCGGTTGGGGGCAAGTTTGGGGTCGGTTCCTCGGCGTCGTTGACCGGCCTACAAGCGTTGACGTGTAATCTCGTGTTTGCCGAGGCGGAGGCGTATCGCTTCGGTGACGTACCCCAACAGGCGCACGTGGTAGTAGGCCAACAACACGGGAAACGAACGAACGGTCTCACCGATGGTCTTTCCCTTGCGGAACAGGTCGTTGTAGACGATCGCTGCCAGCGCTGCGGCAAAGAAGACGGCCGGGAGGAGACCCAGCCAGGGATGCACCAACAGCAGTGGAAGTGTCAGATAAGTCAACATGAACGGCAACAGATCCAAGCGAGGGTGAAGGTAATACTTGTAGACCAAGCGGGCGGTAGCGCCGCCGCCGGCAAGAGCCTGCCTGAAAAACGACCGGGCCGTATAGTGATGCTCGTGCAGAACGACGGCATCGGGGGCCACCCTCTGCTCGTAGTCCGAAGCCCGAAGCCACAGGAAGACTCCTTCCTCATCGCAGCCCCATTCAAGGTCCTCGTCCAGGGGGCGCTCAAGCAGAAGACAGCGACGGATGCACATGTTCCCACCCACAAGGCGGCGGGCCTGGCCGGCGCCATGCAGGCGATGCGTACCCTTAAAGGCCAGCTCATAGATGTTCGACGGCGCAGGATCCTTCACCAGCCCGGTGACGGCTGCGACCTGCTCGGTGGTGAATCCACCCATGAGCTTCTCCAGCCAGTCGGGTTGGGCGATGCAATCGCTATCTTCGAAGGCCGCGAACTCGCCCCTCGCCGCCCGAACTCCACAATTCCGGCTACGATTGGCACCTATAGGTGTGTCGTTCCTCAGGCACGTGAGCTGGAGACCGGGATGATCTGCGGTGAACTGCTGCAAAAACGCCTGCGTATCGTCCGATGAGCCGTCGTCGACGACGATGACTTCGTAGTCGGGATGCGACTGTCTCGCCAAAGCGTCGAGACACTTTTGGAGCGCCTCTCGGCGGTCCCGGGTGGGAATCACCACCGAGAGCATCGGTGGCTCGGCGCCTCTCTCGTGCGTCGTCTCAGTCATGATGAATACGATTATAATCGGGACCGGGCGGGGCAGCCCATCCCCGGTTCGCATCGAGATACTCTTTGTTCCACATCGACCGAACCGTAATGGCAACAACAGGAGTTACTGATCGTACCTGGAACCGGGTCCGTCGCCTGCGTCGCTTTTCGCGAAGATTCCACTGAAGCCTCCACGACGCCCCAGTACCGTGTTTCATAAGTTCCGCGACTATCTGAGCCGCGGGCGGCTGACTTCCGACGGTGGGGCGCTACTTCTGCGAGAGGTCGACCGCCGTCTTGGACTGACCAAGGCTTTGGCGGAGTGCATCGCTGATCCCCTCACACCGGCGTCCCGGCGGCTCGCGGTTCCCAGCCTGAAAGGCTGGCCGACAATAGTCGTGGGCAAGTCCCGATGCCTCACGGTTCCCAGCGGGGAAAAAAGGTGTCAGGATGATTTTTTTTGAGACTACAAGACGCGTTGCGGTGCCTGAGCGGACAACCGTGCCATTTAGATCTACAAAAGCAATGAAGAATAATCATCCTGACACCTTTTTTCGTCCCTTTTTTCGTCTTTTTTCGTCCCGAACGAGCAACCAACACAGCAGGGAAGGTCCGGGGTTGTGATTAACCGCGCCCACGCACACACTATACGCGTCCGGCTCCGGGTTGAAAACCGGGAGTACATCCTGGGAGGCTGTGGGGGCTTGGACCGGAACGTGGATACGGAGATGGCGCACCTGGACACATTATTAGAATGGATTGACGGTGCTGCGTACTTCCGCGGTCTTCCCGTCGAGCGGCGGAGCGTTACCGTCGCGGGGCGGGCTATCAAAATAGTCGGGCTCAAAGACGCAGCCGACCTGCTCGAGCTGCCCGAGTTCGCCAAGCGGTTCCTGGAAGACGACCGGGCACCGTACGGCGTTGAGCTTTGGCCGGCTGCATTGATGCTCGCCGAACACATCCTTAATGGCGAAGATGGTGCGGGAACGCGGGCGATCGAAATCGGATGCGGATTGGGTATCGTATCGATGGCTGCGGCCATAAAGGGCTGGCGGGTCGATGCAACGGATTGCGATCCGACCGCGCTCCATTTCGCCGAGTACAACGCGGCAATCAACCGAGCTGATATTGAGGCATTCGAGTGCCTCGACTGGCACGATCCACCCGCCGGCGAGCGGTTCGATCGGGTTTTCGGCGCGGACGTGTTGTATGAGCTGAAGGACCACGTCCCAGTTATCAAGTGCGTCGATTGTCTGCTTACGACGGACGGTGTGGCACTGCTGGCTGATCCGAACCGCGGTGTGGCGGATCGGTTCGCGTCATTGGTCCGGGATCACGGCTTTGACGTGCAACTGGTCCCTGCATCCGAAACCAACGTCCGAGACCGGCCCGTCAACGGGCGGATCTTCACACTGCGCCGTATTGCGAAAGCATAATCGGGAAAAACGCATGTGGGACAGGCATTCTCGTACCGTGCTTCACAAGTTTCGCGACTATCTGAGCCGCATGCTTCAGCTTGCGCGGACATCCGCGCGGGCTGAAGCCCGCGGCTCGGGGTAGGATCATCGTCGTACTATCTATGAAACGCCGTACTAGAATCCGGAACCGACAGGCTCGTCGCCGCCGTAGATGTCGTGATGGGGGCGATCGGACAGGATTTCCTCCTTCCCCCACTTGGCGACGTTCCTGAACGTCTCCGAGGCTACGAAGGCGTCGAAGGCCGCCTTCTTGCTCCATTGCGACATGATCAGGTAGTGCTGGGAATCGTTGACGTCGCGGAACATGTGGGACCTGGTGTGGCCGTCGATTCCTTGCATCGCCTGCACGACCTTGTTGAACGCACTTTCGAAGGTCTCTTCCTTGCCTTTGATGACTTTGTAGTTCATGCCGATAGTGACCATACTGGGAACTCCTCTACTGCCTGCGAAACCGTGTTTCCAATGTGCTCAGCCTTCCCCAAGATGTCCATATTTAATCAGAGATTCCGGTCAAATGGCAAGAGCATCCAGTCAGCACAGAGCGGTGCGCGGGATTTCCGGTCTCAAACGGAGATTCTCGCCTCCGCCGACCACGCCACCGCTCCCCCTGGCTGACGGCTGATAGCTGATGGCTGACAGCCGCACCTGCCTAAACCGGTTGCGTTTGATCCCGGAGTGGTGCACACTCCCGATCGTGGACCCTAACGATCCGATTGAAGGCGGCACGACCGATCTGTTCAGCCGGGCCGATTGGTACGATCGCTCGATTGACTGGTCCGCACGTCTGCGGCGGGAGATCCCGGTGCTCGTGGAGGTCTTCGGGCCCCGGGGCGAGGGTGGTATTCTCGACGCCGGGTGCGGCACCGGCCACCAGGCATGCGCTCTGGCTGAGCGCGGCTATCGCGTCGTGGCCGCTGACGTGGGGGAGGAGATGCTGGAAGTGGCCCGGCGCACGGCACAAGCCGCCTCACAAGAGGTCAAGTTCGTGCTTGCGCCCTATGCCGCCCTGCACGAAGAGGTCGGAGACGGCTTCGACGGGCTCTACTGCCTGGGTAACGCTCTGGCCGCCGCCGGCACGCGGGAAGCTGCATCGGAGGCCATCGCTCAGTTCGCTCAGTGCCTGCGAGCGGGAGGTCGGTTGTTCATCCAGATCCTCAACTTCCCGCTAATGCGAGCACGGACTCCATGCGTGCTCGGGCCACGGGTTGCCATAGTAGACGGCGTGGAGTACGTCTCCGTCCGCGAACTGCACTTCGCAGGCGATTTGGTGAACGTTACGAACATCACGCTCTGGCAGGACTCGGGGTGGGAATACCGGGCACATACCGGGACCCTTTACCCTGTTGGGCCCGATCAACTCCAGGAGTGGTGTCGGTCATCGGGTCTTCGTGTTGACAATACGTGGGGCAGCTACAACCGCAAGCCCTACGAGCCGGAACGATCAACCAACCTTCTGATCGTCGCCACCCGGGTCTGACGATGCTTCCGGTTTCATTTCGACTCGCTTGGGTCGAGTTCCGTTCTCGTCGCGTGTGACTGTCACATGATAGAGCGGCGTCTGCGCCTGTTCACCGGCCTCGACAGAATAATGGACGCCGATCGACTCGGTGCGCTCAAGAGCGGAGGCGGCGATCAGCCAGGCGACCGTCAGCGTGTTCTGGGTCTCCCAGCCGATGGCCTCGTCAAAGGTCTTGTCGAGTGTGTAATGTGCCCAGAAGTCGAGAATATCGCCGGTCTCGCGGAGATGCTCCCCGCGGCGTACGATTCCGACGTTCCGCCACATCACACTGCGCAGCGAGTTGCGGATATCAGGAAGGTCGAGCGCGGTTCGGGTGGATCGCGGGTTTATATTGGCCACGCGATGAACCGGCATGGTGTTGGGCGTGTCGGAGGCTTTTCGGCCTGCGGTCTCGCCGGCCAGCTTTCCGAACACAAGCCCCTCCAGCAGCGAGTTGCTGGCCATCCGATTGGCACCGTGAACGCCGGTGTCGGCGGCCTCGCCGCAGCAAAGCAGCCCCTCAATCGAGGTAGAGCCGTCAAGTTGAACCTCGACCCCGCCGATCATGTAGTGGGCGCTGGGGCGAACGGGTATCAAGTCACGGGTGACGTCGATCTCAAAGTCGGCGCACAACCGGGTGATGTAAGGGAAACGCTCCTGAAACTCCTTTATATGCCGCACGTTTAGGTAGATACAGGTCGATTGGGTTTCGAGCAGGTGACTGTGAATGGCACGGCTGACGATGTCGCGCGGAGCCAGTTCACCGTCTTGGTGATAGTCCGTCATGAAGCGGTTGCCGGCGCGGTCAACCAGATACGCGCCCTCACCGCGAACCGCCTCGGAGATCAAGGCCCGCACCGCTCCAGCCACATAGAGCGTGGTCGGATGAAACTGCATCATCTCCATGTCACACAGGCTGGCCCCTGCCCGGAACGCAGCGGCTATGCCGTCGCCGGTTGCCACCGGGGGATTGGTTGTCTCCCGCCAGATTTGCCCGCAGCCGCCGGAGGCCAGGATGGTCTGCTTGGCCCAGATGAGCTGGTGGCCGTGCCGCTCGTGGAATGCCACGGCGCCGACACATTTGCCGTTGAGCGTGATGAAATCGATGAGGAAGCAGTGCCCGAAGACGCGAATGTTCCTGGTGTCGCGGACGCGCCCTTTGAGAGTTTTGACTAATTCCTCTCCGGTTTGGTCGCCGCGGGCGTGTACGATGCGGTTGACGGAGTGACCGCCCTCCCGGGCCAGGGCCAACGCCCCGTCCACACGATCCAGCGTAAAGCCCCATTGGATCAGCTCCTCGATGCATCCCGGGGCCTCGGCCACCATCAGCTTGACGGCGTCGGCCCGGTTGAGCCCGCAGCCGACACGCATGGTGTCCGCAAAGTGCAGGTCGGGGGAATCGTCCGAGCCGGTGGCGACGGCGATGCCGCCCTGGGCGTAGATGGTGCAGGACTCCTCGAAGGTGGTCTTGGTAAGCAGCGTGACCAGCCCGTACCGGGCGGCCTCAATCGCCGCCCGGGCGCCGGCCACCCCGCTCCCGATCACCAAAGTATCGGTGAGGACGTGCCCGATCCGAGTCGAATCGAAGTCAGTCAAATACCGCCGCGTGTCGAACAGCGAAGCCATGGCCCCAGCCATGCTAGGCCCTTATGCACCCCGCTGCAAACCTGCTCGACGCCACGGCCACCATCAGTGCGAGCGCACGGAGGGGCGACATCGCTGGACCGAGAATCCCTTCACGGTCCTCTGGCAGGTGCCGAGAAAGGATTCTCGGCACAGCGTAATTCTCGGAACAGCGTATAAGCGTATAGTCGTATTACTTGTGAAACCCGGTACTAGCCCAACGCCACGCCAACATCAGTGCAAGCGCACGCAGGAAGTAAGCATGAACTCGGCGCATAAATCGCTTGGCCGCAAGGCGGACCGTGTAAATCCATCCTCAGTAGAGTGACCGGGGGGATGGTAGCACCCCGCCGGTTGATGTACGCAGAGGCTTGACGCTCACCGTTCGGCGGCGGGGACACCTCCGCTCTTCTTGACCGCTCGGGATAGTGGTCATAAAAAGGTAATCGCCATGTTTGACGCCTTGAGTGAACGTCTGAACAGCGTTTTCGGCGGCCTTCGGGGTCGGGGGAAGATCACCGAGGAGAACGTCTCCGAGGTGATGCGGGAGATCCGTACGGCCCTGCTGGAAGCTGACGTCAACCTGGAGGTCGCCCGGGCCTTCTGCGACGAGGTTCAGCAAAAGGCCATCGGAGCGGAGGTCATAAAGACGCTCAGGCCGGCGGACATGATGGTCAAAATCGTCCACGACGAGCTGGTACGCCTGATGGGCCCGGTGGGTCAGCACGTTGATGAGGTTCGATGCAGCCAATAACATGAAGGTGCGCGAGGTGATCAGAATGATTGAGGCGGACGGATGGTTTCTCGTCGCAACGCGTGGCGGTCACCGCCAGTACAAGCACCGGTCCAAGCCGGGGCGAGTGACTGTTGCCGGCAAGCTGGGCGATGATCTCGCTATGGGCACTTTGAATAGCGTTTTGAAACAGTCAGGATTGAAGGAGCAACGCTGATGCGATACGCGGTGGTGATTGAGAAAGCCGATGGGAACTATTCGGCCTACGTGCCGGATTTGCCCGGCTGCGTCGCGACCGGGCAGACACCGGAGGAGGTCAACACGAACATCCGCGACGCGATCCGTTTCCACCTCGACGGTCTCCGGGAGGACGGACTGCCCATCCCGCAGCCCGAAGCACTCTGCGATTACGTGGATGCTTAGCTTGCCGACAAAGGCAGAGGACCACGTTATGGAAAACGCCAAACAGTCCAGCAAACCGAACATGAGCTTGCCAAGCCCAGAAGAGCTTGGGACTGGACGCGTCTCGCACGCCGAGACCTGTCTGTTTTGGCGATGCGCCCGTCATGTTCTGAAAGGGGACCCTGCTTCGGATAACGTAGTCGTCTGCGTTCCGGGCCGGGACGGTGGGAAGTATCCACTGTTGATAATGACGCTGACGAAAGCCAAGCGACTCATTTGTTGGCCTGTTCTACCGAACCGGGTTTGCGCGCCTGAGGAGGAAGGCAAGCTCCATCTGACCGACCACGTAACGCTGCAACTTGAAAGTAGGCGTAGTCATTCCACAGAATTCCGTCCACCTGGCGGAAAGCGGCACCCTCGGAGATGGAAGGTTTGCTCATTCGATGACAACGGCGTTTCACTTTGGTTTGGATTTGCCGTTCGCCTTTCTGCCATTGAGAACCAGGTCCTCGAGCGACACCAGTGGATACGTATGCCCAAGTCTAATAATAAGGAAACGAAACGGCGGTCTGATGAGTTCAAACAGTTCTTTGAGAAACTTAGGTTCGTTGATGCCAACGTTCCTGGTGACTATGAGCCGACGCCCAATGCCGTCGTCGTTCTCGTTTACATCGTGGACGGCGCAGAAGTAAAGCTGTCGGAAGACCTCTTGCAGCCATTGAATCAGTGGCCGGATGAATTCTGGGAGCGGATTCCCGAACCCAGAGCATTCAACGTGATTTCAACTGGGCTTGCCGTCGGCGGCGTTCAGCTTGGGCTACTGTTGGGTTTTCCGCCGTATAACCTGCGCGAAGACGGCCCCATTCTGGCCACACCGCGCCAACGAAGAACCGAAGCATGTTTGACGCCTTGAGTGAACGTCTAAACAGCGTTTTCCGCGGTCTTCGCGGGCGGGGGAAGATCACCGAGGAGAACGTCTCCGAGGTGATGCGGGAGATCCGTACGGCCCTGCTGGAAGCTGACGTCAACCTGGAGGTCGCCCGGGCCTTCTGCGACGAGGTGCAGCAAAAGGCCATCGGAGCGGAGGTCATAAAGACGCTCAGGCCGGCGGACATGATGGTCAAGATCGTCCACGACGAGCTTGTCCGGCTAATGGGCCCGGTTGATCCGAAGATACCGTTCATCTCTCCCGGCCCGACGATCTTGCTGATGGCCGGTCTGCAAGGATCTGGTAAGACGACGACCTGCGGAAAGATGGCCAAGCTGCTTTTGGCCCGGGCGAAGCGGCCTCTCATGGTCGCGGCGGACCTGAAACGGCCGGCGGCCATCGACCAGCTCGAGGTGATCGGGCAGCAGGTTGGCACTCCCGTGTACACCGAGCGGGATCAGCAAAACGCCGTCAAGGTGTGCCGCAACGGGATAGCCCAGGCAAGAAAGACCGATCGTGACGTGGTGATTCTGGATACCGCCGGGCGGCTGGCGGTTGACGAGGAGATGATGGACGAGGTCGCCAGGATAGCGACGACCACCAACCCGCAGCAGATTTACCTTGTCCTCGATGCGATGACCGGCCAGGACGCGGTGAACACCGCGAGGGTATTCAACCAGCGGCTCGAATTGGACGGGATCATCCTCACCAAGTTCGACAGCGATACGCGCGGCGGGGCTGCCCTTTCCGTCAAACACGTCACCGGCAAGCCGATCAAGTTTGTCGGCATCGGCGAGAAGATGGAGGCCATCGAGGAGTTTTACCCGGATCGGATCGCCGGGCGAATCCTCGGTATGGGCGATATTCTGACCCTCGTCGAACAGGCTCAAAGACAGTATGACCAGGAGGAAGCGGCCAAGCTGGAAGCCAAGATGGCATCGGGGAAGTTCGCCCTCGACGACTTTTTGGTTCAGCTCCGCAAGATGAGACAGATGGGGTCGATGAAGGATCTCATCAAGAAGATCCCCGGCATGGGTGACATGATGGGGGACATGGACCTCGACGAGGGTGAGATAGTTCGCATGGAGGCGGCCATTCAATCCATGACGCCCAAGGAAAAGGCCAATCCCAAGATCGTCGATGCGTCGCGTCGGCGCCGGATTGCTCGCGGTGCGGGTTGCGACCCATCGGATGTCAGCCAATTGGTCAAACAGTTCGAGCCCATGCGCAATATGATGAAGGCAATGAGCGGCCAATCGCTCCCCCAGCGGCTCAAAATGGGGATGCAATTCTCTAAAGCGATGGCCGGAGGTGGGCTTCCTAGACTCAAAGGATCCTCTACGGCCAGTCGGCGCAGCCTGAGCAAGAAGGACCGTCGGAAGAGACGGAAGCGATAGCGAATCGACAACACGTCTCCGTCAACCAGCGAGCGTAGAGACGTTCAGTCGAAGAATGACGTTGCGCGGCTGTTACACGTGCGCGTGGCGAGCGGCATGTAGCGAGTTGTCCGTCGATTCAGCCTGTCTGGAACGCTCCGACGCGGGCCGCTACCATACTCACAGGGCTACGCGATGCGTACACAGGTCGGGTATGCCGGTTGCCGGCAATCGTAGCCGATACTGTGATTGGCTTCGACGGTGTGTCAGGACATCGATACGCATCGGCCAAATGTTCTCAACCGCTCGGACTATCGTATGGTTAGTCGTATGACAGCGCGTATGTTCCTGCCGTGCTACAGGCTTCGCCCCGCTCGGAACTTTTTGGATGATATTTCGCGCTCGCTCTGGAAGTCGGGCCAGGCCAGTGCCGGGATGAAACATTCAGGATGTCAAGGGCGCAGCTTGCATGGGCGCTGCCGCACACGGCGCCGGCTTCATATCATAGTCATGTCGGCTGTGATTGCCGCCTGCGTCGTGTCGACAGCCAGCGCCCAACGACAACGCTCGCCACGTGATCGCCGCCGCTCCAGCCCTCGCTTGATCAGCGACTCTTCCCGCAACGACCATCTTTCGGTTGTGATTGAGCCTGCGGCGCCCATTGCAAACCTATTCTCGCGGAGTGAAGAAGGTGTCGCCCGAGCGGATTGGAAGTTTGCGATTG
The DNA here is from genome assembly GCA_030616775.1 of Planctomycetota bacterium. GTDB lineage: Bacteria > Planctomycetota > Phycisphaerae > UBA1845 > UBA1845. The sequence goes on from JAUWWQ010000007.1 coordinate 19,888, forward strand.
ATTGTCTCCAGCGCATCGTTGACGAGCCTGGGGCTTCGTTGGTCCCGCAGCGAGACGGAGCACCCGCCAGAGGCATGCGTTACGAGTCGGTGCGGCGTCGAGCACTGCAACGCCTGAAGTCGCTGCCGCCCGAAGGACTCCGGGCGTACCGGTTGCTCTACGACGGTAGAGCCAAACGGCTCTTTGAACACGGGCGAGCAGCGCACGATCCGCGCCGGCTTAGAGTTGTCGTCGACCGGTACCTTCTGACCCGGTACGGGGATGATGCGGCGGATCTTCTGGCCTCGTGGGCATTGGACGAAGGCCGACCCGGCGAGGCCATCAGGCTTCTGGCCGACCTTGTGGACCTGGTGCCGGACTACGACGTCCCCAGGCTGTTAATCGCATCCAAGCTGGCAGCGGCGTATTCACTGTTGGGGCGTGAAGAGGAAGCGAAAGCCGTCCTGGATGCCTATCGCGCGGCTACCGACGCCCAGGCGCAGCACGATGAGTACGGGGTATTGGATTCGGTCCTGACCCTCCGCCCTCTTGGGCTTGACCGCGGTGGCGATCCAGTCTCCTGGCCGGTTGTGGGCGGTACACCGACCCGAGAAGGCTTGATGCCCGCAGTGGAACCAACGCTGTTGGAGGCTGTTCCCTGGCGGTCTGATCTGCCCGGTGCCGTAAAAGACGCTTGGCGACGCGTGCTCCATAATGACGCAACCAGGCGACCGATTCTCCCGGTCGGCCAGTTGGTGGCTGACAACCGGCGACTGTTTGCGCGAACCCGGTGGGGGTGCATAGCCCTGGACATGGAAGACCTGAAGCTGCTATGGGACTCGGGGCGGGCCGACACGGGTGCTCCGGCTTCGCGATCCGCCGGGCAGCGGAGGAGCTCACGTCAATCTACAGGGTCTTTGAACGATAAGGGTTATGCTTTCGGTGACTACGTGGTCGGCGGAATCTCGCTCGGTCATGGGCTGGCCATGATTATCTCGCGAGAGGGGAAGGGTCAATACACACTTGCGGAGCGCGACGCCGGTGGGCTGGATGTCAAGCGTTGGCTGCCGAGGCCTCTGTTCGTGACCAGGTTCGTGCAAGGCGCGCGGCTGGTGGCCTACGACGTGGAGACCGGGCGGGTTCGATGGCAGCGTGGCCGCACCGGTCATTCCGACGACCCGTTGGGTGACGTGAGTTTCCAGTCAGTCCCGATTGCGGTGGGTGAGGCGCTGTGGGTTCCGTTTCTGCGCCAGGGTGATCTGAACGTTGCGGTACTGGATCCTGAGGACGGAGCGTTGCTCCGCACGGTCCTGCTGTGTTCCCTGGGAAGATCGGCTGTTCCGGCACGATATGCTCTTCAGCCGGCGCTGGCCGACGGCATGCTGTATGTTCCCTCGGGCCAGGGTCTGCTCTTTGCGGTTGACACCGGGGATTACACCATCCGGTGGGCGACTCAATTGGGTCCTGTTTCGGACAAGCAACGGGCCTTAAGCTCCGACGAGCGGGGCGGTTGGCTTTCGTCGCCGCCGGTGGTCAGTGGTGGACTGGTTCTTGTAGCCCCCAGGGAGCGTGACGAGCTGACGGCATTTGCGGCAGCTACCGGCGAGTTCAAGTGGTCGGCCGGCCGCGGTGACGCGCTCTATATCATCGCAGCCGATCAACGGCGCGTCTGGCTGGGGGGGCGTAGTGTCTATTGCCTGTCACTTTCCAACGGCGAAATGATCTGGAGCGCCGACATCGAGGCGGCACCGACGGGGCGGGGCGTGCTGTCGGATGAACTTGTCTATGTGCCGACGGCGGACGGACTGCTGTCCGTGCGTGCGGCGACCGGAAAGGTGCTGGGGTATGCTCCGGCGCCGGCGTCGCACGGTCCGCTGGGTAATCTGCTGTGTCTTGATGACGCGATGTTCAGCATCAATCCGTCGTGTGTTTGGAAGTATCCGGACATCGAGCGGACATATCCTCTAACGCTTAAGGAGCACGAGGCGGACCCGTCTGATCTGGTTTTCTCTGTTCGGCTTGCGTGGCTGGAGATGTTGCGCGGCCAACCGCAACGGGCCTATGATGTGCTCGAGGCCATTCCCCCGGCTGCGTTGGAAGGCGACGCAGAGCGTGCAAAGGACGCAGCTCACGTACGCGTCGAAGCTTTATTGAAGATGACTGTTGAGTCAGGTGCCTCGAGGTATGCGGACGCGGAATTGCTGACACTACTCGAGCAAGCCAACCGGACGGCACCCAACGCCATGGACAGGCTGCGTTGTACACTGGCTATTGGAGATCTGCTCAGTACGATGGGCCGGTCGGTAGAAGCCTATCGCCGTTTGTGGCAATTAGGGATCAGCTCGGACAGCGACCAGGTGGTTCCTTCAGGAGATCACGTTGGGGAAATGGCGAGATTCAGCGTGGCGCGACGGTTGCGAGAGGTCGCCCACGACCTGACCGATGAGCAGCAGTCGCAGTTGGGTGAGTATACCCTGGCGCAAACCGCCGCGATTGCCAAACAGCTCGGGAGCGGTGCACGGTGTTTTCGGGAACGAGCCCAACTGCGGGCCATCGCCGACCTGCAGGCTCCGGGGTCGACTGGGCAGCAGGCACTTATCGAGCTCGCTTCGTATCACGCCGGCGGCGCCCGCTATGAGCAGGCCGAGCAGCTATTCCGGGAGAGCATACGGCTGGCTTCACAACCGGCGTTGACGGTGGCCTCGCTAGTGAGGCTTTGCCGACTCTACGCCGAGGGCGCCTCCGCCGGTCTCGGCTTTGGCAGCGCTCTAATGTCTGGTCTCGAGGAGCTGGAGTCGCGATTCGGTACGGAGAAGATGCCGGAGGCTGCCTCGGAGATGGAGGGACTGAGCGAGCAGGTCTGCTTCAACGGGCTTGTCGCCAACTGGGTCCGACAGGTTCAATCGGACTTCTCCCCTACTGAACTGGGTGACTATCGATCGGGGGCGACCGATGTTCCAGTTCAATTGACCGGTGAGCTTGCCTGGTCGCTCGAACCCAGAGAGAGTCCCGGTGTTCTGCGTCGAGGTACGGCTCGCGCCGACGTGAAACGCGTCATCGGCTTCGGCGAGCAACCCCCTGTGGTATTGACGGACCGCATCGTAGTGTATGGTCCGGATGATGTTCTCTCTTGCCACCGTGCCGATGATGGTGAAGTCCTGTGGAAGGCCGCACTACGACTGCCGGAAACGTTTACGGACGAGGCAGGCATAACATGGTTGGAAGGGGAGGATGTCCCGCGCCGGGCCGTAGCGGAGGGGCAGACCGCCGTGTTCAACGGTCGCGAGGGACTTTTCGCGGTCGGGCTGGCCACCGGCCGCCGTATCTGGGTCCGGCCCTACGAGAACGAGCGTGATCCGCGCGATCCTCTGAGCCATGACACGACCATGACAGCAGGCGGTGGGTTGTTGGCCGCGATGCCGAAAGCGGGGCAGTTGACGTTGATGCGCATGCTTGACGGCTCGACGGTCTGGGAGCGCGATTTGCTCGGCGAACGGGTCGAATACATCTGGATGCTGGGGGACCGGGTGGTTACAGTCGACGCGCCGTTTCAGAGAGTACACTTATTCGATCGTACCGACGGTCGATTGGTCAAGCGCGTCTTGTTCGAGCAGCCCGATCCGGAAAACCTGCTGGTCAGTCTTGTCAATACCGCCGATACCCTCTGTGGTCCCACTATGATCGACAACTCTGAGGGTGTTGTGGGAGTGGATCTGGCCAGCGGTGAGATTGTATGGCGGCTACAACTGGAGAAGCCACTCGTTCAGTTGTTCAGGCCGCAGGATGGGTATCTGGGCCTCAGCTTGCTCGGCGGCGACGTACGCATAGTGGACGGTGCGACAGGTGAGCTTGTCGTGGAGCGGCGGGTGTCGGGTGCTCACGGGGTGATCCGCGGAACGCTGGTCAACGGGACCCTCCTGGTGCAATACTACACCCTTCACACCGGGATACGATCCTTCGAAGTGGCTGCGTTAGACGTTGCTACAGACACCGAATTATGGCGCCGCGGCGACCTTCTTCCGTTGTGGCGAATAGGCAGGCCGTTACGCGTGAACGGTGGGCGGATGCCCGCGTTGATTCAGACCGACGAGCTTGGAACCGACAACGGCAGGACTGTACATCTGGCGATGATCGACGTGAGGTCGGGACTCAGTGTCGGCGCCGAGTTGAGACTGCAGTCTGTCGATGAACTCGGTCAATTTAACGGCGATTTCGAGTTGTACGCGATTCCTGGAATAGCCGTCGTGGGGACCGACACAGGCATTCATGCTCTGCGCATGGGGTCTGCAACCGAGCACACCGAGGGGGTTTCTGAATGAACCGGACAACGGTCGCATCGAATGGCGAATGTCGAATAGCAAATAGCGAAACCGGCGCTGACTGGCAGTCGTTATTCGCCATTTCAAAGTACTCTTCAAAGTGGGTTCGGCGGTTGGCAACGTCGGCCGTTGCCGCTGTCGTACTTTGTGCCGGCTCGGTGGCATGGGCGCAGGAACAGATACCGGAGCGGCTGCCCCAGCAGATTACGCCGGCGACCAAATCAGCGATCGAACGAGGCCTTGCCTATCTCACCCGGACCCAGGATCGACAGGGATCGTGGTCCAATCAAGGGCGGTACGGCAAGTATCCGGTCGCGATGACGGGCCTGGCGGGGTTGGCGTTGCTTATGGACGGCAACACTACGACCCAGGGTCGGTACGCGCCGCAGGTGGATAGGGCAACCAGGTACTTGCTCCGCTCGGCCACCCAAAACGGTCTGATCGCAAGACCGGAGCACGAAGGGCGACCCATGTTTGGGCACGGGTTTTCAATGTTGTTTCTCAGCCAATTGTATGGCATGACCGAGGATCCGACCCGGGCCCAGGAGATCCATGACGTGCTTTCCCGAGCCGTGCGTCTTACCGCCCGAGCCCAGAGTCATCCCGGGGGCTGGTACTATACGCCCAATGCCCGCAGCGACGAGGGCTCCGTGACGATCACGCAGGTGCAAGCGCTACGCTCGTGTCGCAACGTGGGCGTAGCCGTACCGAAGGCCGTGATCAAATCCGCGATGAGGTACTTGGCCGATTCGCAAAACAGCGACGGAGGGATCCGCTACACTGTCCGCCAGCGGATGGGCAACTCCCGACCGGCGATCACGGCTGCGGCGGTTTGTTGCTGGTTCAACGCAGGGCAATACGACAGTCCTCGCGCCAAGCGGGCGCTGGAGTTTTGCAAGCCGCTGATCAGGCCGAACGGTACGCAAAGCGGACATGACTACTACGCCCATCTGTATCTCGCACAGGCCTTGTATATATCGGACGATCCGTATTGGGACGAGTACTTTCCCAAGCGGCGACAGTACCTGCTCGGCCGACAGCGGGCTGACGGGTCATGGATGGGAGACGGTGTGGGCGATATTTACGGGACCGCGTTAGCTCTGATCATTCTCCAACTCCCGTATAATCAGTTACCGATCATGCAGCAGTGAGGGGTGATAATCATTACAAGCCGCAGGCTTTCCCGGGACGCCGGGATACGGACGTCCGCGCGGGCTGAAGCCCGCGGCTCAGTTGTGAGAATACTACTTGGAGTAGACGATGGACAACGACTTGACCACGGGCGGGTCGGCTCAAGCCCCGTCATGCAGCGATACGGAGGCGGTCGAACAGCTCAGGGCCGCCTACGATAAGATTCGCAGCGAACTCGGCAAGGTGATCGTCGGACAGGAAGAGGTGGTGGATCAGCTTCTGATCGCTCTGTTCGCCGGCGGTCACTGCATTCTGGAGGGCGTGCCGGGATTGGCAAAAACCTTGATGATTTCAACGCTGGCGCGTTGTCTGAATCTCTCGTTCAACCGAATCCAATTTACGCCGGACCTGATGCCTTCCGACATCACGGGAACGGAGGTCATTCAGGAGGACCGCGCCACCGGCAGCCGGACCTTCAAGTTCCTGCCCGGTCCCGTCTTCGCCAACGTGATACTCGCGGACGAGATCAACCGGACGCCGCCGAAGACTCAGGCCGCTCTGCTGGAGGCGATGCAGGAACGCCAAGTGACCATCGGCGGCGAGCGTCACGACCTGTCCCCGCCGTTTTTCGTTCTGGCTACCCAAAATCCGATCGAGCAGGAGGGCACCTACCCGCTGCCCGAAGCCCAGCAGGACCGGTTCATCTTCAAAGTCTTCATCGGGTACCCCTCCTACGAAGAGGAATACGATGTGGTGGAGCGTACAACGGCAGAGGCAGAGCCGAAGATCGACCGGATTCTCTCCGCTGAAGATATTCTGCAGTTTCAACGGTTGGTGCGACGTGTACCGGCGGCACCGGACGTTATCCGCCATGCATTGGATCTGGTCCGGGCGACTCGACCCAAAGAGCCGCAGAGCCCGGCCTTCATCAACAAGTTGCTGACCTGGGGTGCCGGACCACGATCCGTCCAGGCGCTTATCCTGGGAGGCAAGGCCCGGGCAACGCTGCAAGGTCGCTATCACGTGTCGGCCGATGACATTCGTGCCCTGGCCCACCCGGTTCTTAGACACCGTATCGTCACGAACTTCTCGGCGGAGGCGGAGGGATACGCACCTGACCGGATCATCGACGATCTTCTGGCCGGCTTCGACCCGACACACACCCCTTTAGACGACGATGAGCGAATTAACAAGATACTTTCAGCCTGAGGTCCTCAGCAAGATCTCACGACTGGAGCTGCGGGCCCGCCACATTGTCGAGGGGTTTGTCAGCGGTATGCACAAGAGCCCTTACAAGGGTTTCAGCGTGGAGTTCGCCAGTCATCGTTCCTATGTGCCGGGCGATGACATCCGGCATATTGACTGGCGGGTCTACGGCAAGGCCGATCGATTCTTCGTCAAGGAGTATGAAGAGGAAACGAATCTGCGCACACACCTGCTGCTGGATTGTTCAGGTTCGATGGCCTACCCGGAGCACCCCGGTACGGGGCGCATGAGCAAGTGGGACTATGCGGCCACGCTGGCGGCTTCTCTGGCCCACTTGCTGATATATCAGCAGGATGGCGTCGGGCTGACACTGTTTGACAGTGAGGTCCGCCAACAGCTCCCGGTCTCGACAAGCCGGGCGTCGTTGTACACGCTCGCGGCGATGATTGAATCAAACGCTCCGAAGGACAAGACCGACCTGAAGGCGCTGTTCCAGCGTCTGTCCAGCAGTATTCCGCGCCGGGGAATGGTCGTCATCCTTTCCGATTTGTTGACTGACGCCGACGATATTATTCGTGGCCTGCAACGGTTTCGATACGATCAGCACGATGTGCTGGTGTTGCACGTGCTCGATCATGACGAGCTGGAGTTCCCGTTTGCCGACCGCACGCTGTTTGAAGGGCTCGAAGATGTAGACCTCGAGGTTCTGACCGACCCGCAATCACTGCGCAGCAGCTACCTCGAAGCGCTGCAAACGTTTGTCCGCAAGATGCGCGGCGTATGTCTGGATCACAAGATCGACTACGCCCTAATCAGCACGGCCGACAGCGTCGATGTCGCCCTGACAACGTTCCTGGCGACTCGGATGCGTCGGCAACGAGCCAGGACCTAGGAGAATCGGGAATGGGCGGTAGCGAAATGTGAACGCGAAGAATCTCACTATTCGCCATTCGCTATTTGACATTCAGCATTGTTGAGTCGTCCCCTATGCCACCAATGCCACCACTGCTTGCTGCCTTTGTCTCACCCGGCCTCTTCTTTGGCGGGGCGGCGGCCGTGGCTGCACCGATTCTAATCCACTTGCTGGCCCGGAGGCGGTTCAGGCGGATCCGCTGGGCGGCAATGGACTTTCTGATTCATGCGGAGCGTCGCAACCGGCGGCGGCTGCGGATGGAGGAGTGGATTCTCCTGGCCCTGCGATGCATGGCCGTTGCTTTTATAGCCGCGATGGTTGCCCGGCCCTTTTTCAAGCCCGCGGGTCTGGCCATGTTGTGGGGCGGGTCGCAACACACGGAGCGGGTTTTCGTGCTGGATGATTCGTTCAGCATGGCCTACGAGTCGGCGGACGGTACGGTGTTTGACCGGGCCAAGCTAGCGGTGCGGCGCCTTGTTGAAGGTGTCCGAAGAGAGACACCGGATGACACGGTAACGATTCTACGGGCGTCGGCACCCTCATCGCCCGTGGAATCGGGTACGTACCTCAGCGACGTGCAAACGGAGGAGCTGCTGGCACGACTCGATGCCCTGGCACCGTCACAGCGCTCGATTGATCCGGCAACCGTCGTCGAGGGCGTGGTCGAGATGCTGGAAAACAACCCGGACATCACGAATACGGCTGTCTACATTATCAGCGATTTTCAACGGCATGACTGGGTCCGGGTGGGTGGCCCGGGTCTTCAGACCTGGGGATCCGACTCGAGACCACGGGGAGAGTCCCCCACCTCTGAAGAGGTGGGCCACCCGTACGATGAGACTCGTCGGTCTGGTACCGTGCGGGATTCCGCGCGGGCTAAAGCCCGCGGCTCAGGTACGCAAGCCCGCGGGCCGAGTATTTTGGCGCCGCTGGCGGCGTGGGCGGGAGATGATCGTGGGCTGCAAACCGTGCTGATCAACGTCGGGATCGACGACGCGCGCAATCTGGCCGTTGCCGAGCTTAGCCTGGAAGGTGGCCAGCTCGTTGCGGGGGCGACTGGCACCATCCGGGCGAAAGTGGGGAACTACGCCAACCGGTCGGTCGAGGACCTGGAGTTAGAGCTTACGGTTGGCAATCTTACCCAGCCGTCTAAGACGCTTCGCGAGCTGGGCCCGCAACAAACCGCATCTGTCGATTTGGAGGCGGAATTCGTCAGGGCGGGCTTCGAGGCCGTGCGCGTGGAACTTCCTCCTGATGCACTTCCAATCGACAACGTCCGGTATGCCGCGGCTCAGGTAGTCAGCGCGATCCGCATCCTGATCGTCAACGGTGAACCGTCGGCGGACAGCTTCGACGATGAAGTGACCTTCCTGACCACCGCGATGCGGCCGGAGGGAGAGGTGTTTAGCGGCAACGAGGTCGTTGTAGTTGACGAAACGGGATTCGAAGACGCCAATCTCGCGGGTTTCCACGTCGTCGTTCTGGCGAACGTGTATCGCCTCAGCGACCCGGCCATCGAGTTGCTGGAGCAGTTCGTGCGGCAGGGTGGCGGGTTGCTCTTTTTCCTGGGCGATCAGGTGGACGCCGACCTGTACAACGCCGCTTTCTACCGAGACGGCGAGGGAGTGTTGCCCGCCGAGTTGACCGAGGTCATCCGTGGCACCGGCGTATCGCATCTGATCGTAGCAGACAGGTTGCACTCTGTCATGCGCGGCCTCAGCAGCGAAGGTGATCCCCTGGGGATCTCTCAGATCGCATTTTTCGAGTACTTCGGATGCGTGCCATTCGATGTCACCGCGGATGATCCCATTGATGACTCGGGGGGGGGATCGTCCGTGAGCAGCGATAATGTTGAGGCACGGCGCAGCCGTCCCGGGCGTGTCATCGCCAGGTTTGACGACCCCGACGAGCACCCTGCCATGGTCGAGCGTCGGTTCGGGCGTGGAAGAGTGGTGCTCATCACCACGGCCGCTGACAAGGAGTGGCACCAATGGCCGGATCACCCCACGTTCCTTCCGATCATGATGGAGCTGGTGCGTCATGTGGCTCATCAGGGCCGCACCGGTACGCAGCACTGGGTGGGCGACACGATCGAGCTTCCGCTCGACCCGGCCGTATTCGGGCCGGACAGCGTAGTGCGCACCCCCGCCTACCCGAACGAGCGCGAGGTGGGGCTGACCGCCGCCCCGGCGAGCGATGGACGAGGACTGAGGTTGAGCTGGGAGCACACGGACACGGCCGGAATGTACCAGTTTGTGCTTCCACGGCACGAGGGCGGCGAAACCGTGAGGTTGGTGGCGGTCAACGTGGACCCGCAGGAGAGTGATCTGGCCGTGGCCGCGGAAGATGAGCTTCGCCAGGCCATAAGCGATGTACCGTTCGACTACGTCAACGGTGTCGACAAGCTCACCGGGGCCGCCGGTGGAGCTCGAACGGAGCTGTGGCGACTTTTCCTGTTGGCGGCGGCTGCGGTGCTTCTGACGGAACAGAGTCTGGCCTGGTGGTGGGGCCGGAGGCGCTAAATCCACAATGTTGTATCTACCGTTGACAATCTTGCCCCTGCTCGCCGGCCCGGTCACGCGCGACCAGCAGGAGTTCGTGACCGAGCTTCGCCACATGCCCGAGGGTTGGCCGGCGGTTGCGGGTTTCGCCCTGGTTGCCGGCATTTGCTGGGCGGTCGTGTGGATGTACCGCCGTGAAGGGCGTATCGGAGCGTCCTTGTGGGTGCGGATGACTCTGGCGGTCGTGCGCTGTGCCGTATTTGTGACATTGGCTGTCATTCTGCTGGAGCCGGTGCGCGTGCGAATCCTTCGCCGTTGGGTCGACTCGTACACGGTTGTTCTGACCGACGACTCATCGAGCATGGGTCTGGCGGACGCATACCGCGACGAATCGGCCGCCCAACGCGTCGCACAAGTGTTCGGCACGTCGGACTTGTCGCCCATTCGCCGCACAAGTGTGGTCGAACAGGTTTTCAATCAAAGCGATAAGAAGTTTCTGCGAGACCTTGCGGCCAACAACCGGCTAAAGCTCTACACTTTCAGCGATGAACCGCGGCTACTGGCGACCATCCGGGCGACCCGCGAGAGCAGAGTCGGGCGTGCCGACACCGGCGACAATACTCAAACACTGCTAGGTGTCGACGAGGTTCCGACCGAAATGGCCGGGACGGGACCCGCCACCAACATTGAACGTGCCGTGCATCGTGCCGTCGAGTCGCTGGGCAGCGCGCCGGTGGCGGCGGTGGTCGTTTTCAGCGACGGCGGGTTTAACCAGGGGGCTACGGCCGAGGAGACCGGGCGCTACGCGCGCGATCGCCGGCTTCCGGTCCATGTGATCGGGGTGGGCGATCCCTCAAGCCCGCAGAACGTACGCGTCGCGGAGATTCTTGCGCCCCCCAACGCGTTTCAGCAGGACCCCTTTCCTGTTTCCGTCCGCCTTTCGGCCGAGGGTCTCGAAGGGCGAACCGTTCACGTCCGGCTTCGCGAGCGGAACGACACCGAGGGGGGACCGGGAGGTATTGTGGACCAGCGAAACGTGCGCGTCGGCCCCGGCGGGGCGATCGAGCCGGTGACATTCGAGCGCCGCCAGAACAGTGTCGGCCGTTTCGTCTACACCGTTGAGGTGCCGGTTCTCGAAGGAGAGTCGGTCGCCGACGACAACAGCAAACAAACGACGGTAAACGTGATCGACTCGCGCACGCGGGTTCTTGTGGTCGCCGGCGGCCCGAGCTGGGACTATCGTTTTGTTTCCCGGCTATTGGAGCGTGACGAGACGTTCGACGTAAGCTGTTGGCTGCAGTCGGCGGATTTGAGCGCCGTGCGCGACGGCAACACCATCGTCGATCACCTTCCCGCGACGGCCGAGGAGTTGTTCGAATATGACGTGATCGTGCTGATGGATCCCGACAAAGAGGAGTTCAATGAGTCATGGTGTCGGCTTGTTGACACTCTGGTGACGGAATACGGCGGTGGGCTCTTGCTCACCGCGGCCCGCCCCCAGACGCCTTCCTTCATGCGTGACCGGTCGCTGAAACCTTTGCACGACCTGCTCCCGGTTACGCTCGATCCGGAGGCCGATCTGCTCTTGAACGAGATCGGGCACTATCAGCTTTCCGGCTCAGCGATGGCCATCCCGTCGACGTCCTACGGGCATCCGGTAATGAAGCAGGCTGATAACCCGGTTTCGACAAAGCTGGCCTGGCAGGGAATCGGTGACATCCATTGGCACTATCCGGTTCTGCGTGAGAAGCCCGTGGCTACGGTGCTGATGCGCCACGGCAACCCGCGCATGCGGAACTCGTTCGGCGAGCATGTCCTGGCGGCGGTACAGTTCGTGGGCGCGGGACGCACCGGGTTTCTGGGTTTCGATGGGACCTGGCGGTGGCGGCGCCATGGAGTGGAACTGTTCGATCGGTTCTGGGTCCAACTGATCCGCTATCTGGCGGAAGGCAAGCTGCTGGGCGGCACGAAACGGGGCATGCTTCTGACCGAGAGCGATCAGTACTCTATCGGCGACGCCGTTACGGTGACCGCCCGCCTCTTCGACAGGCAATACAAGCCGCTCAAGGACGATCAGGTCATCGCTCAGCATCGCGTCGACGGGGACAAGGGGGATTTCGTGATGACCGCACTGCGAGACCGGCCCGGGTGGTTTGAGGGGCGGTTCGTCCCCGACCGCACGGGCAGCTATCGCCTCAGCCTGAAGATGGCCGACCCGGACTCGAGCGACCTGATGGAGATTGTGCGGGAGATCAGGGTCACCCGGCCCAATATCGAGATTCTCCGCCCGCAGATGGATCGTGACAAGCTGATGGCCCTTGCCGAGCAGTCCCACGGTGGGCGTTACTTCGAGGTGGACGAGGCCGCCAGCGTACCGGCCTTGATTCCCGATCTTCATGAGGAGATACCGATCCGATCGCGTCCCACGGCGCTGTGGGACAACTGGAAGACGCTCACACTGCTGCTCGTCCTTCTGTCGGTTGAGTGGGGTGTGCGCAAATGGAATCGTTTGTTGTGAACCTGCGCGGTTGAGTGAGGCAAGCCATGCGGCGCGGCGTAGCCGAAAACGCTGAACGGACAGCTTCGACGTTGGATGCGTCGGTGGTTGGGCGTTTGCGCGCCGTGGCGGTTCGACTTCGCCGGTACGTGCTGATCGAGGGAATCGCCTGGGTGGTGGTGTTCTTGATGCTTGCGGCCGCGGTTCAGCTATCGGTTGATTACGGCACGCGAGGACTGCAGTGGAGTATGCGCGCCACGATGCTGGGACTGATCGTCCTGGGTGCGTTGTGGCTCTTGTGGCGTCGCGTGGTAGCACCGCTGCGGCGTCGGTTCGGGCTCGCCGAGGTCGCCAACCTGGTCGAGCGGCGGTATCCCGAGCTATGCTCGTTGTTGATCTCAGCAGTCAGATTCTCCACTGGAGAGATGGGCCCGCCGGAGGCTAATTCCCGGGATCTTGTAGCCACCGTGATAGCCCAGGCCGGATCAAAGGTAGGCGCGCTTGGATTCAGCGGGGTACTCGATCCGCGTCGGGCCCGCTGGTCCGGCGTGGCGCTGGCCGCGGCATTTCTCGCTTGCGCCGTCGCCACGGCATCTGCGCCGGAGCTGGCGGGGCTCTGGTTTGCCCGCAACGTCCTCTTGCAGAACGTAGAGTGGCCGAAACGCACCCATCTGATCGTGGAGCTGGAGGGCGACGAACTGATCGGTGCGCGCGGTGATGACCTCGTGGTGCAGGCTCGTGCCAGCGGGGTGCAGCCGCGTGCGGTGGAGATTGTCTATGAGACGGAGTCGGGGCGTCGCGGGCGCGAGACGATGGTGACCGTGGGCAGCCGCGGCTCATTCCACTATCGCTATACCTTCAAGAATGCTCAGGAGGATTTTGTCTTCCACCTTGAAGGTGGTGATGACCGGACCAAAGACTTTCGGGCCCGCCTGCTGGAAAGACCGCGAGTTACGCGTACCGACATGCACCTGGTGCCGCCGGCTTATACTCGCCTGGAATCATCGACACTCGGCGATGGCCGGCGGGCGGCGCAGATCCTGCCCGGAAGCCGTGTGACCATCAACATCGAGACAAACAAACCTGTCACAACGGCGACACTCATGGCAGGTCGCGAGGCCGTGGCGGAGGCGCTGCCTGACGGCGATGGTCTGGCGGCTATCATCTTACCGCAGGAAACGCATACCTATCACTTTGCGCTGGTGGACGAAGTCGGGCTGGAGAACCGCCGGCCGGTTCGGTTCTCGCTGCGGGTGATTCGCGATGAACCCCCACGGGTGCGCATGAAGCTGCCCGGTGTCGGCGAGATGATAACTTCCCAGGCCGCGGTGCCGATCGAGCTGGAGTGCTCCGATACCTACGGTCTGGCTACGGCCGAGCTAGTCTATACGGTGTCGCGTGAGGGCGTGATTGAGGGATTGATTCCGCTGCCGACATTCAGGCCGAACATGACCACATTCGCGACCAGTCTTAGCTGGCCGGTTGCCACTGAAGGGTTGGAGTCCGGAGAGACCTTGACGCTGTTTGTCCGCGCGACGGATTTCGACGACGTCTTCGGTCCCAACCATGCCCAAACACCGGAGACAATGCTCCGAGTCGTCACGAAGGAAGAGCTTCTGGCGGAGTTGGCCAGACGCGAGCAGGAATATCGGGCCGACTTCGAGCATCTGGTCGATTCGCAGGAACGGCTGCGCAGCGGGCTGCTGACGGTATTGGGGCGATTTCAGGATGCGGAGCCTGTGGAGACCCTGGCAGCGGATCTCACCCCGCTCGAACGGCGACAGCGGAACATTGCCGGTTCGGTCAACGTGATCCGCCAGCAGTTCGAGCAGATTCTGACAGAGCTAAGCGTCAATCAGCTTGATACCCTGGATGCACGGGAACGGCTGGGCGAGCTTATCGTGGGTCCGCTGACCCAGCTCACCAAACGGGACCTGATCGCGGCTGCCGACACCATCCGACAATGGTCCCGTGAGGGGTCGGCTGAGAAGGCCTCCCGCATCGACCCGCAGCAGGTTGCGATTTTGTCACAGATGCGGGCTGTGCTGGCGAATATGATACAATGGGAGGGGTATCAGGAGGTGGTGAAGATGTTTCGCGACATCATCCGTCTCCAACAGGAAATCCATGGGGAAACAAAGGACGCCTTGGAGGATCAGGCACGTGACGTGTTCGAGGAGTAGACTCGTGTGCAGCGAAGTGCGGTGCGGATCAAAACTCGGAGCGGCGGCGATGAACTCCGACACCCGATGCTTGCGCCTTCGAACTGGTAGCATGTACCCCCACGTGACACGGCGTTCGCGCATATCGACCACGATTACGGCAGCACTGCTGGCGTCGGCATATCTGCTGATTCCGGTGCGTTTCGCCGTGGCCCAGGAATCCGGCGATGCGGAGGTGGCCAAGGTCCATCCCCTGGCGTCAAAGGAAGAGATGATTCGCGATCGATTCCAGCGGTTTGAAGATCGCGTCTACCGCCTGCGCGAGTTGCTCGGCGACGGAGAGCCGGACAACGCTTTGCGCCTCGGCCGGGTGCTCCAGCGGGCCGGCGAGTTGGGACTTGCCGATCGGTTGGAGGAGATGATCGAGCTGCTTCATGACCCTTCGTTGTTGAACGATGCCACGGACACGCAAGCGAGATGGCTCGCCGACGCCGATCGTGTACTGGCTATCTTGCTCGAACGGGACAGCGAAAACGTAGAACGCAAACAGGCACTCGAGCGTCTGCAAGAGTACTACCAGAGGGTGGACAAGATCTTGGAGCAGCAGCGAGATCTGCGTCACGGCGCCGGTCAGGCGAGCACCACCGGACGGATGACGGAACAGCTAGACCAGGCGATTGAGCGCATCAATGCCCTGCTCGATCGCCAGGCGGACATCTCTGAAGACACCGAGCGCGGGCTGGACGCAATCGCTCAAACGCCAAAGCAACTTGCGGAACAGCAGGGCGATCTGTCACGTGACACCGGGCAAATGGCCGGGGACCTTCAGCGGCTCGGGGCGATGCTGCCGCAGCCTGCAGCCGACGCACCGACGCAGCAGTCGCCGCAAGGCAACCTGGATGCCGCAGCCGACTCCGTCCAGAACGCCGAGGGTGCAATGCAGAGCGCGAGCAGCAGTCTTCAGCAAGGTGACGCACCTTCGGCCCGTCAACAACAGGAAGAGGCTAGCGATGCCCTGCGCCAGGCTAGAGAGGAGCTCGAAGAGGCCAAAGGACGACTTGAAGAGCAGCAAGACGCCCGGGAGCTGGCCCCGGAGCAGCAGAAGCTCGCCGACGAGACAGGCGGCCTCTCCGAACAGATGCAAAGGGATGCACAGGCCGGCGGTGCCAAGGGCCAGCCAGGTGCCCCAGGCGCTCAGGGGGAATCCTCGCCGCCGGGTCAGCAAAGCCTCGATCAAGCCCAGCAGGAAATGGGGGAAGCCGCAGAGGCCCTGGGACAATCGAATCCACAAGAGGCAATGCCCAGCCAGGACCAAGCCATCCAGCAACTCGAGCAGGCCCGGAAGGAGTTGGAGGAAGCGCTGAATCAGCTTCGTCAGGAAGAGCGGGAGGAAACACTGCGAGACCTCGAAGGTCGTTTTCGGGAGATGCTCTTGAAGCAAAGGGCTATCAACGAGTCCACCGCCCGCTACGACCAGTTGGGCCGGGATAACTTCACGCGGGCGGAGCATTTGCAGCTCGCCGATTTGTCGACCCAGGAGCGAACCTTGTCAGAGGATGCAGCCTCCTGCCTGCACATTCTCGACGAGGACGGCACTACCATCGTCTTTCCGAATGTGGTGGGGCATCTCTCGGAAGATATGGGCGCGGTGGCCGACAGACTGGCAGCCTATCAGGTCGGGGCGCTGACCCAGGCGATCGAGCAAGAAATCGTGGAGACGCTCGAACAACTGCTGGGAGCGGTGCAGCGCATGCGGCAGGACAACGAACAACAGGGCATGTCCGGCCTCAGCAGTGACGCCGGGCAGTCTCCGCTGCTGCCTCAGTCGGCCGAGCTGAAGCTGCTGCGCGCCAGCCAGCTCCGCGTCAACACGCGGACGGCGGCAATCGAAGAGGACGTCAAGACTATAGAGAATCGAAACGTCCAAACGGATAGCGATCTTCTTGAAGTGTTTCGGGCAGTGGCAGCGCGTCAGGTTGAATGTGCCGGAATCGCCAAGGAGATGCGCGATCGCCGGTATCAGCCGTAGGGGCCGAGCGTGGTCACCAGGATGTTGAAAATACAGATGCGCCGTGGCACGACTTATTGGTTCAGAGTGTCGAGCTTCGTCGCCGTCATTATGGTCGGAGTGTGCGTGGGCACAGTCGCAGGCCAGAGTCCGGTTGACCGCTTCATTGCCGGCCTGGACGCCGACCCGGCCATACCCGCCGATGCAGTCAAACTTATCCGGGAAACATGGGCGAAGTGTCAGGACTGTGACGGTGATGAATTCCTTACTCAGGGATTGGCGTTGTTGTCACCGAAGTTCCGCGACGGCCTTGATGCCTATGATGCGGGCCGAAATGAACAGTGCGCGGACACGATGGGGGCACTGCGTCAGGACCCGAACGCTTTTGTGGGCATGCACGCGGCGGCTTACGAAATCAAGGCGCTAGTGGCCATCGACCGGCTTCTCGAAGCCGGCGAGCGGATCGAGCAGCTTCTTGGCGACAAACCTGAGGGTCCAAAGCGTGTGGGCAAGTATTCGTACCTTGCCCCCGAGATCGCATTTTTGCAGGGGTACTGCCTGCTTGCGGACTTGCAGTACGACGCGGCCGCCGAGGCCCTGTACCGATTCCTGGACACATATCCCGGCGCTTCGCAGCGGCTGGTTATCTCGGCCCGGCAAATGCTGGCGGAGCTGGAGAATCGGCAGCCGGGTCGGATCGGGGAGGTCGCCGACCTGATGGACTATGCCGGTCGGCGACTCACGCACCGGGACTCGGGCGCCAAGGTCCGAGAGAGGCAGCAGCGCATCATCGATATTATTGATAGGCTGATCGAAGATGCGGAAGATCTGGAGAGCAACAGCAGCAGTAGCAGTAGCAGCAACGGTGGCGACAGCAGCCGGCGCGGCGGACAAGAGCCCAACAATCCCATGCCGGACTCCATGCTGCCCGGCGGCCGTCCGCAAGAGGGTCCGCTGCAATCCGGGCGGCGGGCTAATCCTGGTGAGGTCTGGGGTTCAATGCCGCCCGCGGAGCGCGAGCGCATCCTGCAAGCGCTGCGCGACAACTTTCCGAGCCGCTACCGCCGACTCGTTGAACAGTATTACGAGCAACTCGCCAAGAAACCCTAGTGGATGTGCGGCTGGTGAAACGACGACCATCTCGACATGCGGCGACTTCAGCTAGTTTGCGGCCGGGGCTCGTTTCTGTTGCCCTTGGCGCCGTGGCATCGTTGGGTGTCGCAGCGGTGGCCGGGGCTCCAGAGGTCGAAGCCGTTCGCATTGATGGGACAAAAGTGGCCGGTGCTTGGGTCGGCTCTCGTGACGGCCGCACCGTCGAGCTTCAGACTACAGACGGCCGGGAGGTGATTGCGGTCGATGATCTGTCCAGCCTCATGTTTCGCCGTTGGGTAGGTCGAGAAGCACCACGGTCGCAGGAACCTGACGTCAAGCCGCCGGGACATGGCTCCGACGAGACAAGGGAAAGACCCGCGGACAATGCATCATCAACGTCGGTGACCGCCGTGTTCTATCTTGCAGACGGAGGACACCTGCACGGTGAGCTGTGCAGTGCGTCCCGGCAAACGGACGCCGTTGTGACTCACACCGCTCTTGGCGAAGCTATCTCGCTCGCCTTCGACCGACTTGCGGGCATTCAGCTCGCAAGCTGCGAAGAGTTCCCCAAGGCCGATGGGCTTTTTCGCGACGCCCTCTCCTCCCGGCTGCCGGGGCAGGACGTGCTTATCACCCGGAACGTCGAGGATGTCAAAACGCTGCGTGGTCGTTTGGAGGGGCTGGATGCTCAGGGTGGATCGTTCGTCTTCGGCGAGCCGGCGCGAGACTTCAAGACGGAGAAGATATTCGGCGTTGTCTTCGCTGCCGGCGCGGGCCGCGAGCGTCCTCAACACCACCAGGTGACCGTGACACTGACCGACGGTTCGGTGTTCTTGGGCCGGATCGAGCGCGCCGACGCCTATTCGATTCGCATCGAGACGTCGCTGGGTGTTACCGCGGACGTACCTCTCGCCGCCGTGGCGAGCGTCGACGTTCACAGCGATCGCGTCGTCTACGTCAGTGATCTGTCGGTGGCCGGTCAGCGCGTCGAGGGTTTGATGCATCGCTCCTGGCCTGTGCGTTTTGATCAGTCGGTATCGGGTGGGTCCCTCTCTATCGGCGGGCGCGTGTTCGAGAAGGGGCTGGGCGTGCACAGTCTCACGGAGCTGACCTTCGAGATCGCAGGCGATTTCGAGACATTCGTTGCCACGATCGGCATCGACGATTCGGTTCAGCCTCGCGGCAGTGTCGTGTTCCGCATTCTGGGTGACACGAAAGTCCTGTTCGACAGCGGGGTGATGACTGGAGCTGACCCGCCGAGAGATATCATTGTCGATGTTTCGGGTGTCAATTCTCTGACACTAATAGTCGACTACGGTGATGAGCTGGATCTTTGCGACCATGCGGACTGGGGAGATGCCAGGCTGCTGAAAGCGCCCAAGCCGACGCCTGGGGAAACCTCGTAATGGGACTGGGTACCGTTTCTCGTTATTGGCCATTCGCCATTCGCCATTCCAACAGTCTGGCGAGGCGCGCGCTTACGTGGCTGGTTCTCGTGCCCGGCGCAGCCGCAGCCGGTGTGCCGTCGGATATCGTCCTCCAGGCGGAGGCCCGGCGCGTCGAGATGATCGAGCGTGCCGCCCCGAGTGTGGTCTGTGTCTTCGATTCGCTGCAACGCGCCGGCGGCTCCGGAGTCTTGATCGATCCGCAAGGCTACGGACTTACCAACTACCACGTCGTCGCCGGACTCCTGGGCAGCCGGAAGGGCCTGGGGGGACTCGCCGACGGCGTGTTGTATGAACTAGAGGTGCTCGGGATCGACGTGACCGGGGACGTGGCGATGTTCCGCTTGATCACGCCTAAGCCGGGGTTCGTTTTTCCCCACGCCAAACTCGGCGATTCCGATGCGGTGCACGTGGGTGACACCGCAATTGCCATGGGAAATCCTTTCTCACTCAGTCAGGATTATAGCCCGACCGTATCTCTCGGGATTGTCACCGGCGTTCATCGATATCAGCAGGGTGTCCGCGGCAACCTGGTGTACACTGACTGCATTCAGGTCGACGCACCGATCAACCCCGGCAATTCCGGCGGCCCGTTGTTCAACGAGGCCGGTGAGGTCATCGGGATCAACGGGCGAATCTCCGTCAACACTCGCGGACGCTTTAACGTCGGGTTCGCATACGCGATATCCTCGAACCAGATCAAACGCTTCATACCCGCGCTGCGAGCCGGATTGCTGGCACGGCACGGCACCTGGCAGGCCATAGTCGAGAACCTGGACGGTGTCGGTGTGGTGTTCTCCCGTGTTGGAAAGTCAGGGCCGGCATATCGGGCCGGCGTGCGTGTAGGTGACAGATTGTTGTCGCTTGACGGCGTGGGGATTACATCGGCCAATCAGGTGATGAGCATGCTCGGCACCTATCCAGCCGACTGGCCTACGCTTCTTCAGATCCGGCGTGAGGCTGCGCCGCGAGAGGTGATTGTGCGGCTGGACGCCGTAAAGCCGAAGATGCGCAATCCCTTTACAGTTAATGAGGATGTCAACCTGCGGCAGGTAAGACGCGTGCTCGGCGCATTTCGGCGGGCTGTTCTGGGTGGCGACGCTGGCAAGCGATCCGGCAGTTGGAGGTGGACCGTGGCGCGCCACTACCATGCAGGTGCGGACGGTAGTGCCAGATCGCCGGAACGTTTCGAGGCATCACAAACCGGCGACGGGCCGATACGCATGCAGCAGCGCTACGCAGACGGTTCGCTGGGCCGGCGCATAGAGTACGACGATCGCGTGGCCACGGAACGCGTTACGGGGGATGAGGAACCGTACAAGCTGCCTGCCGATGTCAGTGTGATCCTGGCCGCTCTGTATACGGTGCAGTACAGGTTGCTTGAACCGGATCCCGACGTCGAGCTGACGGACGTTACCCATGTCGGTGCTGATGCGCTCGTGGAACGGTCGGCAAATCCGCTACCTGTAGGAGTACAACTCGACCCGAGGGACAAGGCTGAGCCGCAATTGCTGGAGGTCATTAGTTGGCCTTTGACAAACGGGGCCGTGGCCAGGTTCGCGTTCGACAGCGAATCGTTCGCCGTCGTTCGCATCCGTGTCCATGAACCTGTCTCGGGCGCCAAGGCCACCATCGAACTGAGTGACCATAAGGACATCGGCGGCCTGGTCTGGCCCTGCACTATCAAGGTCAAGGGTGACGGCTATGCTTACTGTGACACGTTGTCGGATTGGGAGCTGTCCCCGTGAAGTGCCTCGATGTCACAGTCCTGACGGCTCTATCAGCGCTTCTGATCAGCCCAGTTTCGACGATAGGGAGCGGATTCGACCGAGCGATTGCCGCCGCAATGCCGCGTGTTGTAAAGCTCTACGGGCTCGGAGCGGGGCTGCAGGCAGGGTACGGAACGGGGGTGATTGTCTCGGAAGACGGCCTGGTGTTGACGGTCTATTCACTCTTGATCGACGCCCGCCGTATCAGGGTGGTTACCTCAGACGGAACAGTGTTCGAGGCTGACGTGGTAAACCGCGACCCGCAACGGCAACTGGCGCTGCTTCAACTGAAGCCTGTCACAACCGATGAGGCTTCCGTGCTGAAGAAGACCGTGGGTCCGTTTCCGTTCTTCGATCCTGCCCGCGAAGCAACGTTGAGGCCGGGTGACTGGGTGTTGGCTGCCGGGAACTCCTTCAAGGTTGCCCATGGGGCCGAGCCGCTTTCGCTGGCTCACGGCGTCTTTTCCGCGCGGACGCGGCTGGATGCTCGACGCCGCTTAAGGGATTTTCCCTACCGCGGCGACGTTCTGGTCATTGACGCCATAACCAGCAACCCCGGGGCTCCGGGCAGTGCACTTGTCAACCTCGACGGCGATTTGGTGGGCATGATCGGTCGCCAGGTCGTCTCAAACCTGACGCATACCCACTTCAACCACGCCGTGCCGCGTGACGTGCTCTACGAGTATTTTGTCGAAATCACCAGCACGGACTCAGACGATATCTCGCGCCAAAGCGAGAGGGAAAGGCTGGCAGCAGTACCACAGGCTGAACCGCCATTCGATCCCGGGATCAGGTTGAGCCGAACCGGTTATCAGCGGGTTCTTCCGTTTGTCGAACACGTGCGTTCAGGTTCACCGGCCGATCAGGCCGGAGTCCGCAAGGATGACCTCATACTCTCGGTCAACGGGCGAAACGTGCCCGACACAGCCGCGTATGAGGCCCGCGTCAATATGCTGGCACCGGACGAACCCATGGATCTTGTGATCCGTCGAGGTCGGGGGATTTTGAGCATCCGCGTCGAAACGTCGAAACAGGAGGGTTCAGAACAGCGGTGACGGGTGTACGAATCCTTACCATCGGAATTGGCCTCGGTCCGTTGTGCTTCACAGGAGCGGTTGGCGAGGCGGACTCGACCGGGAACGCAGCTTACGAAGTGCTTCGCGCGACGCAGAAGACCTTTCGTAACGTAGCGGCGGACATGCGGCCCTATCTCGTTCGCGTCGAGACGGTTGGTGGTTCGCAGCCGCGCGGCCTGGTTCGCATCGACGAAGAGGAAGGCCGACCCGCGCCGCGGCGGCGGCCGCAAGGCCCGTTTAGGGACACCACCGGGTCTGGATTTGTCATCGCGGACGGTCCAACCACGGGGATTGTCTATTCCGCTGACGGCTACATCGTCACAAGCAGCGTCAACTTCGTACGGGAACCCGTGTTGATCTCGGTGACCTTGGCCGATGGCCGTCGCCTTGCCGCAGAGCTGGTGGCTCGCGACCGGGTGCGCAAAATCGCCCTTCTGAAGGTGGATGCTGTGGGGCTACCCGTGCCCACGTGGTGTGAGATGGCC
The DNA here is from genome assembly GCA_030616775.1 of Planctomycetota bacterium. GTDB lineage: Bacteria > Planctomycetota > Phycisphaerae > UBA1845 > UBA1845. The sequence goes on from JAUWWQ010000007.1 coordinate 42,471, forward strand.
GACATCCGTGTCGGGCAGTGGGCGGTCGCGCTAGGTTTGGGGTTTGGCGGCGAGGCGCCCTCCGTGACCGTCGGGATTGTAAGTGCGCTCGATCGGATGCAGGGAAATGCCGTCCAGGCTGATGCGAAGCTGAATCCGGCCAACTACGGTGGACCGCTTTGCGACATACACGGTCGCGTGATCGGCATCTGCGTCCCAATGGCCCAGCGGCCCGGAGAGCTGGCCGGCATGGAGCTGTATGACTCCGGGGTTGGATTCGCCCTTCCGAAACGCCGCCTCGACGAGATTGTCGCCGTCTTGAAGACCGGCCGGTCGTTGTATCGGGGTTGGCTGGGGATCTCCATCGACCCGAGCGCCACCGATGCCCTGGTCATACGGAATGTCGCTGTTCCGTCACCGATGCATGAGGCCGGCGTGGGGCCGGGTGACAAAATCCTCGCCGTGGACGGCAAGTCGGTTCGGCATTTCGGCGACCTCGTGCACGCCCTGTACATGATCCCGGCCGGCGAGCAGGTCCATCTGGAAATGGAACGCGACGATTCGGCGTACGGACTTCTGGTTACGCTCGCCCGCAGCACCGAGCTGGGTCCGCTTCCAGAGCTTGAGGAACCCCTGGACCCGTCAAGCCCCTTGCCGGACCCTGGTGACGAATAGCGGATGGAACATAGCGAACTGCGAATTCACTATTTGCCCTTCGCCGTTCGCTCCAATACGGGTGAGCGCTCCGGGAGCCATTTGTACAAGACTACGAGGTAGACAATCCCGGCGATCAATAGGCCAAGGCCTACGAACTGCGAAGCGGTGAGCCCGCCGACATCATGCGGGTTGTCCGCGCGAATCAACTCCAACATAGTCCGTGGGATCGGGTAGAGCACAAGGAGCACTCCCATCACCATGCCGTGCCGCTTACGGAGGTAGAATAGGGTTGAAAGTAATCCCGATATCAGCATGGCGTTAATCGCCGAGTAGAGCTGCGTAGGATGCACCGGGAGTGATCGGCATTGCCCGGCCAAGTCCTCCAACTCCGAAACCGAAGTGCGACGTGTCGGCGCATTCCGGGATGGGTATTGCTGAGCCAGCTTTAATACAGCAAGCTTATCATCGTGGGTCTTCTTCTTCTTGAGGGCAGCCGCCACGGCCTTTTTGAGGCGGGCGGTCTCGTCGGCCTCCGGCGCCTCAGCCATGGCCCGCTCATACTGTTTGCTCAAGTCCTCATGCCGTCTAGCCGGTCGCTCGCGCTTCTCGACTGACATCGATAATAGCGGAGCCGGCAGCAACCAGGGCTCGGATTTGCCTTTGATAGCGTTGATCAACTCTGCGGGTACGGTTACCTGACGGTCCTCCCACTGCCGCCAGTGAGCCGGACTTGCAAAGGGAAACTGAACCGCCCACGGATAGGCGGGTTGGACGGTTGCCGGCACGACGCACACAGCGCCGAAACAGCAGCCGTTGAAAAAACAACCCACCCGCCCGAACGCCAGACCCCACATGGCGCTGGGGGCGAGGGTGTCCAGGTACAACCGGATCGATACCTTCTTCAAAATCGCATAGATCACGATAGCGAGCATTGCCGCTACAAACCCGCCGAGAAACTCGAGCCCGCCCTGGGTGATGTTGACTACGGCCCAAAACTTGTTCGGCACGTTGGCGAACTGCGATTGCCAATAGTGGACAACGTAGAACACTCGGGCACCGCCCACTCCAAAAACGAGAGCGAGAAAGGACATGTCCAGCACGACGTCGGGGTTGGCCTTGACGCGCTGCCCCCGGCGCATGGCCAACCAGACGGCGCTCAAGAAGCCGACCATCAGGAAGAAACCGTAGGTCTTGATGCTGATGCCCAGGATTGGAAGCGTAAAGAGTTCCGGATGCATAATCAGGATCCGAATTCAGAATGTCGAACAGCGAATTCAGAATTCGCCATTTGCTATTCTCCAGCACCCGCCGCAACGTTGTCGATCAAGCGGCAGGGACCGATTCGCACGGCCAGACAGATTCGCCCCGGCCGATCCACTGCCTTCAATACGTCGAGCGTGTCGGCGTCCACGATGTCAACGTATTCTATGTCCGCCGGTCCGGCCGCCAGAATCTCTTTGCGTATGGCACCGGCAATCTTAGCGGCGTCACGTTGGCCTGCCTGAATACTCTTCGCTGCTGCGAACAAAGCTCGGCTCAGGCTGGCGGCCTGCTTTCGTTCCTCGGCCGAAAGGTAGGCGTTTCGGCTGGACATGGCCAGCCCGTCCGCCTCGCGCACCGTAGGACAGGGGACGATTTCGGTGGGGATGTTCAGATCGCGCGCCATTCGGCGGATCATCACCATCTGCTGGTAATCTTTCTCGCCGAAAAATGCCAGGTCGGCGGGCAGTATGTTGAAAAGCTTGGCCACCACCGTCGCGACGCCGTCGAAGTGTCCGGGTCTCCATGCTCCGCAGAGACCTTCGGTGACTCCGCTTACGTGGACCTTGGCCTGAGAACCGGCCGGGTACATCGTCTTCAAGCTGGGGGTGAAGACCAGATCGACACCGGTGGCTTCGCACGCCGCCAGATCGGTCTCCAACGTCCGTGGGTACTTGTCGAAGTCCTCATTGGGGCCGAACTGGGTCGGATTCACGAAGATCGTAACGGCAACGTAGCTGCACCGCTGGCGAGCCGTGCGAATCAGCGACAGGTGGGCCTCGTGCAACGCCCCCATGGTGGGAACGAGGCCGACTGTACCTCCCCGCCGCTGGGCCTCACGAACGGCTTGCCGACACGGCTCGACGTCTTCCAGTACGACCATCTGAACCTCCGGTAAGCGGCACGGGCCGATTCACTTCCCGGGGTGCCGCTGCGTAACACAAAGCGGGAGCTCCGCCCGATCTTGCCGGTTACTGTACGCATCGCGCTGGATAATGCAAAATACTCCACTGGTGGCGGATTTTGCGCCGATCCCCCCTTCGACCGGGCGGTCCAATAACGTCCGTCCGGGGGAATCGGTCCGAAGACGAACGGTCGCACCGGCACCGCGCAGTCAGGGATGTCGGCAAATGCCTAACGGTTCCGGCCCGGTCGTGTCTAAAACCACGGAATCCAGCGACTTGGATACGAGAGCTACAGCGACGGAGTCGGCCGAGGTTGCCCAGGTCCGGCGTGCCCAACGGGGGGATACCGAGGCGTTCGCCGAGCTGGTCAGGAAATACCAGCGGCGCGTGATCTCGGTGGCCTATCGGCTCCTGGGCAACATCGAGGATGCCGGAGACGTCAGTCAGGACGCCTTCATGCGGGCCTACCGGCACCTGTCGCAGCTCGAGGACGCCTCCCGCTTCGGTCCGTGGCTGATCCGGGTGGTCAGCAACCTGTCGCTCAACTATCGCCGGTCGCGGCGGGCCTGGTCGACAGCGCCACTGGACGACGCCTTGGCAGTGTCGGCGGAGGTCCGGAACCCGGCAAGCGGGAGGCGGTTGACGGTCGGGCTGGAGGAGGACAGCGGTCCTTTGCCGGAGGAGCTTCAAACCGCCGTCAACGAGGCGATGGAGCGTCTTCCGGATAAGCAGCGGCTGGCACTGATCCTGTTCAGTGTCGAAGGTATGCCACAAAAGGAAGTAGCTGAGATTCTCGAGTGTAGCGTGGAGCTGGTGAAGTGGAACGTTTTCCAGGCTCGCCGGAAGCTCAAGGAGATGCTGAAAGCGTATTTGTGAGATTCTCCGATGCGGCCCGGCGGTATAGCGACGAGGTGCCTTAGTGTGGCGCCGCTGTTCGCCCGCGTGTGTTCTAAGTATCTGACGCAATGAGCGAAGCACCCTACAACCCGAACGATCCGGCGTTTTTGCTCAGCCGCAGTCTGGACGAAGAGCTGTCAGATGAGGAGCAGCAGCGGTTGGACAAGGCGCTGGCATCTTCGGAGTCATTGAGGTCCGAAGCTACGCAGCTCAGCGCGGTCGATCGACTTGTCACGCGCTGGGGTGCCCAACCGGCCAGGTTGGACTTCGAGCACCATGCTGCTTTGGTCGTGGCCCAGGCCGTCGACGGGGAAGATATCAAAGCGCTGCGAAAAGTCGATCAACTGATCAAACGCTGGGGAAGTCGAGGCGTCTTGCACGATGAGGAGCGATTTACGGCGGCGGTTGTGGACAAGGTGGCGCGCGAATCCAGGCGGACAACGCGGCGGGGTTTGGTTCTCCGTTTGGGCGCGCCGCTTGCCGCCGCAGCCGCAATCGTCTTCGCGGTAACGAGTGGTGTTTGGTGGCCGTCGTATCCCGAGGCGGTGTGCCGCGTCGAATTCGGGTCAAGTGTGACCGCGCTGGCGCTGCATACTGAGGTTGGCGGTGGACCCGGCGCGATCGTGTCGTTCGGCCGGGCACCGATCGATGAGGTCGCCAGTTCGCCAGTACAGGGAGGTATCTCCTTCGGCACGGTCGGATCAACGCCGGCGGCCACACTGCCTGGGGAAAGTCCGCCGTTGTGATTGTCGTCAGCCGAGGGTGGCTGATCGCTTTTGGGGGGAGCGAGGATGCTGTGGAGTAGGATGTGCATGATGACCACGTTGTTACATGTGTGCGTACTTATGGGTGTCGCGAATCCGTCAACACTGCTGGATACGCGGGCGCTCATTGAGCAGGCTCTTGACGAATCGACGGCGATCACGCTGGACAACGTCAAGCTCGGCGACGCCATTCAGATCATCACCGAGCAGAGCGGCGTGAAGATCGTGATGTCTCCCGAGGTGATGGGCCTTGTGCCGCATGGGCCTGAGACGCTCATTCAACGCGTCCAGATTGCCAATATGCCGCTCCGCCAGGGCCTGACCGAGCTGTTCTCGCCTCTGGGGATGACGTTCGCTGTTGGCGATTCCTATGTGGAGATCGTTCCGAAAGAAGCACTCCTGTGTCTGGGACGAGCGCCCACCTGGACGGAGCTCGATGTGCTGGCGGAGCTTTCCGCCATAAAGCCAGGCATCGACAACGACGCCCTGGCGGCCTTGCGCCCTCGAATTCAGTTCCAAATGGCTGTGCCGGCTGCCTGGACATTGCTGTCGGAGGCGATCCGCAGCGTTGGAGCCGGTCCGGGCGACGAGGTCCTCACCATTGCCTGTGCCAACCTCGGGTGGGCGTGGTGTCTATCGGACCAGCGTATAGTCATCGTGCCAATGGAACAGCAGATCCAACGACAATTGCAGCAGCCTGTTTCGCTGCGCATCAACGGCCGTCCGCTCATCGACGTGCTGCAAGCGCTGGCAGAGCGAGTCAACGTGGATATACGCTCCGAACCCGGCGCCCTGGCGTCACTGCCCATCTACATGCAGCGAGGCTTCTCCGTAAACGTGCACCAGCTATCGGCCGAAGAAGTGCTCGATAAGATCGCGGCCCACACCGGTCTCGGATACCTCATCGAACCGGATGGCGTGCTGTTTTACAAAGTGGGAAACGGCGGCGGTCGGAATCTGGCGGGCGATGCTCAGCCGGCCAGCGTGTCACTATCCGATCCATACGTAGCCAAGGTAATGGTGCCACTCGGCGGCGGGAAGTCTATCGAGTGGCTGATTCGGCAGTCGGAACTCCCCGAAGATCTGCAACGGATGCGTCAGCGCGATCTTGCTGAAATCTTCGAGGCGGTCCGGCGCCACACGACCGAGGCCCGACCGTAAGGGGAGAGTCCGGGGATCGTTTCCCAAGCATCGACCGATCGGCACCGCAGGCTTCGTATTTACTTAGTGGCCGTCCCCGTGGCGGCCGTAGCCGGTTGCCGCGTTTCCGTGATACTACGCCCGGTAGGGGTGCCAGCCTACAACTCGATGTGCGGCCGTCTGCGGGGTCGATACACAACAACCGAGAACGCTGTAGCCAGCCGCTGTCTCGTCATGTCGTATCGATCGGAAATCTGAAAGCCTAAGCATCCAAAGGGGGGTGGGGGGATCTGCGTCCCTACTGCACAACTACGCCTCATCCCATCCATGCCGACGAAACTCACACGCTCCCATGAATTATGTGGGCTAAATGCCGGCTCCGTTCTCGAAGGCGTCCTGCCGCACCTGGGCTTGTGTGACGCGGCTGCCGGGCGGTACGTTACGGACCAGCCAAACGTTTCCGCCGATGACCGAGCTGCGACCAATGACCACGGGGCCGAGGATCGTCGCTTCCGAGTAGATGATGACATCGTCTTCCACGTCAGGATGCCGCTTGATTCCTTTGATGGGGTTGCCGTCTTTGTCCAGCGGAAAGCTCTTGGCACCGAGTGTCACACCCTGATAGAGCCGCACACGCTTGCCGATCGTGGATGTCTCACCGATGACCACGCCGGTGCCGTGATCGATGAAGAAGCTCTCACCGATGATCGCACCAGGGTGGATGTCGATACCGGTTACGCTATGGGCATGCTCGGTGATGATGCGCGGAATCAACGGCACGCCTAGCGTGTGCAACGCGTGTGCTAATCGGTAATTCGTGATCGCAAGCACGCCGGGATAGCAGAAGATGGTCTCACCTGGACAGGTGGCAGCTGGGTCACCTTCGTAGGCCGCCTGGACATCCGTGGCCAGGATTCGCCGTATTTCCGGAAGCCGGGCGAGGAACTGGCGGGTAATGGATTCGGCGCGGGCGTCACATTCGGCGCGGGTTTCCACACTGCGATTATCGCAGGCAAAGCATAAGCCCCGCCTGATCTGTTCTTGCAGACTGCGCTGGACCCGATCAAGCGTACTACCGAGGTGGAAGGCCGTACTATCCGCAGTCAGCTCCGATGTACCGAAGTAACCGGGGAACAATACCGTCCGAAGTGCCTCAACGATGTCGATGACTACGTCGCGCGAAGGCAACGGTTGCCTGCCCGGACATTCTCCTGGGAGTCGTCCGAGCCCGCCATTGGCTTGACACAACTCGGCCACCAAGGAAGCGAGCTTGCCGTTCTCGCCGGCCGTGCCGCGAGGACGGCCGGGCTTGTCGGTCTCAGTTCTACTCATCGTTTCCCTCGAACAGCCAGGTGCTCAGATACCGTTCTCCGGTGTCGGGAAGCACGACCACGATCATTTTCCCGGCACTATCCGCTCTGGCCGCCACTTCAAGGGCGGCCCAAACAGCGGCGCCGGCTGAGACGCCGACGAGGATGCCTTCCTCGCGGGCGAGGCGCCGGGTCATGGTCCCGGCGTCTTCGTTACTGACCTGGATAACCTCGTCCACGAGATCCATCCGAAGCACCTCTGGAACGAAGCCGGCGCCAATACCCTGAATCTTGTGTGGACCGGGCTTCCCTCCGGAAAGCACCGGCGACTCGGTTGGCTCGACCGCGATCGCCTTGAACGACTGCTTGCGTTCCTTGATCACCTCGGCCACACCGGTAATCGTACCGCCCGTTCCGACACCCGACACAAGGATGTCCACACGGCCATCCGTGTCCTCCCAGATTTCCTCGGCGGTTGTCTTCCGGTGAATCTCCGGGTTGGCTGGGTTGGTGAATTGCTGAGGAATAAAGTAGCGAGAATTCGAAGCGGCCAGCTCTTCGGCCTTGCGCACGGCTCCGGGCATTCCCTCCGTACCAGGAGTCAGGAGAAGCTCGGCACCAAGGATCTTCAACAACTTTCGTCGCTCGACGCTCATCGTCTCCGGCATCGTGAGAATGAGCTTGTAGCCTCGGGCGGCACAGACGAAGGCCAGAGAGATACCCGTGTTGCCGCTCGTCGGCTCGACGATGATGGTGTCTTTCTTGATGCGCCCGTCGCGCTCAGCGGCCTCGATCATGCTCAGGCCGATGCGGTCCTTGATGCTGGCACAGGGATTGAATGACTCGAGCTTGGCGACGAGTTCAGCCCCAAGGCCCGCGCCAATCTTGCTCAGCCGAACGAGCGGTGTTTTTCCGACGAGCTTCGTTATGTCTTCAGCGATCCTGATCATTATTTGCCTGCCTTTGTTCGAGGTCTGCGGGAGGCGGTGCCTGAGCGTTTGCCAGTCAGGCCACTGTGCCTCCGAGATCTGTGTTCCTTCTTCTTTCCTGCGGGTTCAGAGCACGCCTTGGTCTCCGGGGCCACAAGATCCTGTAGAGTGACGCCATCGAGGACGTCCTTGATCGCACCACTGAGCTTCTGCCACACGCCGCGGGCGGGGCATCGGTTCGCTCGGTCACAGGCTCGCCTGTCGGCCACGCAATGGACTAGCGAAAGCGGGCCTTCCAGCGCGTGCAGGACGTCGCTGAGCCTGATCTGACCGGGGGGGCGAGTCAGGACGAAGCCGCCACCGGGGCCCCGGACACTGCGCACCAATCCGGCCGACTTCAGGGACGTCAGGAGGACGTGGAGGTGCTTCCGAGAGAGATCCTGCCTTTCGGCTATGGCCCTCATCAGCAGCGGCCCATCTCCGAAGCCCCGGGCCAGCTCAAACATGGCCCGCAGGCCGTATCGTCCTCGTGTAGAAATCCTCATTGCCTTCGCCCAGAGGTCTACTAGAATAGTAGACTATTAGAGCCGTGTGGGCAAGTCAACCCGCCATTTCGGGACCATTAGCTGGTGCCGATTTATCGGGACAACAACGCGACGAGGCCCCGGGTGGTCGTTCAATTGGCTGCCCATTGGCCCTTCTGGGCTCATTATCAAGCCGTTAGCCTGCGTGCATCCTTCATGCCCGCCAGGCCCCAGCCTGCCGCCGTCCCGTCGTGTCGCGTAGATCGGAAATCTGAAAACCAAAGCACCCCGCGGGGGGTAAGGGGGCCTGCGTCCCTGCTGAACAAATACGTCCCATACTATCCATGCCGACGAAACTCACATGCTCTCAAGAATAATGTGGGCTAGAAGGTCCGCTCGACGAAGCCGGTGTCCACGGTACCCGCCACGAAGTTGGGGTGTGATATGACCTTGTGCAGGAAGGGCAACGTCGTTTTGATCGGTTCAATGGTAAACTCGTGCAGGCAGCGCTGCATGCAACGGATGGCTTCGGGGCGCGTGGGCTGATGGACGATGACCTTGGCGAGCAGTGAATCGTAGCGGGGTGAGACGCGGCAGCCCTCATGCCCGTATGTCTCCACCCGCACGCCGAAGCCGCCCGGCGGATGGAACTGTTCGATACGACCAGCGCACGGGCGGAACTTCGCCTCCGGATCTTCGGCGTTGACCCGGCATTCAATGGCGTGGCCACGCGGCCTTATGGACCGCTGATTGATATCCAGTGATTCACCGGCGGCGATCCTGATTTGCATCTTGATCAGGTCGATTCCCGTGGTCATCTCCGTGACCGGATGCTCCACCTGTATTCTGGTGTTCACCTCCATAAAATAGAACTTACCCTTGCTGTTGACCAGGAACTCGACGGTCCCCGCGCTAGTGTACTTCGCCGCTCTGGCCAGCTTGACTGCGGCGGCGCAGAGATCCTTTCGCGTCCGGCCGTCGATGGCCGGTGACGGGGATTCCTCGACGAGCTTTTGATAGCGGCGCTGGAGGGTGCAATCGCGTTCACCCAGATGCACGACGGTGCCATCGTGGTCGGCCATGATCTGTACCTCGACGTGGCGGGGCCTCTCGAGGTATTTCTCGATGTACAGGTCGGTGCTCTTGAATGCCCCCTGGGCTTCCTGTTGAGCCTGCTTGATGGCCGTCAGCAGGTCGGTCTTGTCATGCACGATACGCATCCCGCGACCTCCACCACCGGCGGTGGCCTTTATCATCAAGGGAAAGCCGGTGCGTTCGGCGATGCGTAGCGCCTCGCTATCGTTTTCGAAGACGCCGTCGCTACCGGGGACCGTGGGGATTTTCGTTTTTTTGGCCAGAGCTCGTGCGGAGGCTTTGTCGCCGAGAAGCCGCATGGCGTCGGCCCCGGGACCGATGAATTCGATCTTGCACGCCCGGCACTTCTCGGCAAAGGCCGCGTTCTCCGCCAAAAAACCGTATCCGGGGTGGATGGCGTCGGCGCCTGTGACCTCAGCAGCGGCGATGATCCGATCGCTTTTCAGGTAGCTGTCGCGCGGGAACGGTCCGCCGATGCAGATCGTCCGGTCCGCCAGATTCAAATAGACGGCTCCGCGGTCTTCCTCGGAAAAGACGCACACGGTCTCTATCTGGAGCTCATGGCAAGCGCGCAGGATCCGCAGGGCGATTTCACCTCGATTGGCGATCAGAATCCGTCGAAACATGGGCTTAAAGCTTCACGATGCGAAATCGCTCCGGTATAGACGGCACGATCGCACCACGGTCGGCCAAAACAAGTCGGAGGCGTCAATCATTCAGGACGCACCAGGAATAAGGGCTGGCCATACTCGATCGGTTGCTCGTTCTTGACAAGAATCTTCTGGACCGTCCCGGAGAGTTCGGCCTTGATCTCGTTGAAGACCTTCATGGCCTCGACGATGCACACCACCGTGTTGGGATTCACACTGCTGCCCACTTGCACAAATTGCGGCGAATCGGGATCCGGAGATGCGTAAAACGTCCCAACCATCGGCGACTTGATCTCCACGTGGTCCACTTCCTGTTCGTCAGCGGCGGGTGCCTCAGCAGACGACGCTACTGCCCCAGCCTCTCCCGTGGGATTAGGCGATGCGGGTCGGGCGGTAACAGCCTCACCTGCGGTTGCCGTGGGTCGACGCAAGTTCACCTCAACGTCGCCGTCGCGCAATGAGATCTCTACAAGATCATTGGCGACCATCATGTCAACCAGCTCCCGGATTCTGTCTATGTCAAGCAATGCTAAGGCTCCAACCTACCGGCGTGCATCCACGTGTGACGGCGTAGCGGCATCAGTCAGATCACCGCATCATCGAGCTTGGCACTGAGCCGGCTCAGGACTCGCCGGCCGGTCGCCGTCACAAACACGTCATCTTCGATGCGGACCCCGCCAACTCCGGGCAGATAGATGCCCGGCTCAACGGTTACAACCATCCCTGCCTCGATCTTTTCCTTGGATCGCCAACTCAACGACGGCGCTTCGTGGATGTCCAGGCCGAGTCCGTGCCCCAGGCCGTGGTTGAACGCCTCGCCATAACCCGCATCGGTAATGAACTTGCGGGCTATGGCATCGACATCGCACATCCGCCTGTCAGGGCGGATATCGGCAGTGGCGCACCGCTGTGCCTCCAGGACGATCCCGTATACCTCCCTGAGTTTGCGCGGAATGCTACCGACGAAGATCATGCGGGTCAAATCACTGCAATACCCACCGACCCGAGCACCCCAATCGAGCAGAATGGCACTGCCCTTTTTGACCTTGCTGCTTCCGGGAACGGCGTGTGGCAGGGCTGCGTTGGCACCGACCGCACATATCGTCGGAAATGAAGGCCCCGAGGCCCCACGCTTCTTCATCTCGTATTCCAACCGAGCAGCCATCTCACGCTCGGTCTGGCCGACACGGATCGTTCGGCGCATCGCCATGAAGGCTTCCTCGGCCACACGCAGGGCCTTGCCGATCGCCGCCAGTTCGCTCGCCGATTTCGTACGGCGCATGGTGGTGACGATCGGGGGTGCCTTGGTCAAGCGCGTCCTTTTGTTGAGCTTGGCCAGTGCCGCGTGGTCGCCCAGGGTCATGTGATCCGGCTGGACCGCTAGCGATCGAAGCTTCAGCTCCGTACACGCCTTGGCGATCTCGTCGTTGAGCAGAAGCTTACGCATCCACTTCCGCGCCCAGGGGCATTCCTTCTTGCTGGACTCATCGAATCGACCATCGGTGATCAGGTGCACCTGGCGCGGTGCGATGAGCACGGCTGAATCCTCTCCGGTGAACCCGGTCAAATAGAAGTAATCGGCAGGATTCGTGACCAGGTAGGCGCCGACACGACGCTTTTTCATCTGCCGCCGACATCGGGTTAGCCGATCCGCAATCACCGGCGACGGGCCACGTGTCTTCTTTTTTCCCATGATCTCTCCTACGTTGAATATCCGCCGTTAGGTACCGAGCAAGCCGCGGGCTTAAGCCCGTGCGGAATCCGCGCAGGAATTAACCTGCGACCGGTTGCTACCTGTCCGTCCAGCACGGTTGCTGAGGCACACATGATCGTATGATCGCGGCGGTGTGTCAAAGGCCAAATGGCTGGCGGCGAATGGCGATTTGCGGTCTACAAATAGCGGTTGCGAATCGGAACGGCTTGGCTATCCTGGATCTCCCGCTGGTAAGGCAGGAGACGTTTCATGAGATGTGACAGGGCCCGGATCGGACCGGTGGTCGTTGGCGGTGGGGCTCCGCTCGCCTTGATCGCCGGGCCTTGTGTGATCGAATCCGAAGACCACACGCTCCGTGTGGCGTCGGCCCTGAAGCGTATTTGTGAGGGGCTGCACCTGCCCCTGGTGTTCAAGGCCAGCTTCGACAAGGCCAATCGGTCGAATATCAAGAGCTATCGGGGGCCGGGCCTCGATGAGGGGCTCAGGATTCTTGGCAGGGTCCGCAAGGAGCTCGACGTTCCGATCCTGTCCGACATCCACCTGCCCGATCAGGCGCTCGCCGCCGGCGAAGTGCTGGACTGCGTGCAGGTGCCGGCGTTCTTGTGTCGTCAGACCGATCTTCTGGTCGCGGCAGCTCGCACTGGTCGGTGTGTGAACGTCAAGAAGGGTCAGTTCATGTCACCCGAGGAGATGGCCAACGTGGCCGGCAAGCTCACCGAAGCGGGCGGCAGGAATTACATGTTTACCGAACGCGGCACGTTTTTCGGCTATAACCGGCTGGTCAATGACATGACCGCGATTCCAAGGATGCAAGTTTACGCCCCGGTCGTTTTCGACGCCACGCATAGCTGCCAACTGCCCGGCGGAGCGGGCACGCAAAGCGGCGGTCAGCGTCAATACACCGGCACTCTAGCAGCCGCAGCCATCGCTGCCGGCGCCGACGCGATGTTCTTGGAAGTACACGACGACCCGGACCACGCCAAAAGCGACCCGGCCACCGTCTATCCACTAGATCAACTCCACGCCCTCCTCGAACGACTCCTGCGCATCGCGCAAGCGATAAGAAACTTTTAGGTGTCTCGTCGTGTCCTCGTCCCTCACCTTCGACAACAACTTTCGATCGCGTCGGCCATGGCTCGAAGCGTCGCCGCCGGCTCAAGGTAACAAATCGAGCAGTAGACTTCCTTGCCCGGTTTTTCAGCCTCCAGGATGCCCGCGTCGCGCAGGGTGGCCAGGTGCCGCGACGCCACCGACAGGTCAGTGGGGCAACACTCAGCCACCTCGCTGACCGTCTGAGGCCCACCCGCCCGATTGGACGAACAGGCACTGAGTCTCGTAACGGCTGGTACATAAAACCGGGGCAGGTCATCTCTGCTTGGTCGTTGATCAAACGCACTCACTGTGGGTCGATGGCCAGCATTGCAGCACCGATGACACCGGCATCGTCGCCAAGACGGGCGGGCTGCACGGACATCGGCGCCTCGCCGTTTTCGTCTCGGACGGCCTGCAACCGGGCCATCGTCTGGTCCAGCAGGCAGGGAAGAGCAGTCACGACACCACCGCCGAGACAGATGACGCTTGGCTCGAAAAGCGTTGCCAGGTTGTTGACTGCTGCCGTTAGCGCGTTAGTTACCTTTTGGATCAGGTCTACCGCCGTCTCGTCACCACGCTCCCAGGCCTGCTGCAAGCTGGCAATGCCGTTCGTGTAGCCCACCTCACGTGCACGTTCCTCCAATGCGCGACCCGACGCGATTGTCTCCAGGCAGCCGCGTCGTCCGCAAGGACACGGCCGGGCACCTGGAGTGCTGTCGACAACCAGGGCATCAAGGTGCTGACCGCGGTCGGCATCCAGCCTTTGGAGCCGACCGTCGACCACAACACCGCACGCTATACCGGTGCCCAGGCGAAGATGGACAAACCGCCCTGCCCGCGATGCGCATGATACGTATTCACTCCAGGTGGCCGCCTCGGCATCGGTGAACAGAACGGCCGTGTGTCCCGCTCTCCGCGACAGCTCATCAATGAGCGGGTAGCCTTCGAGAAACGGGAGATTGACCGACCGGACAACCAACCGCCGTCGTTGATCAAGCGTCCCCGGCAGCGCCACGCCGAGGCGCATGTGGGCGCTGGAACCGACGCCGACCTCATCGAGTATATTCTCAACGGCGCTGGTAAGTCGGGCGATGAGTCGGTCGGCGCCATCAGCTTCGTCTGTACGATGGCAACACCGTGCAAGAATCTGTCCCATTCGATCGACGGCGGCCACCCGCGTTTGCGTGCCGCCTACGTCAATCCCAATTACGATTAATCTCGATGAGTCCTGCATGACGTCGCGAAGAGTAACTCATACTGACCGATTTCTCACTCCCGAGCCGCAGACTTCAGTCTGCGCGGACTGCCGATAGCCATTGACACTGACTCGGGGAAAGTGAATCCGCGCGGGCTAAAGCCCGCGGCTCTGGGATTTACGGTCATTCGCAACGAACGAACCGGTCAGTTTGAGGAGCAAGACAACGTTCATGTCACACCTGCGGCACAGCGAGTTGGCGCAGATACGGAATGACGCGTTTCCGCAAGGCCGTTCGGGACGAGTTTTGCCCATCCCTGATCGGCCGGCCGGTGCGATCATACCGTTCGAACAGAGAGTTATAGGCAAAGGCGGAAAAGTGCGGGGTACTCTGGCGGGCACGACGCATCTGCCCGATCACCGTGGAAGCGTCCCGTTTGTCGAACATCACGCCCACAACCACCGGGATCGGCAAGCGCATCGACGACCAATCTCTCAGCCGCTGTGTGAAGGTGCGCATACTCGCCGCGTAGTTCATCGGGTATATCGCATCTAGCAAACCTTCCTTTACCCAACGGGGCGAGTCCTGGAAGTGCTTGCGCCTTGCCACGTCCGGGGATGCCCCGACGGCGGCACTGAGGCGCATGCGCGGATTCACCTTTCGCATCATGGTCCGGATGTCACGAACGAGCTGGCTGACCTGCTCAGTCCGCCAGGCATCCCACAGCCGCGGGGCCGTTTCCGGGGTGCGGCCGGTCGCGCGTTTGAATAGGCCCAGCGTACGCGGGTCGCGCGGATAGTCGGGCACCCGGGCGCTTGGCCCATAGGAGTGGTTCCACTCGTTGGGAAAGCGGATGTAGTCCAGGTGCAGGCCGTCGACTGGATAGCGCTCCACGATCTCCCGGCAGACCCGCACCAGGTACTTGCGAACCTCTGGATAGCAAGGGTTGAGGCTGCTGTACCACCCCAGCGGTTGACGCCGACCGGCCGCGTCACGCCAGAACCACTCCGGATGGGCCAGGTAGAGCTGCCGTGGGTTTGTCGGCGACTTGTCGCCGCGCCAGCCAGGCACAACATTGATCCAGGCGTGCAAACTCAGGCCGCGACGATGTGCTTCCCTGGACGCGACCGCCAACGGGTCAAAGCCGGGATCGCGGCCACCCAATTCGTCCGCCCACGGCTCGATCTTCGAGCGGTAGAACACCGTGCCGTTGCCTCTTACCTGAAAAAGCACCGTGTTGAACCCGGCCGCTTTGCAGTTATCCATCACTCTTGCGATGTCGGTGGGCGATTTGTAGTCCCACCGGGTTACCCAGATGGCACGGATCGCCTTTGCTCGACCGGGGGCCAGCCTCTCGCGCCGAGTTCCAGGTTGACACCCGCTCAAGAAAGCTGTTGTGATCAGCCCGAGGGCGAGCAGTTTCACGTTTTGACCAAGGTGACCGTGACTCCGTCCGTGGTCCATCTCTAGCATCCCCGGCATTGGCGCATCCAACTAGTGCCTTGTTTCATAAAAAACGCGACTATCATCGCTGGACCGGGAATCCCTTCTCGGTCCTCTGGCAAGTGCCGAGAAAGGATTCTCGGCACAGCGTAGCATCCCCGGCGTTGGCGCGCTCAGACTGTTATCGTCTCTAGAAAGACTCCCCTCAACGCTCAATCACCTGACCCACATGGCCGCCGACCTTGGCCAATAGGATCTCCGCTGTCGCACGATCTACCATCCGGACATGCATGACGATTGCCGTTTTGACGTGCCCGCCGGCGGTTTCGAGCAACACACCGGAGGCCTCACGCGTAAGGCCGGTTATGGCTTGAATGATCCGCGTGCCGCGGTCAAGGAGTTTGGCGTTGGCGGCCGTGTTCACATCGACCATCAGATTCTCATATATCTTTCCGGTCCGGACCATCGCGATGGTGGTCACCATGTTCAGCACCATTTTGGTGGCCGTCCCGGCTTTCATTCGGGTACTGCCCGTCACCACCTCCGGACCGGTGACCACACGGATGGACACATCGGCCTCATCCGTCACCTGCTCTTTCGGCACGCAGGCCAGGAATACCGTTTTGGCCCCACGCTGCCGCGCCCGACGCAAGGCCCCGTGGACAAAGGGCGTTGTGCCGCCGGTGGCAATGGCGAAGACCACGTCGGCCGGACCTACGCCACGTTCGTCCATAGCGGCTTCGCCATCTTCGGGATGATCCTCCGCACCTTCAACGCTGCGGGTCAGGGCCTCCATACCACCGGCGATGACGCCTTGAACCATCGACGGATCGGAGAGAAAAGTCGGCGGACACTCCGTGGCATCGAGCACGCCCAGTCGGCCGCTGGTTCCCGCGCCAACATAGATCAAGCGGCCGCCCGCGCAAAAGGCCGTTGCGACCAGCTCGATCGCACGACGGATATCGCTGCCCGCTGCGGCCACCGCAGCCGCCACGGTCGCGTCCTCCCGGTTGATCAGCTCGAACACTTCGTCAACGGAGAGATGATCGAGGCGCATCGAATGTGGATTGCGATCTTCGGTGGTCAAATGGCCGCGATCGTCCATGATCGAATCGTCGTCCCGCATCGTCGTTCAAGTTGTCTGTCTAGCCGCCGTAGTACTCGCTGGTGCGAGAATCCCTTCTCGCACGTCCATCCGCGGGAATCCCCTCCCGCGTCTTCGGCTTTCGCCGGGTGCCACGGGTCCCGATGTACATCGGAACCCGCCAGTGCCCGGAACCATTGTGCACGCAGACACACTGACAGGCGAGCTGCCAGTGGCACCCCGCGTGGGGACGAGATGGGAATCTCGTCCCAGCACGGTTCCCGTTAGGTTGCTGATCCTAACGCGATCTAACCGGCGATGCCATGTCTAGGGTCAGCGTCACCGGCCACCACGCAACGGATATGGCGGAAGCGTGGTCAGTCGTGGATCTTCCACCGAGGTGCCAACGGTGAAGTACTAAACTCAAACTGACCGGCTCCTTCGTTGCGATTGACTATAAATCCCTGAGCCGTTGGCGGAACTTGTCTCGACAGAGTCGGGGCCGCTGCTCGTAAAGCCCGGCGGGCGTCCACAGGGTCGTATGGCTTGCCCGGCGAGTCGATTGCCCCTAGGCTACGTCTTTCAGCTTGGCGCAGTCTGGAGAAGAACGTGGCCCACCGGTTTGTGAAAGAACTTCGCCCCGGGGAGCGGATCGAGGATGAGGTCTTCCTGATCCGGTCCAAGGATCTTCGTACGACCACCCAGGGCAGCCTCTACATTCACGCGATTTTAGTGGACCGCAGCGGGCAGCTAGTCGCCCGCCAGTGGCAGGCCACCGAAGCCATGTTCGAGCAAATGCCCGAAGGCGGCTTCCTGCACTTCAAGGGGCGGGTGGAGAACTATAAAGGCAATCTGCAATTCATTATCGACGGCATGCAGCCCGCCCAGCCGGGCTCATTCGATATTGTCGACTTCCTGCCCACTACCAAGCAAGACATCGACAAAATGTGGAAGCGGGTCGTGGATATCCTTGGCGGGATCAAGAATCCTGATCTGGCTGCGCTGGTCAAAGAGTTTCTCACAGACGAAGAGCTGATGGCCCGGTTTCGCCGGGCGCCGGCGGCCGTAGCCATGCACCACGCCTACATCGGCGGGTTGCTCGAGCATACCGCAAAACTCCTGGAGGTGGGCCTGACGGCCATACCACTGTATCCCGAGCTCAGCCTGGACCTGGTGCTGGCCGGGCTGTTCCTACACGACATTGGCAAGGCCGCGGAGCTTACCTACGACACGATGATCGGTTACTCCGATGAAGGTCAGCTCTTGGGTCACATCACCCAGGCGGCTCTGTGGATCGAAACCAAAGCCGAGGCGGTCTCCAAGCGGACCGGCAAGGTGTTTCCCCGGGAGCTTCTGTGGGTACTGCAGCACATCGTGTTGAGTCACCACGGAGAATACCAGTTCGGCAGCCCGAAGCTGCCCGCGATTCCCGAAGCGGCTGCGATCCACTTCCTGGATAACCTCGATGCGAAGGTCAACATGCACCTGGCCGAGATCGAAAACGATCCTGATCCGGCAAGCCATTGGACCAAGTATAACAGGGCCTTGGAGACGAAGATCTACAAACCCGACGTCATGGGCACGCGCGGCGGCTAGCTTGACGGCGCTACGGTCGAGATCGCCGGACAACATCCATGAAGTTCACTCAATTCACCGACAGCCAAGTCAAACAGGCTCTTAGTGTGATCGGCGTCGATTCGGTGGAGACGCTTTTTGCTCCGATCCCGCCTGCATTGCGCCTGAAAGGCGAACTGAACATTCCGTCCGGGCTAAGCGAACCGGGCTTGCTCAGCGATACTGAGCACCTGGCCTCGCGGAATCGGCATTGCGATCAGCTCGTGTGCTTCCTTGGCGGCGGCGCCTACGATCATTTTATTCCCACGGTGGTCGACGCGCTATCGATGCAGACAGAGTTTCTCACAGCCTATACGCCGTATCAGGCCGAGGCGTCGCAGGGCATCCTGCAACTGTTTTACGAATTCCAGACCATGATCTGTCTGCTGACCGGTATGGAGGTGGCCAACGCGTCGCTTTACGAGGTCGCCAGCGCCGCGGCTGAGGCGGTTTTGATGGCAACGACAATCACCAAGCGGCACCGAGTGCTCGTTGCCGAATCAGTTCACCCGGACACGCGACAGGTACTTGACACCTACGCGCAGTCACAGGACATCGACATAATAACCGTTCCGGCACCTGAGGGAGTCGTCGATCAACAGGCCCTAGTCGCTGCTCTAGGTGAATCGACCGCTGCCGTCGTCGTGCAATCGCCGAATTTCTTCGGTTGCATTGAGCGACTCGATCATATCGCACCGGCGGCGCAGGACCACGGTGCTCTGGCCGTTGTCTCCACCGATCCGATTGCCGGCGGTGTGTTGAAGCCGCCGGGTGCGTTCGGTGCCGACATTGTGGTGGCTGAGGGGCAGGCGTTGGGTGTTCCCTTGCAGTACGGAGGGCCTTATCTGGGTGTGCTGGCCTGTCGCAAAGAGCATCTTCGCAAGATGCCCGGTCGCGTGGTCGGTGCAACCAAGGACGTGGACGGTCGGCGCGGCTTCTGCCTGGCACTGCAGACCCGCGAACAGCACATAAAAAGAGAGCGGGCGACCAGCAACATCTGCACGAACCAGGGACTGCTGGCGGCCCGGGCGGCCGTTTACATGGCGGCGATGGGCAAGCGCGGCCTCGCCGAGGTAGCGTCCCAGTGTTTCGACAAGGCCCACTATGCCGCCGGCGAGATTGCCAAACTGGACGGGTATGAGCTCCGCTTTGCGGCTCCATTTTTCAAGGAGTTCGTCGTGCAAACGTCGCGCGGTGTCAAGGGGGCGCTTACCGCGTGCCGACGGCGCGACATTCTCGGTGGCGTACCGCTTGTCCGGTTCGACGAACGGCTTGACGACTGTTTCCTTGTGGCGGTGACGGAGAGACGCACCAAAGCTCAGATCGATGACTTGGTGGCCGCGCTTGGGAGTGTCTAGACGGCGTGATGAAGACAGTACCGACGATGCAGCAAGAGGATCATCCCCTGCTATTTGAGATCGGCGCGCCGGGGTTGTGCGCGGTATCGCTGCCTCCCTCTGACGTACCGCCGGTCAAGCGATCGGAGGCCGTTCCGGGGGAACTGCTCGCCGATGATCCGCCGGCGCTGCCCGAAGTCGGTGAACTGGACCTGGTCCGCCACTACAAACGACTTGCCCACCGCTGCTTCAACATCGACGCGAACTTCTACCCGCTGGGTAGCTGCACCATGAAGTACAACCCGCGCATCAATGAGCGGGTGGCCGCCATGCCGGGCTTTATCAACCTGCACCCCTATCAGGATGAAGCGGACGTGCAGGGCATCCTGGAACTGCTTTATCGCCTTCGCTGTGATCTGGCGGAGATCGCCGGGCTGGCAGAGACCACTCTGCAGCCCGCTGCCGGCGCCCACGGTGAGATGACCGGCTTGATGATTATCAACGCATATCACAGCAGTCGTGGCGAACATCGCTCAAAGGTGCTTACGCCGGACAGCGCCCACGGAACCAACCCCGCCAGTTGCACGATCTGCGGGCGGCGGTCGATACCGGTCCAGTCCAGAAAAGACGGTCGCGTCGACCTCGACGATCTTCGCGCCAAGGTTGATGAAGACACCGCGGCGTTTATGATCACCAACCCCAACACCGTCGGCGTGTTTGATGAACAGGTCGCCGACATCGCCCAGATCATCCACGCGAAAGGAGCGCAGCTCTACCTCGACGGTGCGAACATGAACGCCATCCTGGGTATCACCAGGCCGGGTGACTTCGGCGTGGATTGCATGCACTTCAATACGCATAAGACATTCAGCACACCGCATGGCGGCGGCGGACCCGGCGCCGGCCCGGTGGCCGTCGCGGAGCATCTGCGCGAATTCCTACCCGTACCACAGGTGATCAGACGCCATGACGGCACGTTCGGTTGGTCGTCCGACCGTCCCAAGAGCATCGGGAAGGTCCGATCGTTTTACGGTCAGGTTGGCGTCCTGGTGCGAGCCTACACTTACATCCGTGCCATAGGCCGGGAGGGTCTGCGCGACGTGGCCGAGAAGGCGGTGCTGGCTGCCAACTACGTAGCCGCGAGGTTGAAGGATCGCTACCCGATGCCCTTCCCACCGCCATACGCCCACGAGTTTGTTACCGTGCCCGACTTTCCAGGAAGCGGCGTAAGCGACATAGACATCGCCAAACGTCTGATCGATTACGGCATCCATCCACCGACCATGAGCTTTCCGGTTCATCACTGTCTGATGATTGAACCGACTGAGACGGAATCGCCGGCCACGCTGGACCATTTTGTCGAAGCGATGCTGGCCATCGCGGACGAGATCGAGAACGATCCTAAGGTTGTGCGCACAGCTCCGCACACCACGCCGGTTCGGCGTCTGGACGAAGTGACCGCAAGCCGCAAACCCAACGTACGCTGGAGACGTTGCGACGGTACCGCGACCGCCAGGGAGCGGTCGCATTCGACATGATTCGTGTTCTACAGGACGGCCCGCTTGACGGCCCGTCAAACATGGCCCGTGACGAGGCCTTGATGGTGGGCGTCGGCCGGTCGGAATCACCGCCGACGCTGCGACTCTACCAGTGGCACCCGCCCACAATCTCGCTGGGCTACTTCCAGCGCTACGCCGATTATGAATCGCTGGCTCCACCGGCGGGTCAACTGGCCGTAGTAAGAAGACTGACCGGCGGCGGAGCGATTCTCCATGATCTGGAGTTGACCTATTCACTTACCCTACCGGTTGAGCACCATCTGTTGTTGAAGGGGCCCAACCGACTGTATGAACTGGCACATGACGCTGTGATGGCATACCTTGACTCACTCGGCCTGACTGCCACCCGCTGTGAAACGACCGACGACTCGAGCCCCACCCGAGGCCCATTCTTCTGCTTCGACCGTCGCCACTGCTACGACGTGCTGATCGGTTCCAGCAAGATCGCCGGCAGCGCCCAGCGCCGAACCCGCAAAGCGATCCTCCAACACGGCTCAATCATCCTGGGCAACCGTTACACACAACAAACCACAGCCACACTGCCGCACCCATTCGAGAAGAGTATACGACACATCCGCTCGGCGTTCGTTGAACACCTTGCAGACGTGACCGGCCATCTAATTCAAGTTGGCAATTGGTCCGCTGCGGAGCTGGCCGCTGCTGAGGAACTCATACCCAAGTACGCCGGCGAAGCGTGGACCAAGCGCGCCTAACGTTGCGAATACCGCAGGCTGGTCACGACCCTACACTATCACGCTCGCACTGACCGACCCCCTACCGCGCCGGTCACAGACTCTAAACTGCGTCAGGCTTCAGAGACTATGGGGACACACGGACCTGTTGCATATATGGCCGCAAGAAATGCAGCGCAAGGCAAATCGCGCGACCCGCTTGGTGCGTGTTGGACGTGGCAATGGGAGCTGACGCGTCTGACCGTCAAACCGACCTTCTGACCAGGGGCACGCTTTGCCAAGCATACCTACTATTACATGATGTTGTGAATCTAGGGAAGAGCACCGCATGCGGTGACCTATCGTGTGTCACCCTCTCCATTGACGGCAAGTTTTTTGAAGACAACACCTTGACAGGTGGACTTGCAGTCGCTCAGACTACGGAGGCAAGGCCCTTTTTATTCGCGTCGAGAACTTTCGTTCTTCATCCGGTCTGCGTAATCGCGCGAGGGGCGAGAGTCAGCCGCGTGCATATCACGGTTCGACGCTGAGGGGAGGTCATGTTGCCCACGAGGCGGAAAGACCGTACCGACCGCACCCGCCGGTACGCCAAACCCACGGCACCAGCCGCGCCGCACGCGCTAAGCGCTTTAGTAATGCGCGTGCCCGTTGGCTCGCCCGCCTGTCCTTCGTTCGCCCGGATCAACCTCCCGTCTCTGTTCGCTGTGTTCCTGGCGGGCTGCGCTAACGCATCGCTGGTCGGTATTCTGAGCGATGGCCGCCTGAGCTTCCCGGCCAACCGGTCATTGGGAGGATCGCCCAACGCCGGTGCGCGGCCTCCATCGCAAGTAGTCCTGCCAATCCAGTCCTGGACACTTGGCCAGGCGTACCCCCGCGCCCCTCCGATTTAGGTCGCGGTCCCGAGCTAGAATCCGGTGGGCAGTGCCCACTGCGATACTCAGCCAAGAAATGACACGGAGATGAGAAAGATGAAACGAAACCCAAACACCACATTCGCGCGGGGGGCAGCCCCTGTAACTGAAGGAGAATTAGAATGAATCTTGTAAGAAGGGAATTGTACCTGATAGCAGTGTTGATCGGTGTGGTTGCTCTGCTCGTCACGGTGCCAGTGTCGGTAGCCGCGGATTTCAACGACAACTGCAACCTCCTCAACGTGCCTCCGCCGTGCGACGACGTCACGCCTTCACTCGCAAGCTTCAGCGTCTATGTTCGTTTCCCGTATCATGGCATGATGGTGGGCTATCCCGGTTACGATCCGGTGACGCACATACTGCAGAGTCCAACCTTGTTTGAGTCCGCGACCGTGATCGGGCGAAGCGCCGCCCACATGGAAGGCAGCCCTGCCGACATCAACGGAACCCCGGTTGGCTCGAGTGGGGTGATGATTAGCGATTCGGATTTCTTGGTTGTCCCGCCTGGATTCGAGGTCACGGGGGGGCGCGAGGTGCACCTGGAGATTGTGCAGCTTATGATGTCAAACTTCGGCGGAGGGGCGGCCGTCCGGGCGGGAGCAACGCCCTTCGGCCTCTGGCTTAGCCCTGGGGAAGTCGAATCGCAGAGCGCCAGCGGAGTGCCCGCAAACGACTTTCCAGGCGACGGTTTCTTCAACGTGTTTGTCGAGATAGACCTTCCCGTGGCAGGTGCGTTTCCTGGTGCCACGCTCTACAATCCCAGTCCCGCCGACCTCTTTCCTGCCCGGCCGTTGGTCGTGCTCGCCCCCAACGAGATGGCGTTCCCGCCGAGCGTGATATATGTCCATGGACAGACGAGTGCCGTTCCGGTCCGCTTCAGATTCTCCAGCCCCGGCAACTGGCCTGCGAATGCTCTGTTCGGCTGGCTGAGGATGGCCGGGCACATGACCAACGTTTTGGTCGCGTGTGCCGAACCGGGTACGTGTCCGGTGGGCGCCATACCGTGGTGCTGTGAGGCATGTGGCGTTGTTGATGACTGTTGCTGTCCGATGGCAACGGATGAAACAGCTATGCTCGACGAGATGGCGGCCGGGGGCGAGATGGAATATCCGTCTTGCGGCAACGGAGTATATGAGCCCGAAAACGAGGAGCAGTGCGATAACGGGGACGATGCCCAGTGCCCGGGGCGTTGCCTGCCCGATTGCACCTGCGAGGTGGACATCATCCCCACAGTCTCCGAATGGGGCCTGATCGTCATGACGCTGTTGGCGTTTACGGCGGGGACGGTTCTCTACGGGCGGAGGCGGATCGGAGGAATTGCGAATAGCGAATAGCGGAGGGAATAGCGAATTCCGAATAGCGAAAGGAATAGCGAATGGCGAAGCGGTGCCCGGTGGGCACCGTAGAAAGGCGTTGAATAGCCGTGAGCCGATCAGGCAAGCGCAAGGAGCAGCGAAAGAGCCGGCTCCCGTCTCGAGACTCGTCCGGACGGGCCTCAAGCCGGGAGCACGCGGATGCTGGCAGTAGCACCTCTCGCGGTGGGAGAACACCCGGTGGCGGCAGCGCGGGCAAGCGGGGGGCGAGACAATCATGGTTCTCGGCCAATCGTCGGCTCTTGCGGTTTCTGCTCCTGTTCGGCCTCCTTCTGGGTGGGTTCAACGCCTTCTTCTATCTCTGGCTTTGCAAAGGGAGTCTCTTCGCGGCGTACCTGGGTGTCAACGCCGAGTGCACCGCGGCCGTGCTTAGAATCCTTGGTGATGACGCGACGGTCAGGGGGACGTCGATCGCCTCGTCGCGGTTCTCCTTGGATATCAAGGCCGGGTGCGACGGGATTCAGGCGTCGGCGTTCTTTGTTTTGGCGGTCCTGCTGGCCCCGGTGTCGGTGTCGCGGCTGGCGCGGGTGGGGCCGGTGGTGCTGGGGAGCCTGCTGCTGTTGGTTTTCAACCTGGTCCGCATCGTGAGTTTGTACTACATCGGCATCTACTTCCCAAATGCGTTCGAGACCATGCACGTCGACGTGTGGCAGGGCGTTTTCGTCTTCCTGCCGATCATTTTCTGGATGATCTGGAGCGTGTGGGCCACGCGTAGGGGAACCGCCGGCACTGATGTTTCCACGTAAAAAGATCGCGGGATTTGTCTTCCGCCTGGTGCTTTTCTACGGGCTGCTGGTCGCGCCGTGGCCCGGACTCCAGCAGGCCTATTCGACCGTCTACCGGGGCGCCTGCAATGCCATCTTCGGGTCGTTCGGCTCCGGAGGTGTGGTTCGCTTTGGGCCATCAGCTAAAGGGCGTCCAGGGACGCATGCCGAGATAACCGTCCGGAACGTACGGTCCCCGACCGTCGCGACGACCTCGCACAGTATTCGATTCACGGGCTATCTACCGGCGGCAGAGGTGCTCGCCCTGATCCTGGCCACACCGATTCCCTGGTCGCGCAGGTGGAAGGCCCTGGTGTGGGGTATGATTCTGGTCAACGGTTTTGTCCTATTGAGAGTGTGGATCACGCTGCTTTATTGGTTCAGCCGAGATCAGCCGTGGGCTTTGTATCATCCCAGCCCCTTTTGGAGCAAGTTTATCGGTGGGCTGTTCGAGTTCGCTTCGGTGTCCCCGGCGTGCTCATTTGTGGTGCCGGTGCTGATCTGGATTCTGGTGTCCTTGCGGGATAGCGACTGCCCGGCAATCATTCCCCGCCCGGACAGCCAGGTAATCCCATGAAAGGCTGTTTCCCGCCGGACGACAATCCCGTTCAAAGGCCTGAACCTCTGCCACCTCGAGGTGTGGTTGCTGCAGACATCGGTCGCTTCCTCCATGAAGCCAGTTTGATCCATCCAGACCTACGCACCATCCTGGTGGCTTAGCCTCGCCAGGATACCACCAACCCACCCCCGCCGAAACTGTCATGCCGGTCATGCGGGAGGTGTGGTGCGGCAGTTGACGCCCGCTGGAGCAAGGTATATACTACAGGGTTCGGTTTGCTGTTTCCTCTTATTTGACAAGGGTTTAGCGTTTTTCGCCCGACCCTTAATGGGACGCTCGAGTGGCAAGACGAGTCAGCACCAAAACGAAAGCAAAAGGCACCGCTTCGAGGAAGGCGATGCGGAAGACTACCTCCTCGCGTAAGACCAAGAAGCCAGCCGGCAAGAAAAAACCCGCCGCGAAGAAGGCCAAGGCGCGCACTACTGCCGCAGCCAAGCGCCGTAGCCCCACCTCGACCTCTGCGAGGAGTCCAAAGACGTGGACGACCAGGAAGAGCACGACCAACAGAGTCGCTGCTCACAGAGCAGTCAAGGCGACCACTGCCTCCAAGAAGACATCCAGGTCGGCACCGGCCGCTTCACAGGATCCGGCCCGGCTTATTGAGGAGCCCCAACCTCTGCCCAGGACGCACTTACGCGACGAGGATCTTCGAGAGTTTGCGAAGCTACTACTGCGCAAGCGGGCCGAGCTGGCGGGTGACGTCCAACAACTGACCGATCAAGCCCTTGACGGCAAAGGCCAAGGGCTTCCCGAGCACTCCGCAATGCCCATTCACATGGCTGAACTGGGCAGCGACAATTGGGAAAAGGAATTCACCCTGGGGCTGATCGCCAGCGAGCAGGCCTTGGTCCGCGAGATCGATGAAGCGCTCGAGCGCATCGAAAACAAGACGTATGGTATCTGCCTCGCCACACGTAAG
The DNA here is from genome assembly GCA_030616775.1 of Planctomycetota bacterium. Taxonomy (GTDB): domain Bacteria; phylum Planctomycetota; class Phycisphaerae; order UBA1845; family UBA1845. Next base: position 68,898 of record JAUWWQ010000007.1, read on the forward strand.
AGAATCACCAAGGCGCGGCTCCGTGTCAAACCGTGGGCCAAATACTGTATCGAGTACGCTCGGGCTCGCGAAGAAGGGCGAACAACCTGACCGGTTCGTCGAATATGGATGCTGCCACGGCACACGCGACTGACCGGTCGGACCATCGCGCCGAACCCGCCATCCGGGATATCCCCTCGCATCTTTGTTTCTGGATAATCGGCGGCGCCGCACTGGTGCTCGATCTGTGGTCAAAGGACTGGGTCTTCACAAAGCTAAAGCCAAGCGAAATCCGGGCTGTTATCCCCGGTATCATTGACTTTACCTACTCCTTGAATGCCGGCGCGGTTTTCGGGTCGTTCACAGGCCACACCGAGGTGTTCATTCTCGCTTCACTGTTCGCCCTCGGCTTCGTGTTCTACCTTTTTGCCCACAGCGGCCGCAGACAGCGAGCTCTCCACGTGGCTCTTGCAATGATCCTCGCCGGTGCCCTGGGCAACCTTTACGACCGGGCGTTCATCATAACCGATGTGGTGAGCTACACGGCCGCCTCCGGGAAACAGCACGAGGTAATAGGCACGGTGGTCAGTGATCCGCAGGACCCAATCGTGCGGATTGGCGAGTATCCCGATGGGGCCAATCCCCAGAGCTTCGCACGTAGCGATGTCGACGTACGAGAGCAAGGCGTGGTACGCGACTTTATCAAGTTCGTCCCCAAGTTTTCCGCGTGGGTGCCCAGACTCGCGGGGCGGGAAATCTGGCCGTGGGTGTTCAACGTTGCCGACGCCGCGTTGGTCTGTGGCGTTGTGTTACTGTTGTTGCACACATGGCTGGACCGGAAGCCGCACGAGCGGCGCAGGACACGTCATGGCCGCTAGGAAGGCCCGACACCGCTGCGACCCGCTCGACCACCGCATGATGGCCCGGGCCATCGCCCTCGCTCGAAGAGGTGAGGGTCGCGTCGAACCCAACCCAATGGTCGGTTGCGTCATCGTCCGCGCCGGCCGGGTGATCGGGGAAGGCTTCCACCGGCGATTCGGCGGGCCGCATGCTGAAATCGAAGCCTTGCGAGCCTGTACCCGAGACCCGCAGGGGGCAACCGTCTACGTCTCGCTGGTACCCTGTTGCCATCACGGCAAGACCCCGCCGTGCACCGACGCTTTGATTGAAGCCCGCGTTGCCAAGGTCGTGGTGGCCGCACGCGATCCCAATCAGGTTGTCCGGGGGAGGGGTATCCGGCGCCTGCGCGCTGCGGGAATAGACGTAGAAACCGGAGTGCTTGAAGGCGAGGCCGCCGAGGTTCTGGCACCATACGCAACCCGCGTTCGGCTGGGCCGCCCGTTTGTCATTGCCAAGTGGGCCCAGAGCCTGGACGGTAAACTGGCCACTCGTACCGGCCATTCGCAGTGGATATCCTGTGAAGCGTCGAGGCGCCGTGTCCACCGGTTGCGCGCCCGAGTTGACGCGATACTGGTAGGCTGCGGCACCGTCCTGGCCGACAACCCGCTGCTGACCGCTCGCGGGGTACCGATCCGCCGAAGGGCGCTTCGTGTAGTGCTGGACGGTCAACTGAGGATTCGGGAGAAGTGCCAGATTCTTGACACCTGCAGTGATGTCTCGACTCTTGTGATGACCACCTCCGGGCGGGTAAGCATGCGTAAAGCAGACCGCCTGCGGCGCAGCGGTGTCGAGGTTGTCGCCTGTCGCTCGCGCGGCGGCCGCCTGCAGCTTGACGACTGTCTGCGAACACTTGCCAAGCGCGAGGTGACTAATCTGCTTGTGGAGGGCGGGCCTACGGTCCTTACCTCGATGCTGGAAGCAGGATTGGTCGACGAAGCATTTGTGTTCGTCTCACCGATGTTGGTGGGCGGGCGTATCGCACCCGGCGCCCTCGGCGGAGCCGGCGCAGCCAAAATCGCCGCCGCGATGATACCTCGATCCGTCCGGACCCAACGATCAGGCACCGACGTACTATACCGAATGCGGTTTTCAAAACCGTAGCAAGTCGTTGTAGGCCATCAGGTCACAAACGCTATTGTGGCAAGTTAGGAATTAAAGTAGATATTCGGGACAGGCAGCGGGGGTGGGTTGCTCGGAGGCAGGTTCGATCTTATAAGCGTTGGCATGGCTCTTGCTATACGTGTATATAAAGAGTAATTGGGTCTGCGGCGCGGCGAGGCCCTGCTGACCTGCTTGGTGGGTCGCCGCCCGGCGCGGAGGGCCTATGGCGGCCCGAAGGTTTCCTAGTTTAACACAATCCGAGGAAAGGCGGTGAGCTTATGAGTACTCTTCAAGATGTGCTGAGGCAGAAAATCCCAGCTTATCGGGAAGAGGTCGGCAACCTCGTCAAGACGCACGGAGGCAAATCCATCTCCGAGGTGAAAGTCCAGCAGGCCTATGGCGGCATGCGCGGCGTGAAGGGCATGATCTGCGACACCTCCGTGGTGGAGCCCGACAAGGGGCTCATCGTTCGTGGACGGCCCTTGCTGGAGATCAAGCACCTCTGGCCGGAGGAGATCTTCTACCTCCTCCTGACCGGTGAGGAGCCCGACGCCGAGGCCAAGGCGGCTCTCCAGCAGGACTATGACAAGCGGGCAACCGTGCCGGACTACGTCTGGGAGGTCCTCTACGCCATGCCCGACGACAGCCACCCGATGTGCATGCTCAATACGGCCATCCTGGTGATGGAGCGAGAGAGCGTATTCCGGAAGTGGTACGACAAGGGCATGACCAAGCAAGAGTACTGGATGCCGGCGTTGGAGGACGGGCTGCAACTGCTGGCCAGGCTGCCCGGAGTGGCCGCCGGCGTCTACCGGATTCGCTACAAGAAGGGCACGCCGGTTGGCTGGACACCCGGGCTCGACTGGGGTGCCAACTACGCCAACATGCTGGGCATCCCCGACCCCACCGGGTCGTTCGCCAAGCTGATGCGGCTGTACCTGAACTTCCATGCCGATCACGAGGGCGGCAATGTTTCGGCCTTCTCGTGCCACACGGTCGGTTCAGCCCTGTCGGACCTCTACTATGCGGTCTCGGCCGGTCTGAACGGTCTGGCCGGTCCGCTGCACGGTCTGGCCAACCAGGAGTGCCTGAGCTGGATCCTCGAGCTGATGGAGAAGTTCGGCGGTGTGCCTGACGAGAAGGCCCTGCGTGACTTCGCCTTCGCGACCCTGCGAAGTGGAAAGGTGATCCCGGGTTACGGCCACGCCGTCCTGCGGGTGACCGATCCGCGCTATGCCGGGTTCCTCGAGTTCGGTAAGGAACACCTGCCCGAAGATCCGGTATTCCAGACCGTCTCTAGGGTCTACGACGTCATACCGAAGGTCCTGCAGGAATTCTCGGACGAGCGGGTCAAGGCGGGCAAGGCTCCCATCGCCAACTGCTGGCCCAACGTCGATGCCGGCTCCGGAGCACTGCTGTACCACTACGACCTGACCGAGTTCCCCTACTACACGGTGCTGTTCTCGGTATCGCGGTCCATGGGCATGATCTCCCAGTTGGTGCTCAACCGGGCTCTGGGAACGGCGATTACCCGTCCCAAGTCCGTCTCTACCGAGTGGGTCAGAAAGCAGATGAAGGCGTAGACACCCACCTGGCAGCCCGTCGACGCCCGCGCGTCGGCTCATTGCCTGCCAGACATTACTGTCACGACAACAACCGCCCCGGGGACCTGAAACTCAGCCCCCGGGGCTGTTTTTGTGGGCAGACTTCGCCACTGGCGTGTGAAGCATCTGCACGTGCCCACGGTTGGGTACGGGTCGGTTCTGTGGTACACTAGTCCCGATGCTGGGGCGCCGGTCTTCGCCTTTCACCGGTCGGGCGGCCCGGGAGGCGGAATATCGGCAGGTCGATGGTGAGGAAGAGAGGGAGTAAGTCGCTGTTCTCGACTGTCCCACTTCTCGGGAGAGAAAACCATGAACGCAATCGTGAGGCCAGGCATTCTTGGAGTCAGCGTGGTTTGCCTGACGCTGGTGGCGTCTGGGATGGCGGCGGAGCCGTCGAAACGGCGTATCCATGACGCCGAGTCACCGGCGGCACCACCGTCTGAGGTGGACCCCAGAGTCAACTCGCCGTCGACGGGCGTCGGCTGACAAAGGACGGACGACCTCCATCGAAGCCGACCTTCGCTGACCTGCGCGGCACGGGGGACGATCGACGAGGAATTGGCATCGCCGGCCAAGGATCGCACGATCACCAGCACGTTCGAGGAGGTGGAAATCCTCCTCGACGGCACGGTGGGCCTCGACGAGATTCGCGCCCTTCCTCAAGCACCGGGATCTACGCTTCAGGAGCTGACCGACCCCGCATGGGTCGTGGTCCAGATGCCCAAGGACGTGGTTACCCGCCTTGCCCGGCAAGGTGCAACCGTTCGAAGGCTGCGGGAGTTAGTGCTGATCAAGGGATCGTCGGGGAGTACTTGTGGTCAGGCGGGCAGCGCCGGACTGGGCACCTGTACGGGAGACTACTGCTACGGTCAGAATTGGACCAATGTCGTGATCCCCGACTACGATGGTTGGGTATACAGCCCCATTACTATATCCTGTGCCGATCCCAGCGCGACTGTCACTTGCATCGATGTCCACTATAAAATTTTTCACACTTACCGGGGCGATCTGAATGTCGATCTCAACGACGCGGACTTGACGTACAATTACGACTTGTACGGGCCCGATCTGAACGACGGGACGGCGAATCTGAACGAAACGATAACTGGTATCACAACATTCAACGGAGAGGCCGTTAACCAGACGTGGGTTCTTTGGATGCGGGATACGGCATACTTGTACGAGGGGCTTATCGATGAATGGTGGATCAAGGTCTACTACGAGGGACATGCCGCTGTTTGTGGCGACGGCGTGTGCAACCCTGATGAGACAACCCACAACTGCCCTCAGGACTGCTGCGATCCGGTGTGCGGGGACGGGATGTGTCAGTGCGAGTGTGGCGAAGCCATAGCGGACTGTCCGTACGATTGCCTAGATGCCCCATGCGGCGTTGCACCATCGTTCCAGGTTTGCACCAATGACTACGGTGAGCTCTGTGCTGCGACGGTTCTCCTTTGTCCATGTGAACCACAGTGTGACAATTGCTGGCAAGGCGACTGTGAGCTTTGGCGGGACGGAGATGGCCTGTGCGACTGCAGGTGCCAGTTCTGCGACCGTGACTGCCCCGAGTACCCTGACTGTTGTATTCCCGGACCTGAGCCCGGGTATGCGTACACCGCCGTGTTTCCGCCCGCGTGCGGATCCACGGATCCTCCGGAAGGGGGGTCAGTGTGGGATCCCGACGCGGGTGCATACCTGTTCTGCTCGACCTACACGGTCGGTACGTGCCAAGGAGACGTTTGCCTTCGGTTCTGGATAGAGTGGGAAGGTCCCTGTGACCCCGAGCTCTGGTGGCACTTTGACCAGAATGACCCCCAGTATTGCGAGTGTATCAACTCGTGCGGTAACGGTGTTTGCGAGCCCGACTGTGGGGAGAACTGCGACACCTGTCGGCTGGATTGCCTTCCCGGCTCCGTCGTGTGGAGTGATCCTTCGAATTGTGCTATCGACGCCCGTCAGCCCTGAAGCCCGACTGTACGCAGCCGTGTGGTTGGGACGTGATCGTCATAACGTTCGACGACGACGCGTCCTGCGTAACAGAGGACGATTTCAACGTCAGGCTGGTTCCGGACGACGGCGTCCCACCGACGATTGGGGACGTGGTTGTAGAGGGCAACACGGCTACACTGGTGCTCGACAGTCGCATCCCGCCGGGACACTGGACTTGCTTCGAGTACCTTCGCAGTCAAAGCCCTTGGGAGTTGTGTCTGGGTCGCCTTCCGGCGGACGTGAGCGGCGACCTCACCAGTGCGCCGGCGGACATCCTGTGGCTTATCGATTGTCTAAATGGTGTCAGGTCGTGCGAGTACTGGCAGTGCGACGTTGATTGCAGTGAGCTGTGCGAGCCGCCGGACATCCTCCGGGTCATCGACTTGCTGAACGCCGCCGGTTGTTACGATCCCTGGCTCAATTTCTCGCTTCCGCCCTGCCCCAGTGGGCCGTAGGCACACGCGCGTCGCCGGTGGGTGCTGCGGTCGACGATGCGTGATTACATAATGGAGGCTGAAAGGGTCCCGTGGACGTGGAAAGAAGGGCTTCCCGATGCAGTGCATTTGTCTGCTCCCTGGTGTGTCTCTGTTGGGCTGCTGCGCCTGCACCGGATTCAAGCGATTGTGGCTCCGCGACGTTGAGTATCGAGCGCGAGGTATGCGCTCCTGAAGACGGCCAGCTAACCGCGACAGTCGTGCTGAGAAACGCCGCTGAGCCGATTCGCGGCGGACAGTCTTCCTTGCGTATGATCCATCGCTCTTCGAGGTGGACGCGGTCCGGGCTGGAGATGCCCCGTTTACGCTGCTGGTGCTTTCGGACGTGCCGGTGGCGGGTCTGATCAATTGTGCAGTGGTTGTCAATCCGCTCAGCCATCCTGGGACGTCCGAGAACCGCGTGATGGCCAGGATCATTCTGAGGGCGCTGAACGGTGCCAACGAGCCGCGGCTGTGGTTCCGCCCACGGGACGTGCCGGCTACGACGCTGGTCACAACAGATGGGGGTCTGAGGCCCTATACGGTGGACGGGGTCGTGGCCAGGGCCGACCTGTCGGACTTCGCGGCATTTCAGGGTTGTTACGGCGGTCCCGATACACCGGTGCCGGTGGCGTGCCGGTGTCGATTTGACCTTGACGACGACGAGGATGTCGACACCGCGGATTTCCGACTCTTCCGATGGTCGTTTACCGGTCCTCCAAGGGGCATCTGCATGTCAGACTGAGTCGACGGCTTGCGTCCTATAACGTGCTCCACAGTTTCCAATATCGGAGCTACGGTGTGAATGGAGTAGAGCGGACCTAACCTGGGAATCCATTTTTTTTCATTTTCGCGTGACTTTTCGCATTGATGTGCGTGGCACGCTTGTCTATACTGCGTTAACAAGCAAGAAGGGTTGATCGGCGGTCACTGGCCGTGGAGAGCTGTGCCTTGCGAGGGAGGGGCGCACCGGAGCGTAACAGACTTGCAGACGAAGGGGGTACCCGCAGAGGTGGATCCCACCTAGCGTGGAGGATGGAAAGGATGAGAGCGAGCTTAGCACTGACGTTGTTCGTGGTTGTGGCTGCGTTCCCGTTGGCGGCATTTTCCGCCGAGCGCCCTAACGACGCCGAGTTCAACTTCGAGTTCACATACACAACCCCCGGGGGGGGTCTCACCGAGATTCCTGACTCCACCGTCAAATGGTATCCGCTTCCCTTGACGCTCGATCCACCCGAGCCTGATTGGGTGATCGATTATCTCGAGTTTGAAATCGCGGGCTTGTCGCACACCGAAACCCCGGACCTCAACGTCTTTCTGCTCGATCCGTTCGGCGGTGGGATTGAAATCATGGACGACGCCGGCAATTCGGACCCGGTCGCGGATATCACTCTGCTGTTTACAGACTTTTGGGACCTCGGTTTTCCGCTGCCACATGGAGGCGCAGGGCCGCTTCTATCCTTCCCGGATACGGTGATGATCTACAATCCCGATGGGCCCGGCGAGTTCATTCAGTACACAGGTGACGAGGTTCCCACGGATCCGTGGTACGTGATCGTGATCGACGACGACCTCAACAGCTATGCAGGTAACTTCGAGTCGGTAACGCTTCGAGGCATCGCGGTGCCCGAGCCCGTGACGCTTACACTGCTCGCGCTGGGCGCTCTTGTGGCGCTGCGTCGGCGGCGTTGGTAACGATCGCTTCGCTTTTTCCACAATCAGCAGTGCCCATTCCCCCGGTTGGCTCAATCTAGCTCGATAAGTGCGCCATAAGGCAGCGTTGTCTTCACGCTATGCCGAGTCCCGATGTGCATCGGGATTCTCGGCACCTGCCAGAGAACCGAGAAGGGATTCTCGGTCCAGCGATTTCCGCTTCTGCCTTCTCCTGACGTTTCAAGCCAAGATCCGGGGTTCGATTTGCCTGCACCCGCATTCCCATTAGTATGCCGACCAGGCGCGGCGCTCAGCATAGTGATCTGGTGCGCCCAGGTTTCTCCGCTTTTGCTGTTATACTCGTATGCACTGGTTCGTCAGGCGCGATCTTGACGGCTTTTTCGGGCTGTTCGTAGACAACCTGGTACAGCTCCTGCTCGTCGTGGCGTTGTGTGGCGAGCTGTGCGGCATGACGGGCGATGACGCCTATCTGTTGTACGGACGGATTTTGCCGGGCGCTGCCATCTCGATTCTGTTCGGCAACCTGTTCTACGCCTCACAAGCGCATAAGCTGGCCCGGAGGGAAGGCCGCAGCGATGTCACCGCGTTGCCCTACGGAATCAATACGCCGTCTCTGCTGGTCTACGTGTTCTTCGTGATAGCCCCCGTCTACCGCGAAAGTGGGAGTCCTCAGCTTGCGTGGCAGATGGGGTTATTGGCATGTCTGGGTAGCGGGATCATCGAGCTTGGCGGATCCCTGGTGGCGGAGAAGGTGCGCCGGCACTCACCCCGGGCGGCGCTCTTGGCGACGCTTGCGGGTATTGCCATCGGTTTCATCTCTATGACGTTTGCTCTTCGGATCTGGTCGTGGCCGTTGATTGCCCTGGTTCCCACCGCGATCGTCCTGATCACCTACTTCAGCGGCATACGGTTCCCGTTGGGGCTTCCGGGTGGTCTCGTGGCCATCGGGGTGGGCACTCTGCTGGCGTGGCTGCTACCAGCAGCCTGGAGCGGCAGGGAGATGGAGACTGCCACCGTGGCCGGGGCTTGGTCTGAAGCAGGTGTCGCTCTTCCGGTCTGGTCGGGCGGGGCGATATGGGCGGTTTTTGAGCTACCGGTGGAGAGCTGGCTGCGTTTTGTGTCCGTGATTGTGCCCATGGGGCTGTTCAACGTCATCGGCAGTTTGCAGAACATCGAATCCGCGGAGGCGGCCGGTGATCGCTACGACACCCGTATGTCACTATCGATGAACGGCGCCGGTACGATTCTGGCCGCTTGTTTCGGAAGCTGCTTCCCCACAACCATCTACATCGGACACCCCGGCTGGAAGGCGTTGGGAGCACGGGCGGGGTATTCGACGCTAAACGGGTTGGTCATCGCCGTGCTGTGCCTCACGGGCACGGTGGCCCTGGTCAACAGCGTCATCCCGATCGAGGCGGGAATGGCCATCGTCCTGTGGATCGGTATCGTCATCACCGCCCAGGCGTTTCAAGCGACGCCGCGTTCCCATGCACCGGCGGTGGCTCTTGGCCTGTTCCCCGCCATCGCCGCGTGGGGGGCAACGGTCGCGTACGGTGCGTTCGTCTCCGCCGGCGGTAACACGATTCAGTCGCTGCTTACGGCAGACGCTCTCGCCGAGGTGGCCGGCTTCCTGATCCACGGGCTCATCGTGCTGGAGCGCGGGTATATCTTCACGTGCATGGTCCTGGCTGCGATGTCCGTCTGCCTGATCGAGCGCCGGTTTTTCGGCGCGAGCGTGTGGTCGCTCTTGGGAGCCCTTGCGACGGTTCTTGGCCTGTCGCACGCCTATCAGCTATCCGGCAACGACGTGGACTTCTTATTGGCGTCGGTATCGGCGCGTGAGGGTGCTATCGCCTACCGGGCTTACGAGATTGCCGTAGGGTATGCGCTGATGGCCGTCGTCTTTACTGCCGTCGGTTTCTACCTCCGTCACTTCGGCGCTCCGTTAGAGAAGGGTGGTCACGCGTAACACGCTGGATCCGGGAGCGGGCACAGCGGGACTCGATCAACGTCAAAGGCGGGACATAGTAGTGTCATCCCCTGGCCATGATCATCAGGCAGGCTGTGCCTGCGGTGACAAGATGGAGGACAAACGGCGTCAGCCAGGTATTGGTGCGATAAGCGATGTAGCCAAGAGCGACGCCCCCGGGAAGCGACAGCACCAGCTCGCGCGGATCTTTGCCAACGTGAACCAGGCCAAACAACATGGCTGAGGCGACAATGGCCGGCAGGCAGCCGTCCGGCAGACCGGCCCATCGCATGACACGCCGGGCGCCTCCGGCGCCTCTGGTCGGCTGAATCAGGCCAACCCATTGCAGGGCTTTTGCCAAGGTGTTTGTGGCATCGACCGCAACCGGTGCGGGCGGCGGCCATCGTTGACCCGCGCGGAACGCCGCCAGCAGCGCCCCGTGAAGGAAGAAATGCTCCGTCAACATGTTCACAAAGTAGTAGAGAATGAAGCCGGCTGTGCCCGCGCGCTCCAGCTCACTCATATACGGGGTGGCGAAGCCCGCACCGCCCACCATCCATATCAGAAACGGCACCGAAATCAGGTATCCAACCAGTGCAATACGCCATCCGTAGCGGTTGGGTCGCCTAAAGCCAAGATCATAGGGTCGCCCCCGGCCAAGAAGCGCCAACACCAGCCACGGAATCACGCAAGCGATGAGAAAAAGATACACGCTTGACCGTATCTCCGTGGCGTGCGCCTCGCTCCCCATAAGGCGAAGCCCATCGTCGATCAAGCCGTACACCCATCGCGAGGGATAGCCCATCGTCTCTTTCAGTGGCGTCGGCCACGATGCCATTGGTCGGACAAGGAATGCCAGGCAATAGATCGTTGACAGCCCGATGGCAAGAGCGATCGTGGGCGCGTTTCGGGCCTCGGAGGAGGATGGCAGTGTGCGTGTGGGCTTATCGCTCAATCGATGATCCCTACGCCATGCCCTCGGTCATCGTTGTCCCACCTCTTGCCGACGCGGCAGCAGCCGCCCGGATCGACACCGATACATAGGCCCGGTGCCCCACAAGCGTATCACGTGGATAAAGGACCGGAAACAGGCCATACAAAGGATTGTGTTTATATGCGGGAGTACCGGGCCGGAAGGACGTGGGAAGTACCCGTGGTACTGGGTATTCGCCAGGCGCGTCCGATCACCGGGAGCTGAAGCTCGGACGGCCACTCCGACGGGTCTGAGCTCGAAGGTTCAAAGCTTACTTCGTAAGTAACCTGCTGAGGAAGCCGCGTCGCTCGTCCTGTTGAGCAGCTTGCGAAGCGGCGCCGGAGATGATTTCCCGGGCCATCTTTCCGATGGCGGCCCGCACGGGATTGCTTCGATCCAGCGATGCGATGGGGCGTCCGAAGTCAATGGAGCGGGCCACAAACTGATAGTCGTTCGGGATGCAAGCGTAGACGGGCTTCTTGACGGTCTCCTCAAGGTCCCTGACGGTGACACGACCACTGCGCCCGTCGCTGCGATTGACCACGAATTCCAGCCGTTCCTCCGGAACACCCGTTCGCAGCAAGGCGTCATAGTACCGCTTGGCGTGGCGAATACTGGGGACCATAAGCTGACACACGATGAAGATGCGTTCAGCGTGAGAGAAGGTGGCCGCAGTCCACGGGCTTAACTCACGCGGCACATCAATGACGGTGTTCTCATAGCTGCCCATCAGAAGCTCGATCACGCGGTGGATTGTGTCGGGAGTGACGGCCTCCTGCTGTTCGATCATCTCGGGACGCGACAGGATCGCGACTTTGCAGGGCAGCTTGGTCAGCGTTGAGGACAGAATCGATCGATCCAGGTCGCTCCCCGCCACCGCCAGATCGTAGAGATTGTATCTGGGTTCGCAGTCAAAATTGGCAGCGACGTCACCGAACTGCAAATCCAGATCCACCAAGGCACACTCCCGGTTGGCTAGGTGAGCTATCTCCAACGCCAGGTTACATGCAATCGACGTAGTGCCCGTACCGCCGCTAGCGCCGGTGACACAAATGCAGCGGCTTTTCGGCGGGGTAAGCAGCCGTTTGCTGGCCACCCGGTTCACCGCGGAGGCCAGGTCCGCGGAGTTGATCGGCTCGCAGACGAACTGGTCGCAACCGGCCCGCATGGGGGCAAGGATCGCGTCCGGATTGGTCTTGTGGCTGATGGCGATCATGGCCAGTTCCGGGTAGCGTGTGGAGACCTGCTCAATTAGTTCAAGGATGGGATCAGGGTCCGGGTCAAGATGGAAGAAGATTAGATTGATCCCGTCCTCATGGAGGGCTGCCGCCAGTTGTTCCGGCTCGTTCAGTTCGGCCACGAGGCGCCCAAAATCCAACTCCTGAATTGCGTTTTTGAGTTCGTTGGAGACCTCCGGATCGGTGTTGTAGAGGCATATGCGCAGCAAATGGCTCATGAGTACCTTCCTGTTGTGCCTGTGCGTGGATTCTGCAATCTATCGCTAGTCAATTGCTGTCTATCCTATCGGTCCGCCGACGCCGCGAGTTCTCCTAGAATCAGTCCGCTTCTGCCCGGACCGGAAGTGGCACATTATTGGCCCGCTGACTCTGAAATAGAGTCCATAGGTGCGCTGCAGTCGGCGCGGGCTTATTGTCCGATCAACTTGCCTGCGGTGCGGCCGCCCCTATGCGGCAGCCGGGTTGTGAACACTAAACGTGAGCCGCCTCCAGGGATTCAGCCTTGGTTGACCGCCGCACGCACCGTTCGATGGCGTCGAGCACTTCGGGATCATAGCCGCCCGAGATGTCCTTCCGGAGTTCCTGAAGGGCTTCTTGAGGTGTCATAGCTAGACCGCCCGAATCATCGGATACCAGGGCGTCATACGCCCTAACGACCCGGATGATCTTGGCGCCGAGCGGGATGTCGCCGGCGGCTCTGTCCTCTTCGGTGGTGAGGCATTCGCGGGCCGCGTCGTCCTGATTAAGCAGCAACGGGAACGCCCCGCTCAACACCGGCCCCAACGAATGCACCAGGTCCATGCCCGAAAAGGTATACTTGTCGGCCGTTGTGGGATTCGCTTCAAGTGTGTCAACCGCTTTGCTGAGTAGCTGGGTCGTGATCTCCACGTTACCGAGATCGTACAAGAGTGCGCCGACACGAACATCATCAATTGCCTTGCGCGAAAGCCTCATTCTCTCGGCCGTGGCCTGGCTTAGTTCGGCGACGCGCGTGGACCGGGCCTTGTCCTTCGGGTTGGCACTTCGCAGATATCTTGAGAGAACCTCCACGACACCCACGTAGGCGGCGTGTAGCTCCTCGACAGTCTTGGCCCGCTCGTCGCACAGTGTACCTACCAGAATCGCCGTCAGCCCCAAGCTCGCCGCCCACACTGTCAGGGCCAAGCCTACCATTATCGGGGAGCTGTATGCCGCAAGACCGGTCGAGCTCAGCGTCGAGGCGATCGCCACCGCAAGCACGCTGAACAGGGCGAGAATCCCCGCACTGGTCCGACCCAGATAGTAGCCGCTCAGAACGATCGGCAGGTAAAAGAGGTTTAGCACAACCATTTTGTACCCGCCCATCCGGAAAAGCAGGTAGGTCATACCGACGGCAACAGTAAGAAGCATGACCTCAAATACAACCCGTTCTTTTGCCGATTTCCTGTTCATAATGGTCTATCCTCGCAACAGCCGGCGCGCGCCGGACGAAACGATTAGCGAATTATGCCACCGGGCCGTCACCAAGCGAATACCTAACGACTTTCGCTCGGAGTTCCTAAGCCGACTCCACAAGGTTCTTCAATCTCGCGTCCCACATCCTCAGGTCGCCCCAGCTCTACCGATTCACGTTCCGTCGCTTCGCCCGGCGTATCCGCATACTTCAAGGCAATACTGCGGAACTTCGATTGGACTTCCAAGAACAGCTCTACCAGATCCGGATCGAGCCTCTTGCCTGACTCGCTACGGATAACGGCAACGCACTCCTCGTGGGGAAGCTGATCCTTATAGACGCGTTTCGACGACAGCGCATCATATATGTCTGCAACGGCCACGATGCGGGCGGACAGTGGAATCGCCGTACCTGCAAGGCATCGAGGATATCCAGTTCCCTTCCAATCTTCATGATGGGCAAAGGCAATCTCACGGGCCATCTGGAGAAAGTTCGAACCACCCAGACGCTGTTCAATCTTCCGCAGACACTCTCCCCCGGTTTCCGCATGGATCTGCATCGACGTCCGCTCTTCAGGGGTCAATGGGCCGCGCTTGAGCAGAATCCCATCCTCAAGCCCGACCTTCCCGATATCGTGCAGCGCAGAACTGATCCCGATCAGTCGAATGAACGCCGGCGTGACCTCATCGCGGAACTTGGGGTGTCGACGCGCCGCCGAGGCCAGCGTTGTGGAGTAGACCGATATCCGCTCCAAGTGGTCACCCGTATCCGGGTCCCGGGACTCCGCCAGTTTGGCCAGACCGAAGATGACCGCGTCGCGCGTCCGAACCAGGTTTTGCGTTCGCCTAAGCGCCTCGGTCGCCGTGCGCGAGCGCTCCTGGTCCACCTCATCATGCAGGCGCGCCAAGACCACGTAGACCACGATGCCCAATAGTGCGCATGTCCAAACGAATGTCATTGCGCTTATCACCGGCAGCGACCCAGTCAACATAGCCGTCCGGGCCTCAATCTGTGCCGCCGGCTCATGAACCAGAACAAAACCCTGCCCATCCCCTAGACCGTGGGCTACCGCCAAGTGTGGTCCGTCCGGAAAGACAAGCCTGACGCGCCGCGAGGTGACCGTTTGGTCCGATGGCTCCGGGCGTGGGATCCACTCGACCGAGGACCCAAGACCGCCTGGCAGCGCTTCGGTTTGCTGCACATCCCCTCTAGGCGAGAGAACCCGCCATTGCGGATCTACGATCGTCACCTTACCTAGATCGGGGCGATGCTTGTCCACCAACCGGGATAGGTGGTCGAGCGCCGCATTACCCGGAGCCGGATCCGGCAACTCCAGCCGGTCCAACTCAAAGAACAATCCGGCCGCACCAGCTTCTATATCGGACCACGCCAGCTCCTCGAGGGCCTGCGTGGCGGAAGAGGTGATATAGTGGTGTTGCATCCACAAACCGACGCCCAGGCAGCCGGTCTGCGCCACCATTACAACACAAAGATGCTTGGCCCTTCTGGTCACTGAGAAACGTCCACGACGTTTGGCGAATCGCAGCCCTCGGTACCGGGCGCCTGGTGCGCAACCCAATAGGATACAACGGTACCCGCCGCTGCAATGATGAGGTCGGATATATCACGCAACGCCTTGATCTAAATGGAAAGGGAAAACATGCCTTTCCCTGACACCGTGGCGACATCTATGCGACGGCCTACAGCAAAATACGGCCAAAGCGAAGGGGCTCAAGACGTAAAATCCCTACAAGGAAATGCAAAGGATATGGGACCTTGAAGGGGAGGATATCACGCAAGCACGCCGCACCACCGACCGGGCCGGGAAAGGTCTGGTACGGGTTCGCAACGGCAGCTCAGTGTGCCGCCCTGCCTACAGGACCACTACTGCGAAGAGCGCCACTCCGCCAGGCGACTCGTTATTGCGGTGGCCCGGTCGCGGATTGCAGCGAAGGTTGCGCTGGCCAGATCGCCCGGCTCGAACAGTGACCGGACAAAGCCGACTCCCGCGCACCCAGCTTCGAGATACTCCAAAAAGTTGTCGGGTGTAACGCCGGCCGTAGGGAATAGTCGTAGGTGTGGGAGCGGACCGCGAACCGCTTCGATAAAGCCCACTCCATTTGCCGGCATGGGAAAAACCTTGACGAAATCCGCGCCGCAGCGATGGGCATTCTGCATCTCGGTTGGCGTGTATGCACCTGGAATGCTCGGGACATCAAGCTTGATGGCCTCCTCTATGACCTCGCGGTCAACAATCGGCGCGACCAGAAAGCAGGCCCCGGCGGAGACGGCATCGCGTGCCTGGCTTGATGACAAAACCGTCCCTGCTCCGACGATAAGATCAGATCGCTTGGAGAATTCACCGATCAGCACCAGGGCCCCGGGCGTTGTCAGCGTGAACTCGACCATCCGAAACCCACCCTCGACCGCCGCCTCCATTGCATCCGATGCCAGCGATTGATCGTTGGTGCGAATGATGGCGCTGATACACTCGCGCTTGATCGCTTCTACAACACTCCGCTTCCCAGTCTGTCTCACCGGACTGTCCTCCTAAGAACCCCGCCTTTAACTACTTCAGATTACCGCTCGATCCCCCGCTGACCCGCTGCCAAGCTACGTCGCAGTAGGCGGGCAGATTATGGCCTGGCATCGGATGGAATGGAAGTCGGCAGGCTTCATTCACGTCCGGGGGATCCCAACAGTCGGCACCCCTGCTACGGTCGGTGCCGATAACATTGCCCGTGACTGACCCTGGGCGACCGAGCTTATGGCCGGCCTAGGCGACTTATCCCCCGCATTACGGTACAATGCCAGCTGACTTCTGTGGCCAGCTTCTACGATTGTGGAGGCCAATATGCTGTATCGAACATTCATTACAGTCATTACTCTGGCGAGCTTGCTCGGTTTCACCGGCCTGTCAGCGTGTCATAGGGACGAACCGGAAGGGGCCGAGGAAGCACCTCGCCAACAAGAAACACCGCCCATGTCGGGAGCCTCGCCCGGGCAGGAGGCGTCATCCCCCCAGGAGCAGGAGGCAACGCCCCCACTCGCGGAACAGCAGACACAGCCGTCGGTGCCACCCAGCACCACTGCAAGCGACACGACGTCGGCACAGTTGCCCCCGTCGAAGCCTCTTGATCGCCTGGCACCTGCGAGTGACGACGTCCTGGCCGAGTTAGAACAGGAAATGCTGGCACGTTGGGAAAAAATCCGTTCTGTTTCCGCCAAAATGACGACCAGGTTCGATCAGCTTGGGGATCGAGAGACGCATCAGAAGGGTCTGGGAACCTACGACTGCCTGAAACAGGACGGTAAGATCCTCGTCCGGACGTTTCTCTACAATGGGATCACCGCAAAGCGGGACAACGAGGACGTACCCTGGGTCCTTACCGGGCAGCGGATAAAGAGGGTCTCCGACGGTCGGTTTGTGTACACCATTGACGAACGGTACAAGGAGATCACCGGCGCTAAAAGGTGGGCCGTTTACCCAAATCTTCTTTACATTGGCGGTAAGAGGCTCTTCCGTGTCCTTCGGAGCCTCGAAGGTCTCCAACGCCTTCCTGATCAGACCATCGACAAGAAAGGCGTTTACGTGTTCCAGGGAACACTCTCTGCCGCGCGACGGCAGGCCCGGGTTTTCCTCGACAAAGAGACCGGCATAATGCGTCAGTTGATCACCGAGAACGAAAAGTCAGAATCCAAGTTCGTTTTCACCCTAAGCGAAATCAAACTCGACGTCGAGTTCAGCGAAGACCACTTCATCTTCGTTCCGCCCGAGGACGTGGAGATTCAAGACCTGACCCAACAGCAGGCAGGTGAGGACCAAGCTACGACGGAGCCGTAAGGTCCAGCCCCGGGAATCTTCATGGCACCCCCTCCTGGCCGCCGTTGGTGCCACGCGGTTGCGTGTAGTCACGAGGCGAAAAACATGCCGATTCGGGCCAGGGGAACCGATGGTGCTGCGCGGAAACGTCGCAAAACCGTCGTTGTGAAGGCGACCGCCCCGGACTCCGGCTGGGAGGACGGACGCTCGCATGCAGACCGGTTTACTCACGACCCGGAGGACGGGAGGACGGGCCGATTACGGGCCGCCCTTGTGCCGATCACCGTAGGCAATCTTGAGCGTGCTGGCAGTTGTGTTACAGTAGCCTCTCGCATGGACACAGATCATGTGACAATTCGGCTTCCGAAGGGAGTCTGGCGTTACGACGAGAGCAAGATGCTCGGCCCCAAGGGCGGGTTCGGTGCCGGCTTTGCCGTCGAGGTCAGCGGCGTGCCCGGCATCAAAAGTGCGATCGACCCTTGGCGGGGGCGCAGCGGCGTGGTATGATCCAATGCTGGGAAACGAATCGGAGAATCCGATATGGCGGTTGAACTTGTGAACGCCAGCGCGGTGATCGTCGGGCACGACGTGAACTTATCGATCTTCAGGCCTCCGTGGTTGCGGGATCAGAAGATTCTATCCGACGAGGAACTCGCCGGCGACGTTGTTATCACACCGCTGATGGTCCGCATACCAGCGCCAACGTTTGAGCTGCTCATCCTACCGGACCGTGTTCAAGTGCGACCGTCGGACGATCCAGGCAAGGCGCAAAGCGACATTCTCCGTGTGCTCGGGGGCATTGTAAGTACGTTGCCTCACACTCCTTTCACGGCTATCGGGTTGAACTTTGATTACCTTATGACACCGGAGGAACACGCCGAGTTCCAGTCTTGGAACAAGGATAGTTTCGCGGCGCCGTTTTCGGTGGACGTAATCGGCAGCGCGCAGGAGGAGGCGCGCTTCGGCGCGTATTACTCGTTCGATACCCTGGAAATGTGTTTGAAAGCCGACCTTAAACCCGTACGAAGAACCGAACAGCCTGAGGGCGGCATCCTCAAGTCCTCGACGGGTCCCGAGGCAATGCTGGGAAAGTTCAATTTTCACCGCGATTTGAAGGAGCGCCCGGGTGTTAGTGAGATTCTGCAGGTTTTGGGTCGCTGGAATGATGCCGCCTCGCTCGCTTTGATGATGGCGGAATCAGCGTCCGTGAGGGGTGGGCAGGGCTGATTACATATGGAAGCGGGAACGGGCACAACTGTCGATTTCCAACGCAGAGTAGGGGATGCGTACGTGGCAAAGCTGGGAAGACGCCAGCTTCCGGTTTCGCTACGTTTGTCGTCGGAGCCGAGCACGTTCGCGGTTGATCCGGGCCCTTGGTTAGACATTTCTCGCCGGTATCCATTCTTCAAGGGGCTCAAGCACCGGGTCGCTTCAGATGCCAAGGACCTATTTGAGGATCTGGTGGGTGAGGAAGTACAGCTGGAGAGCCCCGCGGCGTTTCTTGTTGGCGAGGTATCCGTTGGTGGGTTCCTCGACAACTATTTTGCGGCTGAGTGCTACGATCCCGATCAGCCAGCAGAATGTGTGTTAGTGTATATGAGCCTTCTAACCGGGGGACCCGAAGGTACCGAGTACTTCGTTCCGCCAGCGATTTCAGAGCCCGTGGAGCCGCGGGTTGATTGGGACCGTTGGCACGAGTTGCTGGATATCAGGGCACAGCGGGCACTGACGACGAGCGAGGAACAGGAGTATGAGGAGTACGCCCGGATCGCCGCGCAGCTCGATGCCGAAGAGGGCAGGGCAGCAGATGCGACCCTGGACAATCTGGTCAAGGAACATGAGCGCGTTTTGGATTCGATCCGACGCCTAACCGCTGCGGTCCGTGCTGCTGCCGAGCAGGTCTAGCCTCCCAGCGATGAAGTTCACCCGCGAACATCCGCCTATCAAAACCGATTACTGGCGCCGGTATAGGCCCTACACAAGGCGCGATTTTCAATCTATCTGTGCGTACTGTTTTCGCCACGAAGATGAGGCGGGTGGCGAAGCCGGTTTTGTCCAAGATCATTTCGAGCCAAAGCACCGCCAGAACGTCGACCCTGCCAACTACTTCAACCTCTATTGGTGCTGCGTGGAATGCAATTCCCCGCGGTACAAGGGCTCGAAGTGGCCAACGCCGGAGCAGCTTGCTTGCGGTGAGTGCTTCTGCGATCCCTGCCATCATGACCCTGTTGGCACCGACTATGTGGAGACGAATGATTGGACACTGACCTCGTTGACTCCAGCCGGCGGCTTTACCGTCCGCCAGATACGCCTAAGCGACCGAGAGTCCCTTCGCAAGTGCCGAGAGCGAAGAGCCCTGGTCAAGTCGCTGTATCAGCGTGAGTTAGCCAACCTCCGGGGGGCACTTATTTACTGGACAACTCGGCTTGCGGAGCGTCCAAGCGATGAAGCTCGGGAGAAATGCGATTCGTTGCGTGCGTTGGTCGAGGCGTACGAGTTATTCCTGGCTCGGGATCCCTTCATGCTCCACCATCCGCTTCCACCGGATGTTCCACAAGAGCTCACGGACGCTATCCACCCCAGACCATTCGGCTAATAGCTGCGCCTGATACGGTTGCCTGCCGTGCTGGGGGCAGGCGTTCAAGATGCTGTGCGAGGAGCGGGGGGTCAAGATTGACGGCAAAGGTGGCGGTGACCTAAAGAAGCACTCTGCAACGGTTGCAGGGTGCGCGCAGGAATTGGGCGTTCCGTATCGTACGGCCCGTCACCGTGTCGCCCAGCCCAACGCCTACGAGGCACTCCCGAAAGGCCAACGCAAGTAAGCAGGTGGCCGAGAAGTGGAAAAACGTGAAGAGGAGTTAATCTAGTCCCAAGCTGCGATTTGACCTCCCATGTCGGTTTTGGCCCTTTTCTACCGTAACAGTCCACTAATTGCTGTAGCGCTGTGTCGATGACACGACGATGTCACAGTGAGACACTGCTGAGCGCACCGAAAAGCCCACGAAAACCCATGGAAAACAAGGCGAAAACTCCCGCGCCCTTCGTAACACTGTCCAACGCGCGTTTTTTCTACAACCGGAGAGCCGCAGACTCTCCACGGCCGGCACGGGGGCCGGCCGCGAGACGGGGTGCGAGACACTTAACTGGAAACGGGGCCAGCCTCGCTGGGCGGCGATGGAGCAGATGCACTTGCGATGCGTGGTTGATAGAGTCTTAACAGTGCTGGAAGCAACAGCAGTGTGGCCGCGAAGCAGCTAATGATACTCAGCACAACCAGGCCGCCCAGGCGTGCGTTGGCCGGTACTTGCGACAGGGTCATGATGCCGAAGCCCAGTGCTACGGCCAGTGCGTCAATGAAGATCGCCGGACCGGTGGCCGTCACTGCGTCGGTCAGGGCCGCTTCCAGCTCCAGCCCGCGGCGGCGCGCCAGGCGAAATCGCTCCAAAAGGTGGATGGCGTAGTCAACGCCGATCCCCAACGTCATGCCGGAGAACATCGAGGTGGCCACCCCCAAGGGCATACCCACCCATCCCATTATTGCGAAGTTGACCAGTACGGCCAGTGCGCACGGTAGAACGCACAATACGCCCCACACAAGCGACCGGCCCAAAAAGGCCGTCACCACGAAAATGCCGATCAGCGAAGCAAGTAGTGAGCGCACCTGTGTCGTCACTATGGCATCGATGAGCGTCTGACTCACAGCCACGTCGCCGGCGAACTCGAGTGTCATCCCGTGAGGTTTGAGGTGGGTTCCCTCGTATTGGCGAATACTGTCCATCAGCCGTGCAGTCGCAACGAAGTTGGCATTCTTTAGAAAGATGGTGACCAGCGATCGGTCGTAGTCCGCGGTGACCGCCTGCTTCAAGCGCTCCACGCCGCGAACGTTGCGGTACTGTCCCCAAAGCCATCGGATCCGGTCAGGATTGTCCGGTATGCTTCGCGAACCCTCCTTGCGTCCCCGGGCCATGAAATTCGTCGTGGTGATATAACTGGCCGTGCCCAAAACGCCTCCCACAGCCTCGGCGCGATGTGTTTCGATAAAGGCCTCCAGCTCGCCGATCCGCCGGATTATTTCGGGCTGCCTGAGCTGTTCGAGCTTGATCGCATATTCGGCCTGCATGTTATCGCGCAATCGCAAGGCCAGCTTGGGAGAACCTCTCTTCCGGCTCGTTGTCAGCACAATGTGGTCGCCGTCCCTGATCGCCGTCTCGATTCGGGCATTCCACTTGTCCCGAGTGCGGCGCCTGATCCGTGGGTCCGTCGATCGAGCCGGACTTTCGGGCCGTCTCAGGTAAATCTGCCGACCGATCAACGCCATAGGATCGTCTATCTGATTCGCAGCCAAGCGCACTACACCATGATCGACGTCGGCGGCGCTCAGCTCACCGGTGATCGGCTCGCCTGCACCGGTATCCACGCAAACGAGCAGTATATGCGTCCCCAGGAACTGGTCATTGAAAAGCTGGGTTGCCTTGTAGAACTCGCTGTCCCGGGCGAAGCCGTCAATCCAACTATCCTGAACGACGATCCTACGGAGACCGAACGGTGCCACTACTGTGACAATTATTGCCATCAATAGAACCGCATACCGGTAGCGGATCACGGCTCTCCCCACGCGGGTAAATACCGGCGTCCGCCGGCCCCGGGCATCCATATCTCTGCGCCGGGTCGCCAATCGTGCCGGGTTGATCAGCGCAAGCATCGCCGGGATCACCGTCAGCGACCACAGCATACAGAAGATGATCCCCACTGCCGTGAACACACCGAACGCTCGCACCGGACCGATGGGGGAAAGGGCAAACGAGAGAAACCCGACCGCCGTAGTGACCGAAGTCTTGGTCACCGGCACCCACATCTCCGCCATCGTGGCCGTAAGAACATCGAGGTGACCGCTTTCGGGTTGGGCGCGGAGCTGCTCCTGGTAGCGGTCAAAGACATGAATTTCATCTGCCACGCCGATGGCAGTGAGAATGATCGGCAACACCGCGATCGTGAGATATACCGGTACGTCGAACCAGCCCATCAGCCCGAACACGGCAATTAAGCACGCGCCCACCTCGGTCAGAGGCAGGGCCACCGCGGGCAGGTTCCGAAAGCTCAGGACAAAGACGATCGCCATAACCACCAGGGCGACGGGCACAAGGCCGATGTGTCGGCCGATAAGCACCCGCAGCTCATAGATCGTCTTCGGAACCGACCAACGGGCAGCTTCGTCGTCTTGGTAAGTCCGATGCCCCAGCACCACCGACGGGACGCCGAGGTCTTCCAAGATGTGCGTTCCCAAAAGCGCTTCCGCGACCGGAGCGCCGATCACGTGGATTTCTTCGGGGATGTCGCCCTTGCCGTCGACGATGTCCCGAACAGTGCGATAAAACTCTGTTCGGTTCACCCCGGCCGGCACACCCACAAGAATCGAGGCGGCCTTATCGTCGTAGGAGACGAGCGTGCCGGTGTATAGCTCGATGGCCTGCAGGTCATCCCGGAGTCGGTCCAACTCTTTCGGCGTCTGGGGCAACGGGTCCAGGAATCTGCGGAATATCAATGTTCCGGGCTTGACGCGATCGCCGCGCTCGGTCGCCAGGCTGAAAACGTTCCACGGGCGGACACCCTCGATTCGCCGGAATTCCCGAGACAGATCCTGAATGAGCTTGAGCGTGCGGGCATTGAACAGACCGTCGGGATGATCGGACCGGATCAGCACTACAAGTGAGTCTTCGATGCCGAACTCTTCACGAATCGCCTGATCGAGGAGGACCTCAGGGGCGTCGGTGGGAACCAGGGCGTGACCGTCGGTCCGGATTTTGAGCCGCAGGCCTCCGGGAGCAATCCCGAGGGTCGCCAGGACCGCGATGGCCACCACCAACTTGGGGTGCCGAATGGAAAATCGATAGAGTGAGGCCAATGTTTGGCTACTACTGAAAAAACAGGATCTTACCGGGCTCCGGACCGCGGGCGATGCTACGGCAGGGTGCCGGACGGAGCAACATCCCGTGCTCCACGGCGGAAACTGGCACGTTTACGCTAGACCGAGAATCCCTTCTCGGTCCAGGTGCCGAGAATCCCGATGCACATCGGGACTCGGCACAGCATAGTTGTATTACTTGTGAAACACGGTCTGGCACGTTTATTCCCGCTGGGCATCAAGTGGCCCTGTCATCTCCGCATCCGACCGGCTATAATGGCGGAGCTTGGGCGGGCATCTGGAGAGTCAAGGGTGATTTCGTGGCCGGAGCTTGTCCCAGGGCTTTTTCAGTGCCGAGTGGCCGCGGTGTATGTACGAGGCTCGCCGCCGCACCCGGCGATCGCTCTCGCTTTCTTCTCAGCGCAGGCTGGCGTGGTTGAGGAGCAACCGGCCGGACGGGGAAGGTCGGGCGTATGGATTACTGGGGGTATGTCGCGTTGGCCATCGTGCTGGGGGCTTCCCTGCTCGTCGGCACGGGTTGGTGGCGGGTGGCGTTTGCCCTCTTTGCCATCCCCCCGCAACGGTTGACCGTACAGCACCTACGTCTTTTGGTCACATTGCCGCGGGATGTCGAGCGCATTAATATGATCCTGCCCGGCTTTGCGCGGGGTTTCAACGCAATGATCACAGCCCCTTCGGAGGCTGGATGGCGGTCTTACTGCGAGTCGCTGCCGGTGCTTTGCCAGCCGTTTGCCCATGAGGGTGCGGCGATGGGGTACACGCTCCGGCACCTTTTCCGGTACAACCCAGCCGACTTCGAAGAGCGGCTGGTCAAGCAGCAGCCGGAGTTCCGGTATCTGTACTATGTCGGTCTGGGCTTCTGGTCGGGCATGCGCAACCACGACGCACAAAAGCTGTCTCGCGTGGTCCACGGGCTTGACCCGCTGCATCGCTATCTGTGCTACGATGGTTACGGCTTTAAGCACGCGTTCTTCGATTACCCCAAAGACGCAGATCGTCTTGGCCGGCTCGATTTACTCGAGGGCTACGCCCGAAACGTAGCCTTCCAGGGTGTCGGGCGGGCGTTCTTCTTCTTGTTCATGGGTCGTCCTGAGGTATTGGTAGAGCACGTCGGCAGGCTGGGCGTTCATGCGGCGGATGCAGCCGCAGGTGTCGGCCTCGCTGTTGCGTTCGTGAATCCCGACCGTCTGGAGGTGGCCCAAGAACTGGCCGTTAAGATGCCGTCCGAATGGCATGATCATATCCACTTGGGCATGTGCTTCGGGCTCAAGGCAAGGTCGATCAACAACCTGGAACAGTTCGAGCGCGATATGGCCCGATTGGATTCATCCGTACAGGAGGCGGTCTATACGTCCATTCGTGAGTGCGACCGGGTTGAGCTATTGATGCGCTCGGAAGAAGAGGTAGACGGATACCAGCGCTGGCGCGAGGCGGTCGCGGAATGGATGGCCGATCATATTAGATATCCGCTGGCGGGGGTTAAGTCGTCAACGGGTGAAAAGGAAAAGAGGTTCTATCCCGAGCCGCGGGCGGAATGGAATCCCGATCTATCGGGAGCCCGCGCGAAGTCCGAGCTGACGCACGAACGCCCGGGTGTCAACCGTGCGGACCGGTGGGATCAATCAGGGGGAGTTAGATGATGAGCGGTTATGAATCTGCCAAACGTGAGATTCTGGAATGGTTGTCCGAGGCTATCCAGGTCCCGGTCGATCAGATTGATTTGGATCAGCCGCTTGCAGAGGTCGGGCTTGATTCGCTCGACGCCGTGCACATGGTGGCCACGATCGAGTCGATCATCGGCCAGGAATTGCCCGAGGACATCATCCAGCGCGTCAAGTGCCTCAACGACATGTTCGAAATGATGCGTGAAAAAATGGCCGCCGCGTAGATATCTCCTTCCGAGCCGCTGGCGGAATGGAATCCCGATCTATCGGGAGCCCGCGCGGGCCCGCGCGGACATTGTTGCGTTTGTGCCGAACCGGTAAGGCGTGTAGGATCATTGAGCTACTTGGCACCGTGCGTGTGTTGTAGGTACGTGGTTCCATTTGGAGGGCCTATCTCATGGTAAGCAGAGAAAAAACACCAGCCAGTCCTGGGGTGTGCGTATTATTGAGCGTGTTCCGGAGCAAGATGACTCACAGCGTGGTTGTGGTGGTGGGTTTGACGTTCTTCGCGTTGCCTTCACAGGGACAGACAAGTTTGCACGTGGATGCCAATGCATCAGGCGCCAACGACGGTACGAGTTGGTGCGACGCCTTTACGCGTCTGCAAGATGCGCTTGATGCCGCACCGCCAGGCACGACAGTTCGCGTTGCCCACGGCGTCTACACTCCCAGCACCACCGGCCTACGCGATCCACGCGAAGCCACATTTCGCCTGAAGAGCCATGTGTGGTTGGAAGGCGGCTATGCGGGATGTGGGGCTTCTGATCCTGATCACCGCGATGTCGATCTGTATGAGACCATCCTCAGTGGTGACCTCAACGGGGACGATGTCGAAGACCTCGCAGGCCTGCTGGCTTGCTTCTCCGGAGACGGCTATCCTTACGAAGTAGGGTGTGGTCCATTTGATCTTGACCTTGACGGGGATGTCGATGAGCAGGACGGCAATATCGACAACAATAGCTATCACGTCGTGAACGGGAGCGACCCATCCGACCTCCTGCTCGATGGGTTTACTATTACTGCCGGGAACGCGGATGGAGCCTATCCCCTATTCTCGGATGGCGGCGGGATGTACAACGAGGGCGCCAGCCCAACCGTGAGCAACTGCACATTCAGAGCAAACGCAGCTAAGACCGGCGGTGGGATGGCGAATCGAAACGGCAGCTCTCCAACACTCACAGCCTGTGTTTTTCTCCACAACATGGTATTCAACGGAAGCGGCGGCGGAATGTTCAACGATGATAGCAGCCCCACACTGGCAGACTGCTCGATCCAAGAGAATTGGGCTCTAAACGGTGGTGGGATGGCAAACTACGGGGGCAGTAGCCCCACCCTCGTGAACTGCACGTTTATCGGCAACGAGGCTTATTACCCTGGCGTAGGCGGCGTAGGCGGCGCAATGTACAATCAGGATCAGGGTAGCAATCCCACATTGACGGATTGCACTTTCACTGGCAACTACGCAAACCATGCCGGCGGTGTGGCAAACTTATCGTCCAGCAGCCCGACATTTGTCAACTGCACCTTCGATGGCAATAACGGCGCGGATGGTGGTGCAATGAGGAATGGGTGGAACAGCAACCCGATGTTGGTCAACTGCGCCTTTGTAGGCAATATTGGCAGATCGGCCGGCGGGGCAATCAGGAATGAGTCAAGCCATCCGGACTTGATAAACTGTATGTTCAGTGGGAACGTTGCGCCGAACGGTGGAGCGTTGGACAACTATGACGACAGCAACCCGACTCTTGTCAACTGCACATTCAGCCAGAACGCTGCCGAATACGCTGGCGGTGGGCTCAGGAACAGTGACGGGAGTGCTCCATCCATCACGAATTGCGTGTTCTGGGGTAACACTGACATAAACGGTAGCGGCGAGTCCTCGCAAATCGCTGCTGGGAGTCCGACCGTTGACTACACCTGCGTCCAAGGACTAACGGGGTCCCTCGGCGGCGCCGGCAACATCGGCGATGATCCTTCGTTCGTCGATGCCGATGGCCCGGATGATATCTCCGGCACCAATGACGACGATCTACGCCTTCAGCCCGATTCGGCGTGCATCGACACCGGCAACAACGACGCCGTCCCACCCGATGCTGCTGACCTCGACGAAGACGGAGACACGACGGAGCCAACCCCACTTGATCTGGACGGCAAGCCGCGTTTCGTTGACGACCCTAACACGGATGATTGCCCCCAGCCCGGAGCGGATTGCGGCACGCCCCCGATCGTGGACATGGGCACATATGAGTTCGTGTACCCTTGCGGGAATGGCGTCATCGAGCCAGGCGAGGAGTGCGAACCGCCGGGCAGTGAGTGCTGCGACGCTTCGTGTTACTTTGAGTTCCCGGGGACGTCGTGCACGGACGACGGCAATCCCTGCACGGATGACGTGTGCGACGGCGCCGGTGAGTGCGAGCATCCCAACGACGACACGAACGACTGCGACGACGACGAGTTCTGCAATGGTGAGGCCACCTGCCGATCAGGCGACTGTGTGGACGGGGCCGATCCCTGCATCGACCAGGATCACTGCGACGAGATCGATGACGTATGCCTTGCCTGCGTCGACGACTCGGAGTGCGACGACGACGATCCGTGCACGGAAGACGCCTGCATCGACCACGAGTGCGTGCATACCCCGCGGCCCGGCTGTGGTGCGCTCGCGTACTTGGATATCAAGCCTGGCTCCTGCCCGAACCCGGTAAACCCAAGAAGCAAAGGTGTCGTGCCCGTAGCCATCATCGGCAGCGAGTCGTTCGACGTGACGCAGATCGACATCGATTCTCTTTTGCTGGCGCGCGCCGATGGTGTCGGCGGGGCGGCGGCGCCGCTGGGGAAACGACGTGGTGCCTGGTCAGAGGTGGCTGACGTAGGGACTCCATTCGATGGCGAACCGTGTGATTGCCATGAGCTCGGCGCTGATGGCATTGATGATCTCCTGCTCAAGTTCTCCACACCTGAGCTGGCGGAGGTCCTTGAGCTTGGATCGCTACCGCGTGGCACGTCCGTCGCACTTACGCTTAGCGGTTCGCTTCTCGACGGGACCGGGTTCGAAGCCTCCGACTGCATCGTGATCCCGGGCAAAGACTCATCCGCGGGGCTGCGGGGCATGCGTCGATAAGCGTCGTCGTTTCGGATACCATTCAAGCGTGCAGGCAGTGTGCAGGCTTACGCGAAACCCGCGCGGGCTAAAGCCCTGAGCCTTATACATAAGTTGAACCGACTGCTGTCCGTCCCGGAGGGACGCCGTGAGAGTAGCCCATCGATTTATCGATGGGTTAAGAACATACAGCACGATTGGAGTCCTGGAGGGACGGCTGAGCGTTCAGTCGTCCCTACGGGACTGTGGCGGCGCGAGCCGTCCGCATTCCCAGCGTTGAAACGCTGGGCTATGTTCGAATGTCTCTCCGAGACGGAACAACGGAGATGTGTATAAGGCTCAGGGGTAAAGCCCGCGGCTCGGTTGGCAGGGCTGCTTCCTTCCGAGTAATGTGGACGCAATGGCAGA
Source organism: Planctomycetota bacterium (assembly GCA_030616775.1). Classification (GTDB taxonomy): domain Bacteria; phylum Planctomycetota; class Phycisphaerae; order UBA1845; family UBA1845. The sequence continues at coordinate 97,148 of JAUWWQ010000007.1, forward strand.
CGACGTAGTCATTACCGGGATGGGGATCGTGTCGCCCATCGGTTGTGGAGAAGCGGCATTTTGGGATGCGCTTCGTCAGGGGCGGTCCGGGGCCGGACCGGTCGATGGTCTGGATACCTCCCAACTGACACGGAAGATCGCCTGTCAGGTTCGTCAGCCCATTGATGTCGAGCACAGGGAGCGGTCTTCCGACGATGAATTGAGTCCCCCACCTCTAAAGAGGCGGGGCACCCCACTGGGACGGGCGTCGCAACTTGCCGTGGCGGCTTCGCGTGAGGCTGTGAGAGACGCCGGCGTCGTGCCTGCCGCACTCCGCGAACAGCGCACGGCTGTCATCATCGGCACCACGATGGGGGAGACGGACTTTATCGAGGAACGGCTCTCCGCGCCCGACTCGGAATGGCTGTCGCCGGATCACATGAAGTGGATCGTCAGCGGTCGTCCGGGATGCATCACGCGGAACGTGCAGGTGGATCTGATGAGTCCCTCGCGGTTACCCGAGTCGGTGGGCGACGAAACAGGGGCACGCCGATCCGCGCAGACTAAAGCCTGCGGCTCGGGGAAGGCCTGCGGCCCGGCGATCGATCTTTACGGTGCGTGCGCCGCCGGCAACATGGCCATCGCCAAGGCGCGGCGTCAACTCCTCGAGGGTCGCTGCGACATGGCCCTTGCCGGAGGTTCGGACGGCTTCAGCCGGCTGGCGTTCATCGGCTTCATGCGGCTTCGGGCCATGGCCGCCGAGGTGTGCAGACCCTTCGACGAGAAGCGTGACGGGCTGCTGGTCGGCGAAGGGGCGGTGATATTCGTAATGGAGCGGGAGTCCTCCGCCAAGGCTCGCGGTGCACCCATCCGGGCTCGTGTCAAAGGTGCCGGCATAACGTGCGAGGACTATCACCCCACGAGACCTCATCCAGAAGGCGACGGCCTGACCCGGGCAATCCAGGAGGCACTTCGCGACGCCGGAATGAGCCCTTCCGACGTCGATTACGTCTGTGCTCACGGCACGGGAACGCCACACAACGACGCCATCGAGGTAAAGGTAATGGAGAATTGCTTCCCGGAGGGCGTCAGCTTCAGCTCGATCAAGGCCCTTACCGGCCATACGATGGGTGCGGCTGCGGCGATGGAGACCGCATGTTGTGTGCTCAGCCTCCAGCACCAGGAGTTGATCCCCACCTGGCACCTCGATAACGTACTCCAACCCTGTGCGCTGGACGCGATCCAGGGTGCCGTGAGGCCCGCCCGAGTCCGCTGCGTGGTCAATAATTCCGCGGGTTTCGGCGGGTATAACGCCAGTATAATCCTCGCGATTGCGTGATCCGGCAGGAACCGGCATCCTAGGGCGTCTGAGCCGCAGGCTTTCCCGGCGCGCCGGGACGCGGACATCGACACGGCGTCAAAGCCGCGGCTTGCGTAAGCCGCGTGGCGGAGCGTCTTGGATAGGATAGGGATATTGGGTTCTGATATGCATGATGTGGTCATCACCGGTGTCGGGCCGGTCACTTCCATAGGCGTGGGCTGCGAGGCATTTTGGGCTTCGCTTGCCCAAGGCCGGTCGAGTATTGGGCGGCGGAAGCTCCAGGTCGATATTGGCCGGATCGAGGAACTGCCGCTGGCCTCGATGCCGGAGAGTGCTGACATACCGGGCCTCGATGTCCATCTGGCGTTTCTGGCGGGACAGGATGCCGAAGGGTACCGGGACCTGGCCTACGCCCTCTTGGCCATCGAGCTGGCGCTCGCCGACGCCGGGCTCGAGTATGACCATGACCACAATTCGATCGGGGTGATCCAGGCCTTCGAGGCCCCGGGTGTAGAGCGGACGGTATGCCGGCTGTTCGAGCTGCTCACGTCTCCGATCCCTACCGATCGGCCGCCACCGGTCTATGAGCTCCTGGCTCCCTACTTTTACAACATGCAGCCCTTTATGTACGTGCACCTGGCGGCCAAGGCCTTCGGCTGCCGGGGTTACTCGACCAGCGTTCACAACGCTTGCTCGTCCGGCGCATCAGCCATCGAGGTGGCGGCTCAGCGTATCCGCTCGGGACAGGCCGATGTCATGATCGTGGTCGGCGGCGAAGCATTCGACACCGGCGTTCGGCTGGAGTGGTTCCGCCGACTCAACCTGTACGCCTGTGATGAGCGGATGCGTCCGTTCGACGCCCAGTCCTCGGGTTTCTACGTCGGGGAGGGCGCGGGAGCGATTGTCCTGGAATCCGCATCGCACGCAGCCCGGCGCGGTACGAATGTCTACGCCAAGTACCTGGGCGGGGCGTTCGCCCACCAGGGTTGGAAGCAGGTGATCCCGGACGTCCGCTCAGCCCGCCTGCGCGATGTTATCATCCAAGCGATGGATGCCACTGGTGTGTCAGTAAGCGATCTGGATCTTGTCGTCCCACACGGGGCAAGCACCCAGTTGTCCGACGGCTACGAGGCCAAGTGTCTTGCCCAGGCCATGAAGGGCAAACGGGAACATGCCGTCGCTACCGTGTTCAAGCCCTACGTCGGTCACATGCTCGCGGCCTGCAGCCTTATCGAGACGGTCTGCGCGCTGCTTTCGATCAGGCATCAGTACGTCCCGGCGACACTTCGCAGCGACCCGGAGCGTTCCCAGCTCCCGGTCCCATTGGCGACCACGCCGATTGAACGCCCGGTTAGAACGGTGCTCAAGCTTTCAACCGGCTTTACCGGCCACGACGCCGCATCCCTGTTCAGTACGGCTTAGCCTGACGCAGGGATGGTGATTTCAAGTGTGGTTCGGTGGGCGCCGTCGGCGTCGGCTATGATGAGCGCCGGAATCGGTCCCTCGGCCGTGGACAACTCGCCTACCGTGATTCGTCCGGTGGACACGGAAGTCACCTCGGAAGCGTTAATCAGCGGTACCTCACGCTGCTGGGCGGCCCCAATGGCTGCGGCCACAGCGGCCGGCCCGGATGCTCCCAGGCATCGCCCGATCCAATGCTCGATCAAGATCGCTCCAAGGTATCGGCAGCCGGCGACCGACAGGATCGGGGATCCGCCGGCTTCACCCTTGCCGGTGGCATCGTTCGGCCTTACGGCCATGGTCCGTTCGCCGAGGTGCCCCCAACGCGTTACACTTGCGAGCGGCGGGGCGTTTCGGGCGGTCGCGTGACCGGATCGCTCGAGTACGAAAAGGCATGACCCTTCACTGAGGACCTCGCCGGGCCCGGCAAGGCTCCCAGCGAGCGGCTTGGATAACCGCTCGGTTCCACCGGCGAAAGCCACGTCCGCCCCGCCGGCGGTGATGAAGCCGCATGCCTCCACAATGGCGTCCAGGCCCGAAGCACCTCCGGTTGCCAGCGTGACGTTGGGTCCGCGGATCTTGAAACCGCGGGACAGGGCACCGGCGATGTAGTTCCCGACGGTCTGTGGGAAATGGATCGGGCTGACGAAGCGGGAAGATTGCTCACGGACCTCGCAGGCAAAGTCGATCATCCCCAACTGGCCTGCCAGCCCGCAGCCAAGGGCGAGGCCGACTCGGGCGGCGTCAAGCGACTCGATTTGCAGGGAAGCATTCCGGCACGCGTGCACCAGCGCCGCCGCCGTCATCCACGCGCCCTTATCCAGTTTGAGTTCCCTGGCGAAATCCGGGTAATCATTAACCCACTCGTCGGGCACCGCCCGGAAACCCAGGTCGCTTGGCGGCTCGCGGGACTCAGTCGACGCGGTCGTCCGCGTCCCGGCGCGCCGGGAAAGCCCGCGGCTCGGACAGGCGGCGGTCAACACCTCGGCGATCGAGCCGGCCGCAAAGGGTGTAACCCATCCACAACCTGTGAGAACAACCTGATTGTCGGCCGACACAGCCATGTTAGTCATCCCCTATTTGGGCACATCCAAACCGTGCGGATCGTCTATGTAGCATGCTAAAGCACCTGTTTGTCAAGCCGCCTTGCTCAAATAATCGCCGGTAAGGCCTGCTCGACAGACGCCCGACCGCAGAATCCGCGCCCCGCCGCCCGGATATGGTGATATCGCGTAGGCGGAGGATATCCTGGATTTTTCGCTGGCATTATCACGGCATCGCCCTTATCCTGCCGCACTTGGCGAGTGGATAGGTTATGTTCAGATCAAACGGAGGTATCAGCATGAACACCGTACGAACTTTGGCAGCGTTCCTTGTGCCGGCAGTCGTCCTTATGTCGTCCGGCTGTGCCGCCTCGAAGGTGAATTTCGCCGACATCCAGCGCCCGCCGCGAGCATCCGAGCTCAGTGCCTATGATGTCTTCATCGGGCAGTGGAACTGGGAGGCCGAAATGCTCAACGCCGAAGAGGCGGACAAGAACTGGACCGGGACGGCCGAATGGAAGTGGACCCTGGACGGTCGTACCTTAAACGGCTCCATGTCGGCCCAGAGTGGACAGACCCAATTCGAGACCGCCGGCGTATGGAGCTGGCATCCCAAGACCAAGAAGTACATCTGGTGGATGTTCAACAACTGGGGCTACCCGCAACAGGGCACAGCCCGTTACGACGCGGACGCCAAGTGCTGGCGTATGGACTACAAGAGCGTCGGACTTGACGGCACCACCAGCTACGGCCGCTACCACATGACAGTTCTCGACAAGGACACCCTCGATTGGCGAATGGAGGAGTGGGCCGACGGACTCCACCTCGTCAAGAAAATGGACATGAAGGGCACTTATAAGCGCAAGTAGTGCTCCATCAGTTGACGCGCTGACATCGGCATATCGCCTGAAAGCTTTGCCGCATACAACGGCGAGGGGATAGCGTGCGCAGGCACGGGCTGTGGCCGTGCAATCGGTACGAAAGTTCGTTGGGCTGCCCGCGTCGCGTCACTATCACAGGAAGCGCAGTAAACTCACCGCTACCCGCATTGCCCCCAGTCGCGTAGCGGATTTTACTTACTTTTTTGGCTTTTTGTGTTGCACTGGCGCCAAAAGAAGCTATACTTGCAAACTGCACTTATTGGACGACACGGCCGGAGAGGGGCGGGAGGTGGTGGTGCACCCACGCCAAGTTTCGACAAGGTCTTTGAAGCCGTGCGAGCACATCGCACTAGAGGAGGCTTCGGTTATGTGTTGCATAAACCGAACTCGAACGCTGTTTTGGCTCCTTCCCTGCGTGCTGATCGCGGCCGGGGCCGCACACGCCCAGACGACTTACTACGTCGACGACGGTGGTGCCAGTACGACCTGCACCGGTTGGGACGATGCGTGCCCTGATTTACAGACCGCCCTGGGCCTGGCCGTCAGTGGCGATCAGATCTGGGTGGCGACCGGCACCTATGTGGGGAACTTCACGCTCGCCTTGGGAGTTGAGTTGTACGGCGGTTTCGTCGGAAACGAGACCGAGCTTACCCAGCGCGACTGGGAGGCGAACGCGACGATCCTCGACGGCAATCACAGTGGTACTGTGGTCACCTCACCTTCCGGGGCGACGGCAACGACCCGTGTCGACGGCTTCACAATTACCAACGGTATCGGCGGTGACGGCGGCGGGCTGTACCTGTTGCGCTCCTCCCCGACGATCGCCAACAACACGATCACCGGCAACCACGCCCCGTGCGGCGCCGGGCTCTACCTGCTCGACTCCTATCCGACAATCGCCAACAACACGATCGTGGGCAACAGCGCCCTCTCCATAGGCGGCGGGCTGTACCTGTTGGACTCCTCCCCGACGATCACCAACAACACGATCACAGGCAACGAGGCCTACGAAGGCGGCGGACTGTACCTTCGCGACTACTCCTCCCCGATGATTGCCGACAACACGATCACGGCCAACCGCGCCTCCTTCACCGGTGGCGGGCTGTATGTGGAATCCTCCTCACCGACGATTGCCAACAACACGATCACCGGCAACAACGCCGACGACTACGGCGGCGGGCTGTACCTGCACGACTCCTCCCCCACGATCGCGAACAACACAATCACGGCCAACGGCGCCCTCTGGGGTGGCGGGTTGTACCTCAAGCAGTCCTCCCCGACGATCGCCAACAACACAATCACCGGCAACAACGCCTCCGGCGGCGGCGGGCTGTACCTGCGGTACTCCTCCCCGACGATCGCGAACAACACAATCACCGCCAACGGCGCCTGCTGGGGTGGCGCGCTGTACCTCTGGGAGTCCTCCCCGACGATTGCCAACAACACGATCACCGGCAACAGCGCCTCCTCGGCCGGCGGTGGGCTGTACCTGTACTGGGACTCCTCCCCGACGATCGCGAACACGATCGTCGCGTTCAACTCGTCCGGGATTTTCCGCGACACTGGCACGCCGACCCTGCGGTACAACTGCGTCTTCGGCAACACGGAGTACGACTACTACGGCGTCACCGATCCCACCGGGACGGACGGCAACATCTCCACCGACCCGCGGCTTGCCGACCCGCGCTACGGCAACGTCCACATTCAGCCGGACTCACCCTGCGTGAACTCCGGAAGCAACGCCGACGCGTTCGGTGATTTCGACATGGACAACGAGCTGCGTATCCAGCGTGGAACGGTAGACATCGGCGCCGATGAATCGGATGGCACGGTGTGGCCGGCGGGCCCTTACGTCACGATACGCGTCAGCCCCGCGGGGGACGACGCCAACGACGGCTCGTCCTGGGCCTTAGCCAAGCGTACGGTACAGGCGGGCATCGACGCGGCGTCCGCGCTCGGGGGCGAGGTGTGGGTGCAGGGTGGCACATACGAGGAATTCATCACGCTCCATCTCTATGCATATGTGTATGGCGGCTTTGCCGGCAGCGAGACGGCGCGGGACGAGCGGGACTGGGATGCCAACGTCACGACCCTGGACGGGCAGCAGCAAGGCTCGGTAGTGACCGCCGAAGGGGGCTACCGGGTTAACGCCATCGACGGCTTCACCATTACCAACGGGAGCGCTGAGTACGGCGGTGGGCTAAACCTTCGCTACTCCTCGCCGACGATCGCCAACAACACAATAGCAGGCAACAGCGCCTCCTCCGGCGGCGGCGGGCTGAGCCTGTACCACTCCTCCTCGACGATCGTGAATAACACGATCACGGCCAACCGCGCCTCCTTCGCCGGTGGCGGGCTGTTCCTGCAGTACTCCTCCGCCACGATCGCAAACAACACGATCACGGGCAACAACGCCGACCACTACGGCGGCGGGCTGTTCCTCGAGTACTCCTCCCCGATACTCGGAAACAACACGATCGCGGTCAACAACGCCTTGGTCGGCGGTGGACTATTCCTCGCGCAAGGCTCTCCCACGATCGCGAACAACGCGATCACCGGCAACAGCGCTCCCCTCGCCGGCGGGCTGGGCCTCTACTACGACTCGTCCCCGACGATCGCGAACACGATCGTTGCGTTCAACTCGTCCGGGATTCTCCGCAACACTGGCACGCCGACCCTGCGGTACAACTGCGTCTACGGCAACACCGCGTACGACTACGACGGCCTCTCGGACCCCACCGGGACTGGCGGCAACATCGCCGCCGACCCAATGTTTGTGCAGAACCCCGACCCCGGCCCAGACGGCCTGTGGGGGACAGCCGACGATGACCCCGGTGACCTGCCACTCTTGTCCGGCTCACCCTGCATCGACGCCGGTGATAACGACGACGTCCCGCGCGACACGCCCGACCTGGACGGTGACTCGGACACGGAGGAACCGCTCCCGCTTGACCTGGGCGGGGGGCCGCGGTTTCTTGATCACCCGACGAGTCCCGATACGGGCAACCCTGGTGTGATTGGACCTCCCATCGTTGATATGGGCCCATACGAGAATCCCCGTGACTGCAACGAGAATGGCTACCCGGACGATTGCGACATAGACTGTGCGGCGCTGGACGGTGCCTGCGACATACCCGGTTGCGGAGCGAGCGGCGACTGCAATGCTAACGCCGTTCCTGATGAGTGCGACATCACCGAAGAAACGTCCGAAGATCTGGATGTCAACGGTATCCCCGACGAGTGCGAATGTGTGACCATCGCTGAACCGCTTCAGAGACCCGACGGCGAGGCCGGCTACTCAAAGAGCCGGTACATCTCGTTTGTCCCAGGCCACCCGGGTGAATTCACGGCCCTGCGAGTCACCTTGTTGGATCTGCCGGCGCCATTTGACATTCATAACGGCACCACGATGTGGGTCGCCGAGCCAATCACGGAGGTCAGCGAGAACGCAGGGAAGATTGACCCGGTCGGGGCACCGGGTTTCGGTACGTTCTGGTCTGCGAAGCTGTCCTGTGATCCGCCCGAGTATCGCGACGACTGGAGCACGAAGAGTCCACTCCACGTTATTGGTGATGCAATCGTGCCCGGCGCAACATATGAGGTCCAGGCGATCCACGAAACCTGTGATGTGGTCGGCGAACCCAACTATTCTGCTCCGCTAGTTGTCAGCACCAGCCACTGGGGCGATTCGGTGGGGCATTGCGCGGTCATTCCGTGCACGCCACCTGAGGGAGTAGTGAACATAACCACGGATGTCACGGCGTGTCTGGACAAGTTCAGAAACTTGGAGGGCGCGGTGCTAAAGTCCAGGGCTGACATCGAGCCCAACTACCCGGACTGGCTGGTGAACATTGCAGACGTGACGTATGTCCTCGATGCGTTCCGTGGGTTCGCCTATCCGCCGGCGCAGGCGCCTCCGGCACCTGGCTGGCCCGGACCGGACGGATGCCCGTAACCGGGTGTAACTCGAGGTAGACATACCGAAGGAAGGGCGGGCTTGGGCGCCGCCATCGAGGTGCTCTGAGCAGACCACCCCCTTTCCCCCAGGCAGCGATTCGAGTTGTGCACTACTTGGACACCCGACAATTCAAGGAGGGCGCCGCTCAGCAAGGCACCAAGCGGGCAACCAGACGAATGAAGAGTTGCTGGTAGGGGTAGCTGCTGGACAAGTAGAGTACCACTCGTCGAACCGAAGTCGTCACCCGGGCGGCAACTTTGGATATCTTCAAGCGAATCGTGGTTACCTGAGCACCGGCCAGCTCGGTGCCCCTAAGGCCGATCCGCCGCAAGTGTTCGATCAGCAGGTAAGCGGCAGAGGCTAAGTTCGAGTTTCGCACTTTTCGGAGGCGTTTCGTGAGTCCCGGGTAAACAAGAACGAGCCAACCAGGCGATTCGGTCTATGAGCGGAAAGAACCACCCGCATGGAGGCGGGTGGACGACCGAAAGTCCATGGAGGCTCGTAATGACTTTTGTATCGTCGTTTCTCGAACTCGTCCAACA